>NZ_CP121464.1:4800000-5105157 GCF_029690045.1 Janthinobacterium rivuli
CCGATGCGCCCGACCTGGCCAGCCTGGCGCAGGAACTGGGCTTTTTTGACCAGGCCCATTTCAGCCGCAGCTTTGCGGAACTGGTGGGCAGCACGCCGCTCGACTATCGCCGCTCGCAGCGAGAGGCAGCCGCCTAACTCTGCGCTTACCCCCGCCGCCCCTGCTTGCCGATGCTCGCGTTCATCATGTCGAACAGGGTGCGCGACGCGGGCGGCATCGCGTGCTGATGCCGGCTGATCAGGCCCAGCGTCCGTTTCACGGCGGGATTGACGAGCGGCACGCCGACCACCGTGCCTTGCCGCTCCGGCAAAATCGACAGCCCCGGCACCGCCGCCACACCCAGGCCCGACTCCACCAGCGCCAATATGCCTGACACGTGGTTGATCTCGCACGAGATCCACGGGTGCTTTTCCACGCCGGCCAGCGCCGCATCGAGCACGCTGCGGTTGCCGCTCGACTTGGCCACCGAGATATAGCGTTCGTCGACGGTGTCTTTCCAGCTCAGCTTCTTGCGCTTGGCCAGCCGGTGATCGTTGCGCATCGCCAGCACGTAGGTCTCGACGTAAATGGGCTGGAAATGGATTTCCGGATTTTCCGCGCCCGTGAAGCTGATGCCGAAATCCGCCTCGCCTGTCAGCACAAGATTGAGCACGTCCTGCGCACTTTCGTCATGCACGCGCACGCGGATTTTTGGAAACTGCGCGCTGAAGCGCTTGAGCACGTCCGGCAGAAAATGCCACACGGCCGATGGCACGCAGGCGAACGTCACCGTCCCGGTGCGGTGCGCGGCCAGGTCGGCGACACCGAGCACGGCATCCTCGAGGCCGTTGAGCGCATCGCGCACGTTCACCAAAAACACCTGCCCCACATTGGTCAGCTGCACGCGCCGGGTGGTGCGTTCGAACAGCTTGACGCCCAGCGCATCTTCGAGTTTTTCAATGCGGCGGCTGAGCGCCGGCTGCGACAGGAACAGGTCGGCCGCGGCCTGGCGAAAGCTGTTGCGCTCGGCCACGGCCACGAAGGCCTGCAAATCATGAAGTTCGTAATTGATGCGCTGCATGCATGAATCCCCGGAAAAATTGCAATTATCAAATTATGCCATTTCAACGATGATGGGGTCTTAATGCTGAGCCTCGCCAAGAAGGCATCACCCCGAGGGAGACACCATGCGACATTGTTCCACGTTCGCGCTATTGTTCGCGGCCAGCGGCACCTGCCTGGGCCAGAGCGGCGCGGTTTTGTATGGCATCGCGGATGCCGGCATCCGTTATGGAAAAGGCTTGACCGCCGCCAACGCACCGACGGCTGGCGGCGCCACGCCCGCCATCAGCAGCGGCATCAACAACACGAGCCGCTGGGGCCTGCGCGGCCAGGAAGACCTCGGCGGCGGCTGGCAGGCGCTGTACCGTCTCGAGGGCGGGCTGAATCTGGACACAGGCAGCGCGGCCAAATCCGACAAGCTGTTCGACCGGCAAGCGTGGGTGGGACTCAAGTCGCCGCTGGGCTCCGTGACCCTGGGGCGCCAGGCAACCTTGCTGGCCGACGCCATCGCGCCGGTGGATCCGCTGGGCATCCGCTATGCCTCATTCAATCCGAACGTCAACATCACAGGATTGAGCAACACGGCTTTTGGCCGGCATGCGTTCGGCCAGCAATACGGCAGCAGCGGCTATGCCGACAACTTCTACCGGCTCGACAACATGGTGAAAACCAGCGCCAGCCTCGGGCCGGTGGTGGCGCGCGCCGCCTATTCCTTCGGCGAGGTGACGGGCGCCACGTCGCCATTGTCGACCTGGGGCGGCGCCCTGACCTACCAGCAGGCGGGGCTGGCCATCTCCGGGGCGCTGATGCGCTTTCGCAATCGCGACAACCGCAGCCTCGACGCCGCCACCGTGGGCGCCGCCTACAAGGTGGACGCCTGGCAGTTCAAGGCCAATCTCGGCGTCAACCGCGCCGACGTGGGCGCCGGCAAGTCCGTGCGGCAGGGTGTGCTGTCCGCCGGCGTGGGGCGGCAATTGGGTCCGGACGTGCTGCTCACGACCGCCTACTACAAGGTGCGGCGCAGCGCCACGGGCCATGTCGACGACGGCTTCCAGCGCGCTTTCGCTTACCTGGAAAAAACGCTTTCGCCGCGCTCCACCCTGTACCTCGAATCGGACTACACCTTGTGGCAGGGCGATGCCGCCGGCGTCACGGAAACGCGCGCCAACGACCGCAAAGGCATGGGCTTGACGCTCGGCCTCATGCACAAATTTTAACGACAGGAGAAACAACCATGCTTCAACAGACCCTCGTGCGGCGCTCCGCCCCCATCCTGGCCGGCTTCATGCTGCTGGCCGCCAGCGCGGCGCATGCCGCCGACATCCGCGTGGTCAGCTCGGGCGGCTTCGCCCAGGCCTACAAAAACCTCGCGCCCGCCTACGAGCGCGCCAGCGGCGACCATCTGCTCTCCGAATGGGGACCATCGATGGGCACCACCAAGAATGCGATCCCGGCGCGCCTGGCGCGCGGCGAGCCGATCGACGTCGTCATCATGGTGGGCGACGCGCTCGACAAGCTGATGCAGGAAGGCCGCCTGGTCCCCGGCAGCAAGGTGGTCCTGGCCAATTCACCGATTGCCTGCGCCGTGCGGCGCGGTGCGGCCAAGCCCGACATCAGCACCACCGAGGGCTTGCGCAGCGCCTTCCTGAAGGCGGACAAGGTGGCCTATTCGGACAGCGCCAGCGGCGTCTACATCGAGACGCAGCTGATGAACAAGCTGCATATTTCGGAGCAGATGCAGGGCAAGGCCGCAAAAATTCCCGCCACCCCCGTCGGCGAAATCATCGCCCATGGCCAGGCTGATTTCGGCTGCCAGCAGCGCAGCGAGCTGCTGCCGGTCGAAGGCATCGACATCGTCGGCCTGCTGCCGCCGGAAGTGCAGAAGATGACGCAGTTTTCGGCGGCACTGGTCCCGGGCGGCAAGGAGCCGGAAGCCGGCCGCGCCCTGCTGCGCTTCCTCGCCGCCCCTGCCAACGCGGGCGCGATCGAAGCGACCGGACTGGAACCGGCAGCGGCGCACTAGGCGACGTCACTCATCTTTCATCAATAGGTAAATCATGGCCATTCCCTCCACCGCCGCCCCCATCGCCAGGGCCGCAACGCCGCGCGCGCAAGTGCGCCCGCCCTCGCGCATCGCCACCGTCATCCGGGTGACGAGCGGGAACTTCATCGAAATGTACGATTTTTTCCTGTTCGGCTTTTACGCCACGTACATTGCCAAGGCCTTTTTCCCCGCCACCAGCGAATACGCGGCCCTGATGATGACGTTCGCCACCTTCGGCGCGGGATTTTTCATGCGTCCGCTGGGCGCCATCATCCTCGGCAGCTACATCGACCGCATCGGCCGCCGCAAGGGCCTGGTGCTGACCCTGGCCATCATGGCTTCCGGCACGGCGCTGATCGCCTTCGTGCCCGGCTATGCCACCATCGGATTGCTGGCGCCGTTCCTCGTGCTGATCGGGCGTTTGCTGCAAGGTTTTTCCGCCGGCGTGGAACTGGGCGGCGTGTCCGTCTACCTGTCCGAAATGGCGACGCCCGGCAACAAGGGATACTACGTCAGCTGGCAGTCGGCCAGCCAGCAGGTGGCCATCATCTTTTCCGCCGCGCTGGGCTACTATCTCAACGAGACCCTGAGCAAGGAATTCATCGCGGACTGGGGCTGGCGCATCCCGTTCTTCATCGGCTGCTCCATCATCCCTGTGGTGTTCTACATCCGCCGTTCGCTGCAGGAGACCGAGGCTTACCTGACGCGCAAGTCGCATCCGACGTTCCGGCAAATGCTGGGGACCATCGCCCTCAACTGGCCGCTGGTGGTCACCGGAACGATGCTGATCGTGCTGACGACGGTCGCCTTCTACCTGATCACCGTCTACACGCCGACCTTCGGCAAAAACGTGCTCAAGCTGAGCACCGAGGAAAGCCTGCTCGTCACCTTGTGCATCGGCCTGTCGAACTTCATCTGGCTGCCCGTCATGGGTGCGCTGTCCGACCGCATCGGGCGCTGGCCCATCATGGCCGTATGCTCGGCACTGACGGTATTGACGGCGTATCCGGCCTTGTCCTGGCTGGTCGCCCATCCCAGCTTCGAACACATGCTGATGGTAGAGCTGTGGCTGTCCTTCCTGTACGGCAGTTACAACGGGGCCACCATCGTCGCGCTGACGGAAATCATCCCGGCCAGCGTCAGGACGACGGGCTTTTCTCTGGCCTACAGCCTGGCCACCGCGCTGTTCGGCGGCATGACGCCGCTCGTGTCAACTTTGCTGATCGAGAGCACCGGCGACAAGGCGGCGCCAGGCTACTGGATGGCCGGCGCCGGCGCCATCAGCCTGCTGGCGACGTGGCTGATCTATCGCGGCATCGTCAGAGAGCGCCATCCGCTCCCGGCATGATGTTACGGCCAGGCGGGCCGGCGCATGTGGAACAGGCTGTCCGGCCCGATCTCGAAATAATCGGCCGGACCGCCGCCGCGCAAGATCGGTGCGGCGGCCGCCGTGTCGTACACGCCATCGGTCAACAGGTGGCGCGCGATGTGCACGCCCACCACTTCCCCCAGCACCAGCCAGCTGCCGACACCGTCGCCATTGACGCCTTGCAGCTCGATGATCTGCGTGCGCCGGCATTCGAACGAGACGGGACTTTCCGCCACGCGCGGCACATTCACGATGCGCGAGACGGCCGGCGTCAGGCCGGCCAGCGCGAATTCATCGACTTCGGGCGGCGCCGGCGCGCAGCTGATATTCATCGCGTCGGCCAGTGGACGGGTGGCCAGGTTCCACACGAATTCGCCCGTCTGTTCGATATTGCGCAAGGTATCCTTGCGGCCGATGCTGGAAAAACCGATCAGCGGCGGATGGTAATTGAAGGCGTTGAAAAAGCTGTACGGCGCCAGATTGAGCACGCCCTCGCTGCTGCGCGAGGCGATCCAGCCGATGGGCCGCGGCCCCACGATGGCGTTGAACGGGTCATGCGGCAGGCCATGGCCCTGTGCAGGTTCATAAAAGTGAATATTGTCGGCCACGCGCGTTCCTGAAATCGAAGTCATGGGCGCCCGGGATGGAACGCCTGGAGCGACAGCTTACTGGAATTATTCCCGACCAGCCACCCTGCCCCATCAAAGCTCAGAGATGTGTTTGACAGCCCATTCATGGGCTTGGACGATGTCGAGATGCAGGCTGGCAAACGACATCTTCAGCAAGCGCTCTGGCAGGGCCCAGTCCCATTTCGCGCGCCGCAAATTATGCTCCTTGTGCAGAAGAAGCTCAACAGCGGGCGGTGCCTCGCTGGCGAAGGCCAGCAAGCACCCAGCCACACGCTGTTCGCTTGCATCGTCAACCTTGACGGCAGGGCCTTGCGCTGTCGCTGCCAATCCCCGCGATTTCAGCACCAAAGCAATCGCCTCATTGGCATGGTCTCCCAGCCACGTAAAAACAAAAACACGGCCGCCGATCATCAACAGCGGCTTACGCGCCAGTCCGCAACGTTGAAACGTTTGACAACCTTCCAGCATGAGCTTTTTCGCCCCCTCATCCATAAAGGATAGCGGCAAGCCTGACTGGTACAGTTCCCGCATGCGTTCTCTGACTTTAGTATGGACATGTCCGCCACTGCCATTGAACAAGGGAGCACGACCTGTATTTGTTTTACCAACAAGAATAGTCTTGCTATCGTCGTCTATATCTTCCACCACCCAGGTCCTGCCCGCAAAAAGTATGTAGTCGCCAACACTGACCGAACTCGATACGGGCAGAGACCCAAGTACCCGGCTTGCATTGACGATACGGAACTCATCCTCCGTGGCGAACGCCGCATAAAAAGTGTAGTGATTTACCAGCCGTTCTCCCTTGGAGCCATGCAATAGCAGGCCGGATGCCTCCTGCTGTAATAGTTCCATTTTCCCCAGGTGACGCAACAACTCGGCAAAATCCTTTTTTTCGGTACTCGCAAAAGGCCCTCTGGCGCAAAGGATATGGTAGGCATCGGCTGCCTGGATGCCACCGTGCTGGGCAATCAGCGACAACAACTGCTGGATCAGTGTCGACAAATGCAAGCCATGTGTTTTTGGCGGCTCGATCCAGCCGTCCAGCATCAAGCTGACCATCGCGCCAAATTCCAGCGTTCCTTCCCTTAATTGGTCCATCAGCTCAGATTCGACATGCAATTCACGTTCGGTAACATAACCGCGCAAGATGGCAGATTCCCCCGCACGCCGCCCGGAACGCCCCATGCGCTGGCGCATGCTGGCCACCGATGGCGGCGAGCCGATCTGCGCCACGCTCTTGACTGCGCCAATGTCAATACCAAGCTCGAGGGTATTGGTGCAGATGGCAGTGGCGCAACCTTCCTTGTTTTTCAAGGCCGCCTCTGTTTCCTCGCGAATTTCACGCGACAGGCTGCCATGGTGTGGCCAGAACTCATTGGGCGCCTTGGCGGCCTCGCATAGCCGGCGCAACGCATATGTGTATTGTTCGACTTTGCCTCGGCTATTCGGAAAGATCAGGTTATTGGATCCTCGCAGCTTTGCAAACAGGTCTTGTACGATCGACAGCTCGGAGGCGGACTCGCCATCCGGATCTTCGTCCGGTGGCGTCCCCATGTCGAGATAACCCTTGATACGTATGTTTAACGCGCCACGGTCGGCTTTTGATTCGATGATATCGACCGCTACGCCAGCATGCGGGCGCAAAAATTCTGCTCCCAGCGGCAGTTCGCCCAGCGTGGCCGACAAACCTATGCGCGGCACCGTACGTCCGGCAGCCTGCTCGATGCGCAGCATCAGCGACTGCAGTTGCTTGCCTCGTTCCGTACCGATAAAGGCATGCAGTTCATCGACCACGATGTAGCGCAGACGCGCAACGATGCGCGGCATCTGGAAACCGCGATTGCACAGCATGGCCTCCAGCGACTCTGGCGTGATCAGCACCACTCCAGACGGCTGTTTGAAAAACCGCGTCTTGGACGAAGATGAAATATCGCCGTGCCATGGCCAGACGGGGATTTCCAGCGTCTCGCACAAGCGTTCCAGCCTGCCGAACTGATCGTTGATCAAGGCCTTGAGCGGGCTGATATACAGGCACAATCCATGCTCTTCGCCAGCCTTCAGCATATTGCTCAGCACGGGGAAAAAAGCCGCTTCAGTCTTGCCTGCAGCAGTGGCGGCAGCAATGATGACATCGCTTCCACCACCGCTGATCGCAGCGATCGAACGCTCTTGTACATCGCGCAACTCGCTCCAGTTCTCCGCCCAGATCCAGCGCTGGATGCGCTCATCGAGCAGGGAGAACGACGACGAAAATGGGGCAGTCATGTGCGTCAGAGCTTGAACGACGCGAACTCGTCGTCGGCTTCGACCTCGCTATCAGACACCCCGGCCATATCAGGCATGACTTCAATGGCACCTAACAATTGCCGCCATGAAGCACCAGGATTTTGCTCCAGCACCGCCAGCAAATTGACAAAGGCTGTGATGGTCGTGCGCGGCGTACGAAAGTAACTGTCGCCGAGGCGCCGCGCGCAATGTTCCATGAAAGCCGGTAACGCTTCATCGGGCAGCAGATATTTCTCAGCGATGCCATGTGCGTGCACATGACGCAGCTTGTCCAGCAGCACATAAAAGTCTTCGGGGCGCAAGCTCGCCAACCTCAGCACGGGGCCGCTGTAATCGACCAGACCGGCTACGGCAAAGGTATTTTCCGCCAGCCGGCTTTGCAGGGCAGGATAGCTGAACAGGCCGCGCCGCGTATCGAGAAGAAATTCCGGCGTACCGCCCAAAATGAATCCAAGTCCTACCGCCGTACCTTGCAAGGTGTCGTTCAGGATACGCAGTATCTGCTCATAGTTGGCGTTGCGCGCCGGCGTATTGGCCAGCTTGTACAAATTGACCAGTTCATCAAGACAGACGACAAAGCCGGCGTAACCAGCCAGTCGCACGAAGCGGGCGAACAGCTTCAACTGATCGTAAAAAGAGGCATCGTCCACAATGGAACGCACGCCCAATGCCTGGCGCGCTTCAGTCTTGGTATTGAATTCACCGCGCAGCCAGCGGATCGCATCGGATTTCAATACCTCGTCACCTGCCTCGAACCCACGACAGTATGCCGCGATCACATCAGCAAAATCAAAACCGTTGACCATCTCCGTCAAATGTTCAAGCTTTTGCCGTATTACTTCCTCAGTACTGGCACCTTGCGCCAGCGCCTCGGTTTTGGCGTTGGCAATAAACCGTTCCACGATACCTGCCATAGCGCCACCATCAGGCTTGGTGCGGGTCGACAGATTGCGCATCAATTCCGCGTACAACGAGCGTGCCTGGCCGCCGGTCGCATGCAGGCGCCGGTCGGGATTCAGGTCGGCGTTGGCGGTCACCAGTTTTTTCTCCATCACCACAGAACGTATCAAGTTGAGAAAAAAAGTCTTGCCAGCGCCATATTCACCGATAACGAAACGTATCGTCGAACCACCGTCAGCGATACGATCAAGATCTGCCACCAGCGTCTCGATCTCTGGTTTGCGACCAACCTGGATCAGGTGTTGGCCAGCACGTGGCACCACGCCCGCACGCAAGGACTGGATCACCGCGTCGCGGTCTTTGGAACGAATGGCTGGAGCGTTCATTGTGCAAGTCTTTCAAGAATGTCGGGGTTAATATCGATCGGGTCATCGCCTTCGGTGCAGGGCATATCGAACGCGTCGAAGCAGGCCTCGTTGAGCCGCTCCAGGGCGCCATCGAGCATGACGCCTGCATCGTGGGCAACGGGTTCCAGTTTAGAGCGCCGCCACGAAGCGCGCGACAGCAGGTGGCGGGAAAACGCGGCGTGCATGGCATCAAGACCAAGTAATCCGTCTTGACTGTCGAGTGGCGGCAGCGTGACTTCAGAAGTCGCTTCGTCCTGGAAGATATCGCCCAATAGCGTTGCCACCTGTTGACTGTCTTTTTGTAATGCCGCAATGCGTGCGAGATCCAGAACAAAGCCGCCTGACGACACACTTGAACCGTTTGCTGGCGGATGTGCTGTCGCGGCAGCATGTACTTGACTGTACATTTTTTCATGCTCAACGCCCAACAGTGTGCAGACCTTTTCCAGCACCGCGATTTCCTGGCGTGTCGCAGGTGCTCCTACCATCGTGATGATGCAGTCGGCACAAGCATCCCGTGCGGTCAGTGGGAGCGCCGCAATACGACGTTTGAAGGAACTCAGCGAGACTGGTTGCAGCAGAATAAGGCGCGCCATCAGGCGCTGCTGCTGGTGGGGCGTCAACTGGCGCCAAGTGGTGATCTGCGCCTGGCAAATTGGCCATTTATGGTCAGAATACACACCTTCCGACTGCGCCATGGCAATCAGCAACTCCAGGCTCAGCAAGGCAGTATCGTAAAACGGTGCACCATCGCCTGCTTCGTCCGACGCCACCACGCGGTACAGCGCCACCCGTTCGGTCAAAGCTGCGTTGCCGGCCATGGACAAGATGTCCGGCTCCATGGCAATCTGCTGCGCCAGCAATGCCGCCGCCAAAGCACGCAAACTGTCTTTGCCGATCCCGTCCGATGCACCAAAATGCCGTGCCAGTTCATTGACAGACATCACCAACACCGCCTCGCCCAGGCTCGCATTCACGTAACACAGAGCTTGCTTCGCCGCCTCCGGCCATAGCGAATATGGCAATAGTACCCAGGCATCCAAGGTTGTTCGTCTATCAGGACGATGTTCGATGAAACGACTATAAGCGTCCAATTCAGCCGAGCAGGTATCGATCAACTTTTGCAGCATTTGCTGCGGAGCGCTGGCCACGGTGAGATCGGGAATATCGCCTAGCACCACACTCCTTCCAGCGCCGTCTTTCAATCCGGGTGATGCGGGCGAATACGGCAGGCACAGCTTGTGCGACGTCGAAACAAGCGCGATACCATCGCCATGCAGCCGCCTATAAGTGAGGCGAAACAAGCTTTCAAATTCTTCAGGACAGCGGCTTGCCGCAGTGCGCAATATCAGCGCCGGATCGTAACGGACCCACGCCCAAGCCATATCTACGGTCAGTAGCGTCTTGTCGCGACATGCTTGCCCAAGCGCCACCCGCAAATGCAGGGGCATGCCATCTTCAGGACTCAGATCTGGTATCGGCTGCAGATATAAGCGCTCTGGATTGCTTGCCAATTGCAGAACTTCTAAAAGAGACATGCAGTGACGCGAAAACAATCCAGACTTGCCGCCATAATGTTTATGCAGCCGTGTGAGCTCCTTGATAATCTGCGGTATTTCCACATCAATGGCACGGTGATTTTCCGCATCGATCAATACTCGCCGTTCGAGTCCATAAAAGAAGGCGAATACATAAGCGATATCTGCATCTGGACTACTACGCCCATCGGCAAGCCAACGCAAGTAAGCGCCGCGCTGCTGAGGCAAGGCATCCGAATAACTCGACCAGTAGAAATTCACGGGAGTCGCATAGTCGCTTCCAAAATCGACACTCTTGCCAGGATCGATCAGGGCGGGATCAACCTTACCATTATTTCCTGGCAAGCTTTGCCCAACATAAATCATCCCGCCAGAAATCAACAGACCGCCAATCTCCACACTTTCATGACGCCCTATCCATTGAGCGACAGGGGTATGCAAGGGCGGCGGCGGGGGAATGCGGTAGCCAGATGGATCAGCCAATAGAACCTCGCTTGTTTTGTCCTGATATGTTGATGCTGGCGGCACAAAATCACTTACGATGCTTGCCACGGGCAAAGATGCGGTCGATGAAACTGCCGCCTTTGCCGGGGGCGGCACGAAACAGGATAGCAATTCAGGCGGCGGAGAGCGCCGCAATTTCAAAGTGCGCGCGCGATAGCGGCATCCTACATACAGTGCACCGGCAATCAACGACAGCAGCAAAGCTGGGCTCATCAAATGGTAAGCGGCAAATGCTAGCAATACATTGAAAAACATCCAGTGCCATGATGAGACACGCTCTAACAAAAACCGGAGTCTTTTCTTCCACCTCACATGCTTCTTTCGGCAATGAATACAGGTAAGTTAAAGGTAATGCAATGAAAATAGGATGCTTTATTGTATAGAAATGTTTGCATTAGCGAATGCTTATCTTGCCTTGCGGATTTTTTTGCAACGTCACATCAACTGCCCGCTGGTTATACAAGCACCAGTGCGACTTTTGCCTACCGCCTCGCGCACGGACTACCAAGGCGACAATTGTATGGCGCGCAGCACCACGCCTCGCTTATGATGGGACAACTCAACCCTTATCATTCCGCTACCGCCCATGCCTACCCTCACGCTGCATCAGAAAGTGTTCCTGCTCCTCCTGAGCATCGTCACCATCGGCTTCGGCTGGATACTGGCGCCGTATGCGGGCGCCATCTTCTGGGGCGTCATCCTGGCGATCCTGTTCGCGCCCGTGTACCGCTGGCTGCTGCGGAAAACCAAGGGCCGCGCCGGCCTGGCGTCGCTGCTGACCTTGCTGCTGATCATCGTCATCGTGATCCTGCCGCTGTCGCTCATTTCCGTGTCGCTCGTGAACCAGGCGGCCAGCGTCGTGGAAATGGTGCGTTCGGGCGAGATCACGGTCGCCATGTTCTTCAATAAAATCATGGCCGTGCTGCCGCAATGGCTGATCAATTTGCTCGACCGCTTCAACCTGACCAGCCTGGCCAGCCTGCAGGACAAGCTGGCCGAGGGCGCCACGCAGGTGAGCCAGGTGGTGGCGGTGAAAGCCATCAACGTGGGCCTGTACACCTTCGAATTTCTCACCAGCCTGTGCATCATGCTGTACCTGCTGTTTTTCCTCATGCGCGATGGCTCGACCCTGTCGGCCCGCATCAAGGGCGCCGTGCCATTGAGCCGCAAGTACAAGCAGCGCCTGTTCACCAATTTCACCACCGTGATCCGCGCCACCGTGAAAGGCAACATCCTCGTGGCGATCGCCCAGGGCGCCCTCGGCGGGCTGGCGTTCTGGTTCCTCGACGTGCCGGCGCCCCTGCTGTGGGCCGTGCTGATGGCCTTCCTGTCGCTGCTGCCGGCCGTCGGCGCCGCCCTCGTCTGGGCGCCCGTGGCCGCCTATTTCCTGGCCACCGGCGCCATCTGGCAAGGCGCGGGCCTGGCCGCCTTCGGCGTCTTCGTCATCGGCCTGGTCGACAACGTGCTGCGCCCCATTTTGGTCGGCAAGGATACCAAGATGCCCGACTACGTGGTGCTGCTGTCGACCGTGGGCGGCATGGCCCTGTTTGGCCTGAACGGCTTCGTCATCGGCCCCGTGGTGGCAGCGCTGTTCATCGCCTCGTGGGATCTGTTCGTCTCGGCCAGCGAATTCCAGGCCGAGGATTGAGGCGTGGCGGTCTGGGCAGGCGGGAAACAGATGCGCATCGACCTTGCAGGACAAGCGCATGATTTTTCTCTCGGCCAGCGTTCCCATGGCCGCTACATCGCCGCGATTATCGTGCTGCACCTGGCGCTGTTCTGGGTAGCCACGCGGCCCGCACACATGAGAATCGAGCACGATGAGCGGATCTGGCTGCAGCTGATGCCGCCACAACGCCCAATGCAACGCTTCATTCCCCCCGCCAAGCCCGATCCGGCGCCGGCAGGCGCGCCAGCCCTTCCATCGAGCGCGGCAAGCGTGTCGCCGCCAAAGAAGGCGACGGCATCGGTGCAGGACCAGCCGCAAGACGATGCCCTGCCGGCAGAACCGGCGCCTGCCGCACCCAAGACCGGCGCCCTCCCCCTGGCGCAACGGGCGCTGCAGGCAGCCGGCGCCATCGACCGCCAGCTGCGCGCCGAGCATCCGCAGGAGTTCGTGGCGCCGCCCGATACGCCACAGACGCGCCTGGCAAAGGGATTTGCGGAAGCGCATGCGGCGGTCAAGCCGAAGTGGTTCGAAGCGGCCCGCATCGAGCTGTTCAGCGCGCCAAACGACCCGAAACGCATCTACCGCGTCATCACGGCGACCGGTGAATACTGCATCTATTTACCGGACAAAGGCAGCATGTCGCTGAACCTCAGCGCGCGGTCCGGCTACGCCGGTTTCGGCGAAGGGACGGCGGCGCCTTGTCCCATCCGGTTTTAATAGCGGTCGATAGCGGTCGATAGCGGGAAAGCGCGCCGTTTCAGGCAAACACGGGCCGGAAAAAACTGCGCTCATAACTGATGATGCAGCGCGTCTCTTCGGCATAGCGGAAGGCGGCCTGGCATTCGGCGTCCTGCATCGAGTCGCTGCGGTACTGCTCGTACAAGGCCAGGCTGGGGAACGAGAACATGGCCAGCGCCACATTGCTGGCGCCCTCGGATGGCAAAAAATAGCCGTGGTGCTGGCCGCCGAAGCGTTCGACCAGCGGTATCCACAGCTTGCCGTAGGCTTCGAATTCCCGCAATTTATACGGGTCGATGATGTAACGCAGGTAACAGGTGATCATGCGGTTTCCTTGTAAACGTTCAGATCCATCAGCATGCCGGACTCCCAGGAGCCGATGGCGGTCAATGGCGAGCCAGGCACAAAATCCAGCGCGCAGGGATAGGTAACATCTTCCTGCGCCAGGACGGCAAGCCCGGGCCAGGCGTAGAACAGCAGCTTGCCCTTGCCGATGCGTCCCAGCGCGCTGCCGTCGGGCAGCCAGCGCAAGGCGTCGCCCGTGCCGGCGCCCGCCTCCACGCGCGTCGTGGCCAGCACGCGGCCATCGTCCATCGCATGCACGGATAAGAATTCCTCGCCGCCGGTGTCATGCAGCACGGCCAGGCGCTCGCCGTCGGGCGATGGCGCGCACGACGCCAGGCTGGGCAGCGACAGCACCTTGCGCCCGCCTCCCGCCTGCAAGGGCCAGTCCCATACGCTGCAGTAGTCTGGCGGCTGCGCCTGCCCTTCCTCCACCGATTTGACGCCATGCAGGACCAGCAAACGCCGCCCGCCATCGATGGCGTAGGTTGCGCGCAGCATTTCGCCCGGGTGCTCGTGCTTGAACAGTACTTCGCCCGTCTGCGCATCGCGCACCCGCAAGCAGCCATCCCAGCCACCGTCGGCCAGATACCGGCCGCACGGCGACCACGCGGGGCCGCTGCCTTCGCCATCCTTTTTATTCTGGAAGCTCACCAGCACTTGCCCCGCTACGGCATCGAGCACGGCCAGCTGGCCCGTCGTGCTCTTGATGGCCAGCCGGCGGCCGTCGGGCGAGAATGCCATACTGGAGCAATGCGCGATGAATTTGCCGCGCCACAGTTTCTGGCGCACCGCCACGTCCCACAGCACCAGGTCGCGCCCCAGCACGGCCAGGCGCGTGCCATCGGGCGAAAAGCGCACGCCGTAGCTGCAGCCCAGCTTCAAGGGCTTGCGCGTAACCGTCATGGGCGCGGCAGCCGGTAGACGACGCTATCGAGGTCGTAATGGCGCTCCATGCCCGCGTACTGCATGCCCAGGCGCGTCATGACCTTGATCGATGCCGCATTGTCGGGATGGGCGACGGCCACCACTTCGGGCGCGCCGACGACGTCGAACGCATGCGCGACGATGGCGGCCGCCGCTTCGCTGGCATAGCCCTGCCCCCAGCTGGTGCGCGCCAGGCGCCAGCCGATTTCCAGGGGATTGGCCTTGACGCCGGAGAGGTGCTGCAGGCAGGCCATGCCCACCAGTTCACCATCGTCGAGGCGTATCATCGCCCACCACGAATAGCCCCACTCGGCCCAGCGGCCCATGGTGCGCGTGATGGCCGCGCGCGTGTCCTCTTCCGTCTCGGGCTGGCCCGCGTTCAGATACGTCATCACCTCGGGATCGGTGTTGAGCGTGCGCATGCGCTCGTAATGGCTCTCATTGATCGGTTCCAGGCGCAGGCGCGCCGTCGTCAGTATGGTCATCGCATTTCCTTGGACGAAAAAAAAGACGATACACGATCGTCTTTTTTTTGCAAGCGCGCACGCAATTACTTGCCTGCTTCGCCCTTCTTGATCCACGCCGCCAGCTGGTGCGGACGCAGGCCGTCGTAGTCTTCGAACGGCTGGTGGATCCACGGGTTGTGCGGCAGTTCGTCGAGGAAGTAGTCGGGACGCACGACGGAGCAGCCTTTCAGCCAGATCACGGCCGATTTGACTTCGGTCACGTCAGGGAAGTTTTCCTTCAGGTGACGCGTGACCTTGTCCAGGGTGACGCCCGAATCGGCCAGGTCGTCGACCAGCAGAATGCGGCCGGCCAGCGGGCCCTTGGTCATGGTCATGTACTTGGCGATATCGAGGTCGCCGCGCACCGTGCCCGCGTCTTCGCGGTAGGAGCTGGTCGACAGGATAGCCAGTGGCAAATCAAAAATGCGCGAGAAGACGTCGCCGGGACGCACGCCGCCGCGCGCCAGGCACAATACCTGGTCGAATTTCCAGCCCGATTCGTAGACCTTGAGCGCCAGGCGCTCGATCAGGCGGTGGTATTCTTCCCAGTTGACCCAGAGGTGTTGATCGTTCGATTGTGGGGTAGTCATGATAGTGGAATCTTATTATTAGCGTGATTAAAAAAATCCGCCTTGCGGCGGATTGTGTCCAGCAGCTTACTCGAATGGGTGACGCAGCACGATCGTTTCTTCACGATCCGGACCGGTCGAAACCATGTCCACCGGTACGCCGACCAGTTCTTCGATGCGCTTGATGTAAGCGCGCGCCGTTGCTGGCAGGGCTGCCAGCGATTTCGCGCCGACCGTGCTTTCCGTCCAGCCTGGCATCTCTTCGTACACCGGCACGCAACGGGCGGCTTCTTCAGCGCCCGATGGGAAGATGTCCGTGGCGACGCCGTCGATGGTGTAGCCGGTGCACAGTTTCAGCGTTTCGATACCGTCCAGCACGTCCAGCTTGGTCAGGCACATGCCCGTCACGCCGTTGATCTGCACGGAGCGGCGCAGCAAGGCGGCGTCGAACCAGCCGCAGCGGCGGGCACGGCCCGTCACGGTGCCGAATTCATGGCCGACTTGCGCCAGGTGGTGGCCGACGCCCGCATCCGTTGGCAGTTCCGAAGGGAACGGGCCGGAACCGACGCGCGTCGTGTAGGCCTTGGTGATGCCCATGATGTAGTGCAGCATGCCAGGACCCACGCCCGAACCGGCGGCGGCATTGCCGGCCACGCAGTTCGACGAGGTGACGAACGGATACGTACCGTGGTCGACGTCGAGCAGGGAACCCTGCGCGCCTTCGAACAGCAGATTCGCGCCGGCCTTGTGCGCCTTGTACAGCGCGCTCGACACGTCGGTGACCATCGGACGCAGACGCGGCACATAGGCCAGCGCGTCGTCGAGGGTCTTCTGATAGTCGACTTTCGGCGCCTTCAGGTAGTTTTCCAGCACGAAGTTGTGGTAATCGAGGTTTTCGGCCAGCTTTTCGGCAAAGCGCTTCTCGTTCAGCAGGTCGGCGATACGGATCGCGCGGCGCGCCACTTTGTCTTCGTAGGCCGGGCCGATGCCCTTGCCGGTGGTGCCGATCTTCGCATCGCCACGCTTGGCTTCACGCGCCAGGTCGATCGCGGTGTGGTAAGGCAGGATCACGGGTGCCGCGTCCGACACTTTCAGGCGCGAGGCGACTTCAACGCCGACCGCTTCGAGCTTGTCGATTTCACGCAGCACGTCCGGCACGGAAACGACCACGCCGTTGCCGATGTAGCAGGCGACGCCTGGACGCATGATGCCCGACGGGATCAGCTGCAGCGCGGTTTTGACGCCGCCGATGACCAGCGTGTGGCCTGCATTGTGGCCGCCCTGGAAGCGCACCACACCCTGGGCGTGATCAGTCAACCAGTCGACGATCTTGCCTTTACCTTCATCGCCCCATTGGGTGCCGATGACAACGACGTTCTTTGCCATAATTTTCTTTGACATCACTTAACCTAAGTTTTTAAGAATCCAGCTACTACCATTATCGGCAAGTACCAGCACGCGATCGCACTCGAACTCGTCTTGTTCATTACTGTGACCCGGCATACTCTGGATCACGACCTCGCCCGCCTTGCGCAACTCGGCGATTTTTTCCTTCAATTCTGGCGCGCTGCCCCACGGCGCGCGGATCGAATGCTTCCGTTCCGCGGTCGGCAACAGGCGCGCCAGTTCGCGCAAATCGAGCGAGAAGCCGGTCGCGGGACGTGCCCGGCCGAACGCTTCGCCGACGTGGTCATAACGGCCGCCGCGCGCAACCGCGTTCGGCAAGCCTGGTACATACAGCGCAAACATCGCGCCACTTTCATATTGGTAGCCGCGCAGGTCGGCCAGGTCGATCGCCACTTCGGCGCGGCCCAGCGCGGAGCCTGCCAGCGCCGCCAGCTCGGCCAGCGCTTTCAGCACGCCCGGCAGCGGCGGCAGCACTTCGCGCGCACGCGCCAGCACGTCGATGTCGCCATACAGGTTCGGCAAGGCCAGCAGCGCATCGCGCGTGACGGCATCGTAGGATGCGGTCAGGGCGCGCAGGCCCGGCGCATCTTTCGCGCGCAGCAAGGCGTACAGCGCAGCTTCGTCGCGCTCGGCGGCGGCGTCTTGCGCAATGATAGCGCGCAACAGGCCGACGTGCGACAAATCCAGGCGGACGCTATCGAAACCGGCCAGTGCCAGCGAAGCGAGCGCCAGCTCCTGGATCTCGGCATCGGCTTCCAGGCCGGCGTGGCCATAGATTTCGGCGCCGATCTGCAGCGGTTCGCGGGTGGCGTGCAAGCCCGATGGACGGGTATGCAGCACGCTGCCGGCGTAGCACAGGCGGGTGACGGTGGCGCGGTTCAGCAGATGGGCGTCGATGCGCGCCACTTGCGTCGTCATGTCGGCGCGCAGGCCGAGCATGCGGCCAGACAGCTGGTCGACCAGTTTGAACGTGCGCAGGTCGGTATCCTTGCCAGCGCCGGTCATCAGCGATTCCAGATACTCGAGCAGCGGCGGCATCACCAGTTCATATCCGTACAGACGGAAATTATCCAGCATGAGGCGGCGCAGCTCTTCGATCTTGCGCGCTTCCGACGGCAGAACATCGGCAATATTTTCGGGCAAAAGCCAATTCGGCATGAGGGAGCGAGATACGGAAGAAAGTTGAAAAATGCATCATGCGAGGCAGCGGCGAGCGCGCCAGGCAAGAGGCCGAACCTGATATTTTACGCGAAAACACGGGCCTTTAGGGATAAGTTGTCCGAAACGCTGCCGCACAGCCCTAAAAACACCGCATTTTACGCCTTCCCGCAACAGCCTGACGGGCACAAAAAAACGGGGCCGGCATCGATGCCGGCCCCGCTCATGCTGCATCCGGCCTCGCGGCCGGGGGCAGTGTCGATGCTGCCTTACTTCTTGGACGGAACGGCCGTGCCGTTACCCTTTAAGTACTTGAAGAATTCCGAACTCGGATCGACCACCATCACGTCGCCCTTGTCCTTGAACGTGGCGCGGTAGGCTTCCAGGCTACGGTAAAACTTGTAGAACTCCGGATTCCGGCCAAACGCTTCCGCATACACTTGCGATGCCTTGGCGTCGCCCTCGCCGCGGATCTTCTCGGCTTCGCGGTACGCTTCGGCCAGGATCACCGTGCGCTGCTTGTCGGCGTCGGCGCGGATTTTCTCGGAGTCGGCCGAACCGGTCGAACGCAGCTCGTTGGCCACGCGCACGCGCTCGGACTTCATGCGCTCGTACACGGAGTTGTTGATCTGCTCGACGTAATCGACGCGTTTCAGGCGCACGTCGACGATGCCCACGCCGATGGCCTCGGCCTCGGCCGCCACCTTGGCCTTGATCGCCTGCATCACCTTGCCACGCTCGCCCGAGATCACTTCGCGCACCGTGCGCTTGGTGATTTCATCATTCAGCGCGGCCTTGACGATTTGCGACATGCGGTTGCGGGCGCGGCTTTCATCACCGCCAAAGCTGCGGAAATAGGTCTTCGGATTGACGATGCGCCACTTCACATACGCGTCGACGAGAATATTCTTCTTCTCGGCCGTGATGAAGCGCTCCGGCTCCGGCGTGTCGAGCGTCAGGATGCGCTTGTCCAGGTAGATCACGTTCTGGAACGGCGGCGGCAGCTTGAAGTACAAGCCTGGTTTGCTGATCTCGTCCTTGACTTCACCCAGGGCGAAGACGATGGCGTATTTACGCTGATCGACGACAAACACGGTCGAGGAAAGGAGCATGATCGCGATAAAGCCCGCGATCAGGGCGGCGACGATACGGTTCATTAGCGGCTCTCCCGTTCACGCGAAGAGCGGCTGTCGCGACGCGAATTGACTTCTACTGTCTGCATGGCTTCCTGTGGCATTACGGTATTGGCTGCGGGTGCGGCCGCTGTGGCGCGCGCTGCCGCGGCCGAGGCGTCCGACGCCGCCTGCTGGGCGATCAACTTGTCGAGCGGCAGATACAGCAGATTGCTGCCCGTCTTGGCGTCAACCATGACCTTGCTGGCACTGCTGAACACTTGCTGCATCGTTTCCAGGTACATGCGGTCGCGCGTAACGGCCGGCGCCTTCTGGTACTCGACCAGCACCTGCTTGAAGCGCGACGCATTACCTTCGGAGTTCTCGGTCACCATGGCCCGGTAGGCCTCGGCTTCCTGCACCAGGCGGAATGCCGCGCCGCGTGCTTTAGGAATGACGTCATTGGCGTAAGCCTGGCCTTCATTCTTCTGGCGTTCACGGTCCTGGCCTGCCTTGACGGCATCGTCGAAAGCGGCTTGCACCTGCTCCGGCGGCTGCACGGCCTGCATCGTCACGTTGTTGATCAACACGCCAGACTTGTAATCTTCCAGAATCTGCTGCATCAATTTCTGCGTGTCGAAGGCCACTTTTTCGCGGCCTTCATACAGCACGAAATCCATCTTGCTGCGGCCGACCACTTCGCGGATCGCCGTTTCGGCGACCTGGCGCAAGGTGTCTTCCTGGTCGCGCAGGCTGAACAGCCATTCCACCGGATCTTTCAAGGTGTACTGCACCGCGAACTGGATGTCGATGATGTTTTCATCGTCCGTCAGCATCAGCGACTCGCTGGCCTGCTTGTTGCGCAGCGACGTGCGATAGCCAACTTCCACCGTGCGCACTTGCGACACGTTGACGGTTTCATCAGTCTGGAACGGATACGGCCAGCGCCAGTTGAGACCGGCCGGCGCCGTGCGCGTGTATTGGCCAAACGTCAGCACGACGCCGCTCTGGCCCTCTTGCACGATGAAGGCGCCGCTGGCGAGCCAGATGAAGACGGCGATCACGCCGACCACGCCGGCGGTGATGCCGGCGCCCTTCATGTCGGGGCGCGGGCCGCCGCCACCGCCGTTGTTATTGCCGCCGTTGTCGGGACGGTTCTTCTGTCCGAAAAAGGCGTTCAGGCGCTGATTGAAATCGCGCCACAACTGATCGAGGTCCGGCGGACCTTCGCCGGGCTTTTTGCCTTCTTGGGCTTTCTTGCCGTCGTCCTTGCGATTGCCCCAGCGGGGATCGTTCAGGGACAACTTCAAGCCTGTTTTTTTGAGTAGGGAGACAAGCATAACTATCGTGTTCCGACTTGGGAGTGGGTGGAAATCCTATCGTCCTCGCCAGGCTCTTCGTCCTGGTCCGGGGCGGCGCCATCGTGCTGGTCGTACTGACCGTCAAACTGATCTTCCTGCGGTGCTGCGTCGTTCTGGTACAGATGGGCCGAACGAGGCGCCTTCCTGGCCATCTCGACGATCGCATCGCGCAGCAGGTCGAGCCCGCTGCCCTTCTGCGCACTGACGAACACGCGACTGATCGTAGCATATTCATCGCGTTCCACCGAAGGCTCCAGCCCGGCCGCATCGATCTTGTTCCACACGAGGATTTGCGGAATATGATCGGCGCCGATCTCTTTCAAGACCAGGTTGACCTGTTCGATCTGCTCCATGCGCACCGGCGACGCGGCGTCGACGACGTGCAGCAGCAAATCGGCATGGATGGTTTCTTCGAGCGTGGCGCGGAAGGCCGCCACCAGCTGATGCGGCAATTCGCGCACGAAGCCGACCGTGTCGGAGATCACCACATTGCCCACTTCCTGCCCCAGGTAAACCCGGCGCGAGGTGGTGTCGAGGGTGGCGAACAACTGGTCGGCGACATACACGCCGGCCTTGGTCACGGCATTGAACAGGGTCGACTTGCCGGCATTGGTATAGCCGACCAGGGACACGGAAAATGTGTGATTGCGGCCGCGCGCGCGGCGCTGCGTTTCGCGCTGCTTGTGCAGCTTTTCCAGGCGGGCGCGCAAGGCCTTGACGCGGTCGCCGATCAGCCGGCGGTCGGTCTCGAGCTGCGTCTCGCCGGGACCGCGCAAGCCGATACCGCCCTTTTGCCGCTCAAGGTGGGTCCAGCCGCGGATCAGGCGCGTGGCCAGATGCTGCAGCTGCGCCAGCTCGACTTGCAGCTTGCCCTCGTGGCTCTTGGCGCGCTGCGCGAAGATGTCGAGGATCAGGCTGGTACGGTCGAGCACGCGCACATTCAGGCGCTTTTCCAGATTGCGCTGCTGCGCCGGCGAAAGGGCATGGTTGAAGATGACGATTTCCAGGCCATCGTTGACGACGACGTCGCCAATTTCATCGGCCTTGCCGCTGCCGACGAAATACGCGGAATCGGGACTGGAACGCTTGGCCGTGATGGTGGAAATCGGGTCGGCGCCAGCCGAACGCGACAACAGCATGAGTTCCTCCATGCTGGCGGCGAAGTCGCTGTGACCGAAGTCAACCCCGACTAGTGCCGCGCGCATGATGGCAACTGATGAGTTGTGGCGAACGCCGACGCCGATGCAAACGCATCAGCGCCGCTGGCGCGGACGGGGGCGATGGAGGGTGAAAGGCGCTGGGCCGTCAAGCTCAACGCTTTACTCCGCTTCAGATTCAATATTGAGATTGACGGCACGGGCCGGCACCACTGTCGAGATGGCATGCTTGTACACCATCTGTGTCACCGTATTGCGCAGCAATACGACATATTGATCGAACGATTCGATATGGCCCTGCAATTTAATGCCATTGACCAGGTAGATCGAGACAGGAACATGCTCTTTGCGTAATGCATTGAGGAATGGGTCTTGTAACAGTTGCCCTTTGTTGCTCATAACAGCTCCGTTGTTTATGTTGTTGTGTAAGAATTGGAGGCGACTCGCTTGATTTCAAGTGCTCTCACACCTTTCAAAGAAAGAAAGATGCGTCATAGCTACTGTAACCTGTTTTCGCGATCGCTGTCGCGCATGGCGCATTAACACTTTATTATTTCCGTGCAAACAGCCATTAAATGGTGGCCGGCGCCGCATTATCTCCGCGGCGCCTTAATCTGCACTTAATTCAGCATGTAAAACATTACTTGCTTGGCGTGCGGGCAAACGGATTTTTACCCGTGCGCAGTTCGATGCGCAGCGGCGTGCCGACCAGGGCAAACGTATCGCGGAAATGTTTTTCCAGATAGCGTTTGTACGGGTCGCCGACGGCGTCGAGCGCATTGCCGTGAATAACGATCACAGGCGGGTTCATGCCGCCCTGGTGGGCGTAACGCAGCTTCGGACGGATCGAACCCTTGCGGCGCGGCTCCTGCTTCTCCACGGCCTCGATCAGGGCGCGCGTCAGCTTCGGCGTCGACAGGTCGCACATGGCGGCCGCATACGCGGCGTTGAGCGACTTCATCAATGGACCGATGTTGGTGCCCTTCAGCGCCGAAATGAAATGCATCTGCGCGAACGACAGGAAATCGAGCTTGCGGTCGATATCGATCTTGATTTCATCGCGCTCGTGCGATTGCAAGCCATCCCATTTGTTCACTGCCACGACCAGCGCGCGGCCCGATTCCAGGATAAAGCCGGCGATGTGCGCGTCCTGCTCCGAGATATCCTGCTGCGCGTCGAGCATCAGCACGACCACGTTGGCTTCGGAAATCGACTGCAGCGTTTTCACCACCGAGAATTTCTCGATCGCTTCAAACACCTTGCCGCGGCGGCGGATACCGGCCGTGTCGATCAAGGTGTATTGCTGGCCATCGCGCTCGAACGGGATTTCGATCGAGTCGCGCGTCGTGCCCGGCATGTCGAAGGCGATCACGCGCTCTTCGCCCAGCAAGGTGTTGATCAAGGTCGACTTGCCCACGTTCGGACGGCCGACGAGGGCGATCTTGATGCCGCGGTCGGTCTTTTCCAGCTCTTCAGGCTCGTCCGGACGCTGCGCGAACGCCAGGTCCAGCATCACTTCGACGAGGTCGTTGACGCCGTCACCGTGCGCCGACGAGATCGCATACGGATCGCCCATGCCCAATTCATAGAATTCGGACACGACGGCCGTGTAGCGCATACCTTCGCTTTTGTTGACCACCAGCAAGACCGGGCGACCGCTCTTGCGCAGGAAGTCGACGATGGTCTTGTCATGCGGGGTCAGGCCTTGACGGCCGTCCACGATGAATACCACCACGTCGGCCTCGGCCACGGCCTGCTTGGTCTGCAGTGCCATCTGGTGCATGATGCCTTCCTTGGCGACGGGTTCGAAACCACCCGTATCGATGACCAGGAAGGGACGTTCGCCGACACGGCCTTCGCCATAGTGACGATCGCGCGTCAACCCAGGCAAATCCGCCACCAGCGCATCGCGCGAGCGGGTCAGACGATTGAATAAAGTCGATTTCCCAACGTTGGGTCGACCTACTAGTGCAATTACCGGCTTCATTGTATTACTCGACCGCGAGAGCGGTCACTGTCCCTGATTGGGTTTGAAAAATCAAATTCGAACCGGCAACAACGGGAGCCGAAACAATCGGGCTACCGTCGGTGCTGACACGACCTATTAATGCGCCATCTTCCCGTGACAGGAAGTGGATGTAACCTTGATAGTCGCCGACGGCGACGCTGCGGCCGTAAGAGGCCGGCGTCGACAGGCGGCGGCGCGCCAGCGCCTCGTTCTTCCACGCGCTCTGGCCGCCTTCGCGGCTGAACGCCACGACAGCGCCCTGAGCGTCGGCAACAAACACGAAACGCTGGTCGACGGCCACGCCCACATCGGACGAGATCGGCTTGGTCCAGCGCGGCACGCCCGTGGCGGCATCGAAGCAGCCCGCCTTGCCCTGGTACGTCACGGCGCATACTTCGCCTTCGAACACCACCGGTGCGCCGGCGATGTCGGAGACGCGCTCCAGTTCGGTGGCGCCGCGCGGTTCGCTGACGACGATCTCCCAGCGTACCACACCGGTGGCCGCCGTCAGCGCCAGCAGCTTGCCGCCCGGCTGGGCCACGTAGATGTTGGCGCCGCCCATTACCATGCCCGGCGCATTGCGCAGGGTCAGTGCCGGCGTGGCGCGCTGCACCGTCCACTTGCGTTCGCCCGTCTTGGCGTCGAAGCCGACGATGCGGTTGTCGACGCTGCGCACGACGACCACGCCCTGCCCCACGACGGGCGCCGTCAATACCTCGCTGGACGCCTGCGCTTTCCACAGTTGCTTGCCATCGGCGTCGAACGCCAGCACGGCGCCCTTGGCGGCGCCCACTGCGACGACCGCGCCATCGCTGCCGGCGCTCGACGTGATGTCGCTGCCGGCCTTGATGCGCCACGTCTCACGGCCGCTGGCCGCATCCAGGCGCGCCAGCGCACCATCGGCATTGACCACGTACAGGCTGCTGCCGGCCAGCGCAGGCGTAAACGCGTACACGCCGGCCTTGCCGATCGAATACTTCCACGCGTCGCGCACGGCGATGCTCGATTTTAACTCGACCAGCTTGGCCGGTTCGACTTTCGGATCTTTCGAGGCGAACGGGTTCCAGGACGAGCAACCGGCCATCAGGGCCAACAGACTTGCAGCTACCAGCTTTTCAGTGACACGCATAAGTGTTATCCAACCTTTTTCTTGTACTTGTAAGGGCAAGGCAGGCGACGCACAACGCCGCGCTGCACAACCATCAGTGTTCCTGTCAGGCGGCAGCCTTGTCAGCCTTGGCCTTGTCTTCCGGTACCGTACCGCCGATGGCTTCCAGCTTGACCTGGATCAGCTGACGGCCTGGATTGTTCTTGTCCGTCGCGGCTATCGCGGCCAGGTAAGCCGTGCGCGCATCGGCCAGCTTGTTTTGCGCCACCAGGATGTCGCCCTTGCGGTCGGCCACGGCGCCGGCAAATTGCGCCACGGAAGCCGTCGCCAGCACTTTCAGCGCTTCATCGTAGGCTTTTTCATCCAGCAGCACGCCTGCCAGGCGCAGCTTGGCGATGGCCTTGTACTCTTCCGTGCCATGCTCGGCCACCCATTGCAACTGGGTCTTGGCCGTTTTCAGGTCATTCGCGTCGAACGCCACCTTGGCAGCGGACAGGGCGCTCATCTGCGCATATGCCGTGCCGCCGAAACGCGACTGCATGTCGCCGGCCGCGCGCATCACCTTGGCCGTGTCCTTGGCGGCGATGGCGTTTTGCAGTTCGTCGTACAGCTGGCCCGCTTGCGCAGCCTGCGTGCGCTGGTAGTACTGCCAGCCAGCCCAGCCGCTGTAGCCTGCCAGCGCCACGATCAGGACCCAGGAGGTCAGATTGCCATTGCGCTGCCACCAGGCCTTGAGGGTTGCCAGTTGTTCTTGTTCTTCGTGATCGTATGCCATGGGTCGTCAGTTTTAATGAGTAGTTGATCGAGGGTAGAACGGTCTTGCTGCAAATCAGTGGTGGTGATGCACGTGGCCGCCAGGACCGTGGTCATGGCCGCAATCGTGGTCGCCGATGATCTGATCCACCACGTAGTCGACGACGTCGTCGAACGGCACCGTGTTCTGCTGCGCGCCGGCATCGGCTTCGCGCATGGCTTTCACCGTCGCGACATTGTTGGCGATTTCATCGTCGCCCATGATCACGGCAAACGCCGCACCGCTGGCGTCGGCCTTTTTCATTTGCGTCTTGAAGCTGCCGCCACCGTTGCTCGCTGCGCAATGTAGCACAACGTCCAGGCCCGCATCGCGAATCCGCTCCGCCAGCACGAACGCTTGCAAGCCTGCCTGCTCGCCCTGATGCACCAGATACACGTCGCACTGGGCTGGCTGTTCCGGCTCGGCCGCATCCTTCATCAGCAGCACCAGGCGTTCGACGCCCATGCCGAAACCGACGGCGGGCGTCGATTTGCCGCCGAACATTTCCACCATGCCGTCATAGCGGCCACCGGCGCAGACCGTGCCTTGCGCGCCCAGCTTGTCGCTGACCCACTCGAACACCGTGCGGTTGTAGTAATCGAGGCCGCGCACCAGGCGTGGATTGATGACGAATGGAATATTGTTGTGGTTCAGAATCTTCTGCACGCCGTGGAAGTGGGCCAGCGATTCCTCGCCCAGGTAGTCCAGCAGCTTCGGCGCGCCATTGACCAGATCCTGCATGGCAGGGTTCTTGGTGTCGAGAATGCGCAGCGGATTGCTGTGCAGGCGGCGCTTGGCTTCTTCGTCAAGCAGCTCGCTGTGGCTTTCCAGGTAGGCGATCAGGTCGGCGCGGTGGCGCAGGCGCTCGGCCGCGTCGCCGATCGAGTTCAGTTCCAGGCGGATGCCTTCCAGGCCCAGATCATCCCACAGGCGGCGGGTCATCATGATCAGCTCGGCGTCGATATCCGGGCCCGTGAAGCCGATGGCTTCCGCACCGAACTGGTGGAACTGGCGGTAGCGGCCTTTTTGCGGGCGCTCGTGGCGGAACATCTGGCCTTTGTACCACAGGCGTTTCGGGCCTTCGTAGACGAGGTTGTGCTCGACCACGGCGCGCACCACGCCGGCCGTGCCTTCAGGACGCAGGGTCAGGTTGTCGCCGTTCATCGAATCGGTGAACGAATACATTTCCTTTTCCACGATATCGGTCACGGCGCCGATGGCGCGCGCGAACAATTTCGTTTCTTCCACGATCGGCGTGCGGATCTGCTGGAAGCCATAGCTTTGCAGCACGGATTGCGCCGTGTTTTCAAACAATTCCCACAGCGGAGCGTCGGCCGGCAGGATATCGTTCATGCCTTTGACGGCGGTGATCTTGTCGAGCTTTTTATTTTCGGACATAGTGTTCTTCTTTACTTTTTTATCGGATCAGGCTCAGACGGCAGCCGTGTTTCCATAGTGACTCTGTACATACTTCAAGACGATGTCCTGGAATTCCTCGACGATGCGTTCGCCGCGCAGGGTGACGACTTTTTCGCCGTCGACAAACACGGGCGCGGCCGGCGACTCGCCCGTGCCGGGCAGGCTGATGCCGATGTTCGCATGCTTCGATTCGCCGGGACCGTTGACGATGCAGCCCATGACGGCCACGTTCATCGCTTCCACGCCCGGATACGATTTCTTCCATTCCGGCATCTGCTCGCGCAGATACGTCTGGATGTTGTCGGCCAGCTCCTGGAAGGTGGTCGACGTCGTGCGGCCGCAACCTGGGCAAGCGATGACCATGGGCGCGAACTTGCGCAAGCCCATGGTTTGCAAAATTTCCTGGCCGACGATCACTTCGCGCGTGCGGTCGCCGCCCGGTTCGGGCGTGAGCGAAATGCGGATGGTGTCGCCGATGCCCTCTTGCAGCAGCACGGCCAGCGCCGCGGTGGACGCCACGATGCCCTTGCTGCCCATGCCCGCTTCCGTCAGGCCCAGGTGTAGCGGATAGTCGCAGCGCTGCGCCAGTTCGCGGTACACGGCGATCAGATCTTGCACGCCCGAGACCTTGCACGACAGGATGATCTTGTCGCGCGCCAGGCCCAGCTCTTCGGCGCGCACGGCGTTTTCAATCGCCGACGTCACCAGCGCTTCGTACATGACGGCTTGCGCCGGCCACGGTTCGACGCGGCCCGCGTTTTCATCCATGATGCGCGCGAGTAACGCTTGATCGAGGCTGCCCCAGTTCACGCCGATGCGCACCGGCTTGTCGTAGCGGCAAGCCGCTTCGATCATTTGCGCAAATTGCGTGTCGCGCTTGGCGCCCTTGCCCACGTTGCCGGGATTGATGCGGTACTTCGACAGCGCGCGCGCGCAATCGGGGTAGTCGTTGAGCAGGGTATGGCCGTTATAGTGAAAATCGCCCACCAGCGGCACGTCGATGTCCATCTTGTCGAGCTGCTCGCGGATGTACGGGACGGCCGCGGCCGCTTCCGGACGGTCCACCGTCAGGCGCACCAGTTCCGAACCGGCACGCGCCAGTTCCTTGATCTGGATCGCCGTGCCGATGGCGTCGGCCGTATCCGTGTTTGTCATCGACTGCACCACCACGGGGGCGTCGCCGCCCACCCAGATCTGGCGCTGGCCGTGCGCGATCAGCACCTTGCGGCTGTCGCGCCGGCCGGATGGACCGGAGCCGATCGCTGTTTTCGAGGTAGCCATAATATTATCTTCTGAGTTTGCTTGAACGGTTACTGCAATTATTTGATGCTGACGCGCGAGATCGTGCCGCCGGCAACGGTCGGCAGCTCCAGCTTGGCGCCGCGCAAGGTTGCCTGCACCACACCTGGCTTACCCACCACCAGGGTGGCCGGTCCCGTGATATCGAACGTTTCCGTGCTGCCCGCCTTGACCATGCGCGAAATCAGCGGCGCGCTGCCAGGGCGGCGGATTTCCACCCAGGAATCCTGCTCCACCTTCAGCACCAGCGCATTCGCGCCCACGGCAGCGGTGGTAGTAGCGGTAGCCGCAGGCGGCGTGACGACAGCCGTCGCCGGGGCTGGCACGGCCGCTGGCGGCACTTCGGCAGCGGCCGGCGCCGAAGCGGTGGTGGCAGGTGCGCCCGTCTGCGTATCGTTGCCTGGTGGCGGCGGCACGGAAATCAGCGGCACGGACGGCGACTGCACCGGCGTCAAGTCCTGGCCCGGCTTGATCAGGGTCGTTTCCACGGGGCCCACTTCCGCATGCGCCGTTTCTTTCCCGGCCTGCGAGGACAGCAGGCTGGCCGGCACGTAACCGAGTTTATAGGCGCCAAAGGCGGCCGACACGACGACGGCCACGGCGCCGGCGATCCAGAGCGGAGTCTGGTTCGACGAGCGCTGCGTCATCGACGGGAAGCGCGATTCGGAAAACGTGGCGGAAATTTCACGCCGCACGGGCGCGGCCGGGTCTTGCGCCGGCGCCGGATGGACTTCGATCATGGCCACCAGCGGCGCCGCGTCGAGACGCACCACCTTGGCGTAGGCGCGCACGAATCCGCGCACCACGGCCACGTTCGGCAAAGCCGCCATGTCGCCCTCTTCCAGCGCGATCACCTGGCGCGGCGCCAGCTTGAGCTGGTCGGCCACCTGCTCCACCGGCCAGCCCAGCGCTTCGCGCTGCGCCTTCAACTGTGCGCCTGCCAACGCAAGATTGCCCTGGGGCTGCTGCTGAGGCGTTTCTGCCCACTCTGAATTCATTGGTATCCCTGTCTCACTCATCAAACGCCCCATTTTGATAAGCAGCATATTCGGGGGAGCCGGAATGGTGGTTGCGCAAATGCGCCCCCAGGCCAGCTTCCGCACCCGCATCCCCGAGCTTATGCTGCACCTTGATCCCGAGCCACAGCACATCGGCCGTCTGGCTCTCCATTGTCGCCGCTTTACCGAGCCGCTCAAGATAATGAGCCGCTTGCCGGTAGTCTTGCTGTTCGTAATACACGCGCACCAGACCGGCATAAGTGATTGCCGCGCCAGGTGCGATGCGCTCCGCCTTGAGCCAGTAGCCGGCGGCGCGCGGGTAATCTTTCATGACCAGGCTGCATGCGGCCGCATTATGCAGCGCCAGTTCAGGCGTGCCATAGGCGGCATCTTGCAATGCGGCATCAAAATACGCCAGCGACTGCGCCGCGCGCCCGGTCTGGCACAGAAACAGGCCATAATTATTGCTCAACTCGGGATTGTGGGGCGCAAGGCGCAATGCGTAAAGAAAATCTTTTTCAGCAGCGGCAGGCTGGCGCAAGGCAGCAAAAATCAGGGCGCGCATGCCGCGCACCTGGGCGTTGCCCGGCAGTAGCTGCACCGCCTGATCCGCTTCTGTCAACGCCACCGCAAACTGGTCTTGCATATAATAGGCGCTGGCCAGCTGCAAGCGCAAGGCGGCGCGCTGCTCGACCGATGCGGCTTGCTGCTTGTCCGCGGTGGAAGCACAGCCGGCCAGCAGCACGCCCAGGCTGACAATAGCCGCGGCAAGTACCCCAGGATAAGCCATGCGTCCCCGCATCAGGAGCGGATCTCCACGATCTTGCCGAAATTGGCGCCAAATTTCTGTTGATACTCAGTCATCTTTTCCATGCGCTCCTGTACCCGGGTGCGGTCCTTGACTTCGCCGGCCAGCTGGCCGCAGGCCGCATCGATATCGTCGCCGCGCGTCTTGCGCACGGTGGTGATGATGCCGCCATCCATGAGGACTTGGGCAAAGGCCTTGATGCGCGGGTTTTTCGAGCGGAACAGGCCCGACTCGGGGAAGGGGTTGAACGGAATCAGGTTGAACTTGCAGTTCACGCCAAACTCGCGGTCTTGCACCAGCGCCAGCAGTTCGCGCGCGTGCTCGTCGCTGTCGTTGACGCCGTCGAGCATGCAGTATTCAAACGTGATGAAATCGCGCGGAGCGAATTCCAGGTAGCGCTTGCAGGCCGCCATCAATTCCTTCAGCGGGTATTTCTTGTTCAGTGGAATCAAACCGTCGCGCAAGGCGTCGTTCGAAGCGTGCAGCGAGACGGCCAGGGCCACCGGCACTTCCTGCGACAGCTTGTCCATCATCGGCACCACGCCCGAGGTCGACAGGGTCACGCGGCGGCGCGACAAGCCGTAGGCGTTGTCGTCGAGCATCAATTTCAGGGCCGTGACGGTCGGCTCAAAGTTCAGCAGGGGCTCGCCCATGCCCATCATCACCACGTTGGTGATCTGGCGCTCGCCTTTCGGGCCAGGCTCGATGCCCTTGGTACGGCGCAATTCGAATTCCGCCATCCACAGCTGGCCGATGATTTCGCCGACACTGAGGTTGCGGTTGAAGCCTTGCTTGCCCGTCGAGCAAAAACGGCAGTTCACGGCGCAGCCGGCCTGGGTCGAGATGCACAGGGTGCCGCGGTTTTCTTCCGGAATGAACACGGTTTCCACGGCATTGCCATTACCCACGTCGACCAGCCACTTGCGCGTGCCATCCGTCGACGTATGGTCGCTGATGATGGCCGGGGCGCGCACTTCGGCGCGCGTGGCCAGCTTGTCGCGCAGCGACTTGGCCAGGTCCGTCATGGCGTCGAAGTCGGAGGCGCCGAACTGGTGTATCCAGCGTTGCAATTGTTTCGCACGAAACGGTTTCTCTCCCAACTCGGCGCAATAGGCGATGAGTTGCGCGGGATCGAGGTCCAGCAAGTTGGTGAGGGTCGTCGTATTCATGATCTTGTCTATTCTAAAAATCCGTCCCCGCGCGCATCGGGAGCGAAAACTCCACAGCGCAGCGGGAACAGGGGGTGATAAGTTATTTCACAGATAACGCCAGGAAATAACGTTATCTAAGGCAATTAAGCCTTCAGTTCTGGGAAGAAGTAAGCGATTTCCACTTTAGCAGCTTCGACAGCGTCGGAACCGTGTACGGCGTTAGCGTCGATCGAATCGGCGAAATCGGCGCGGATCGTGCCTTTTTCTGCTTTCTTCGGATCGGTCGCGCCCATCAGGTCACGGTGGGCCAGAACGGCGTTTTCGCCTTCCAGGGCTTGAATCATGACTGGACCGGAAACCATGAAGTCGACCAGATCTTTGAAGAAGCCGCGTTCTTTGTGCGCTGCGTAGAAGCCTTCAGCTTGTTCGCGCGACAGTTGGGTCATGCGTGCTGCAACGATTTTCAGGCCAGCGTTTTCAAAACGCGAGTAGATTTGACCGATTACGTTTTTTGCAACTGCGTCTGGTTTGATGATCGACAGGGTGCGTTCGATTGCCATGTGTGAAAACTCCAATAAAAAGTAAGGTTTAAAACGGTAAATTGAGAACTCAATCAACCTTTGATTTTACCATACTCCACCCCATATCACCCAGAGAGGCAGGGGGCATCTTGCCGCCCCACCCCCGTTTAATGAAATCTTAAGCTGCTTTTTTGGCAAATTCCGGCCCTCATGCTATCCTTGGGTAAAGCAGTAATTTGAATTGACAACACGGAGGCACTATGAATCAGAACATGCAACGCACCTTTGACCTGTCGGGGGGCATGCAGCAAGTCCGCCATCAGGTCTTGCGCAACACTTACTGGCTGCTGGCGCTGTCCATGATCCCGACCGTGCTGGGCGCCTTCATCGGCGTGCAAATGCATTTGCCGATGCTGACCGGCGGCATGGGTTTCATCATCTTCATGGTCGTCGCTTTCGGCTTCATGTACGCGATTGAAAAAACCAAGAACTCGGGCCTCGGCGTCGCCGTCCTGCTGGGCTTTACCTTCTTCATGGGCCTGATGCTCACGCCTATCCTGACGCGTACGCTCGGCTACTCGAACGGCGGCATGCTGATCATGACGGCATTCGGCGGCACGGCCACCATCCTGGCCGTGATGGCAACCATCGCCACGGTCTCGAAGCGCGACTTCTCGGCCATGGGCAAATGGCTGTTCGCCGGCGTGATCGTGCTGATCCTGGCGTCGGTGGCGAATATTTTCCTGGGCCTGTCGGCACTGTCGATCGTGATCTCCATGGTCGCCATCGCCATCTTCTCGGCCTACATCCTGTATGACGTGCAGCAAATCATCAACGGCGGCGAGACCAACTACATCTCGGCCACCCTGCGCATCTACCTGGACGTGTACAACATCTTCACCAGCCTGTTGTCCCTGCTCGGCTTCGCCGGCGGCAGCCGCGACTAAGCATTGCGCTTAAACAAAAAGCCGACCCTCGGGTCGGCTTTTTTACGTCTGTCGCATCTACTTGATTCTCTCCGCCACTTCCAGCAGGCAGGCGCGGGCGCGGTCCAGGGTCGGGTTGCCGCGCTGGGCCGCGTAGACGGCGTAGGCGGAATGCGAGAATTCGGGCGCGTCGCGCACGCGGTGCAGCAAACCCGCATCGAGATAGGGTTGCGCGCTGCCGATGCGGAAATAGCTGGCGCCACCCACGTCCAACAGGTAGACGAGGGCCAGCGGCCCCAGCGAGATCGACACGGGCGGACTGCTCAGTTCCGGATACGCTGCCTGGTGGTTCGCGGCAAACGCCGGCCCCCAATCCACGTACACATAGGCATCGGCATGCATCTGCCCGTCATCGCGCGTGGTCACCATCACGAGCTTTTCCTCGGCCAGCAATTCGCTGGCCAGGCCCGGGCGCTGCGGCGGGTTGTACAGCACGGCCAGGTCGAGCGAGCCGTCATGCACGGCGTCGAGCAGACGCGCGGAACTGTCGACTTCCGCGCGCAGGGCGATCTCGGGGCAATCGCGCGCCATGCGGATCAGCCAGTCGCCCAGCAGCGGCTGCCACAAGCTCAGTTCGCAGCCGATGCTGATGGCGTCATCGCGCCCCGGCGGCAAGGCCACCTGGTGGCGCGCCCGCTCCCACACCTGCACCATGGTGGCCGCATGGCGCATGAAGCGCTCGCCGGCCGACGTCAGCCGTGCGCCGGCCTTGTTGCGCACGAACAGCTGGCGCCCCAGCTGCTGCTCCAGGGTGCGGATGCGGGCGCTGACGGCCGTCTGCGTCACGTGCATGCGTTCGGCGGCCATGATGAAACTGCCACAGGAAGCCACTTCCAGGAAGGTACGCGCTTGATTGATATCCATCAATCCATCATATCAGCTGCCGAGCATCTCAACTGACACGCTCGTAGCCGCCCAGCACGCCCTGCTTCGACAAGACCCATTGCCACAGCTGCAAGTCGCGCGCGCGGAAAGCGCCGGCGCAGGACAGCAGATAGTATGACCACATGCGGTGGAAGCGCTCGCCCAGCTGGCCAGCAAAACGCGGCCACGCCTGCTCAAAGTTCGCATGCCAGGCCATCAGGGTCTTGTCGTAGTCGGCGCCGAAGTTGTGCAAGTCTTCGGCGACGAACAGATCGTCCATGGCGTCGCCGATCTGGCCGATCGACGGCAAGTCGCCATTCGGGAAGATGTATTTGTCGATCCACGGGTCGCACGTGGAATGGCGCTTGTTCTTGCCGATCGTGTGCAGCAGGAACAGGCCGTCATCTTCCAGGCAGCGGTGCGCCACTTCCATGAAGGTGCGGTGATTCTTGTGCCCCACATGCTCGAACATGCCGATGCTGACGATGCGGTCGAATTTTTCATCGGTGTCGCGATAATCCTGCAGGCGGAAGTCCAGCTGCTCGCCGCCCGGCATGCCGCGCGCATAGGCGGCCTGCTCTTGCGAAATCGTCACGCCCACGCACTGCACCTGGTATTTTTCCGCCGCATAGCGCATGAAGCTGCCCCAGCCGCAGCCGATGTCGAGCACGCGCATGCCCGGCTCCAGCCTGAGCTTGCGGCAGATCAGATCGAGCTTGGCTTCCTGCGCCTCGGCCAGGTTGCCCGCATCCTTCCAGTAGCCGCAGGTATATGTCATGCGCGGATCGAGCATGGCCGCATAGAAGGCGTTGCCCAGGTCGTAGTGTTCCTTGCCCACCATCCAGGCGCGCCGCTCCGTCTGCAGGTTGAACAGACGCGCGGTCAGGGTGTGGAAGGCCAGGCGCATGGGGCGCACGTCGTCGGCCACCCTGGCGCGCAGCAGATGGCAAAAGAATTCGTCGAGCTGCTGCGCATCCCAGTCGCCGTCCATGTAGGCTTCACCGAGGCCCAGGTTGCCGCTGGCGAAGGCACGTTCGGGCACACCCCGTTTGCGCAGCTGCATATCCCAGGCGGCGCGGCCATTCAAATGGATGCCGGCCCTGGCCAGCAATCCGGCCGCCTCGCGCGTCAGCCGCGTGTCAAGCCGAAGTTCCGTACTAGCTGCTGGTGCTTGCTGTAACTGTGTCATTTGCTGCGTGTTCATGCCCTGCCGCCTCCAGATGGTTGTCGGTGCTGGCGCCGCGCCAGCCATCAAATTATCCGCCCGCCATCGCCATCTGGATAATGAAACATCGTGGCCATTCATATCAAAATAATTGCTGCAAAATGATTTGAATCAATTAATTTATGGAAATATCTTATACAAGAAGCGCGCCGTAGCATGAAAAAAGCCGCCTGTACGGCGGCTGTTCGGGGCGGGTTAGCGCTACAATCAAAAGTCGTGATTCGATGGATACTTGCTGTAAAAATCGTTATCCCATTTGAAGTTGGTAAATGCCACCGTCATCGAGACGTCGAGCGCTTCGACGAAATGCCAGCAGCCGACGGGCAGGAACAGGATCTCGCCCGGCGCCAGCACGCATTCGCGCACTTGCACGTCGGCCATCAGCGGATAGCGCCGCACATCGATGTCGCGCCCGTCGACGGGGGTAAAACAGTGGCGCTGGTTGTACACGCGCGCCACCTCGCAGGCGGCCATGATGCGCAGCCGCTTGCGCCCTTTGACCTGCGCCATGAAGTTGTTCGTCAGGTCGTGGTGGAACGGCGTCACGGTGCCGGCCGGGCCAAACCATAAAAAACCCGTGGGACCGCCACTCTGCTCCAGGTATTCGGGCAGCTGGCCGATATCGTCCCACAGCTCGCGCAAGGCTTGCCGGTTCTGCGAATTGTTATTCGCCGTCATGTAGAAATCGTTGGTCGCGCCGCTGCCCTCGACCAGGCTGGCGTACTCGCCAAAGGCCATCTTGCGCTTGTGGGCCACGCTGTTCATTTCGTACTGGGCGTCCGCTTCGCGGCCGAACTGCACTTCCACTTCGCGCTGCGCGTAATGCGCGCGGAAATAGGCCGGGCTCCATTTTTCGATGGCGGGCCAGTCGTCCATCATGCCCGTGATGATGACGGGCTGGTTGGTGGAGTAGTACTCGTCGAGGAATTCCTGCGCCGTCAATTTGTCGCGGCGGGGAATCTCGGGTGAACGCAGCTGGTTCAGCTTGCGCTGGATGTCGATCACCCAGTCGCGCTTGGCCAGGCGGTTCGACAGGCGCACGGCACCGGCCAGGTAGGGGCTTTGCAGCGCCAGTTCGATTTCGCGGCGCGCCAGCGGCTCCGCGATGCCGGCCTGTTGCAGCACCGGCATCAGCGCCGACGGGTGGCTGCCCAGCATGAGGTTTTCCGCGATCCAGCTGCGCCATTCGCGGCTCAGCTCCTGTTCCGGATGTTTTACTCCGAATGTCGATACCGCCGCCATCGCCCGTCTCCTGTTTTTTATGTGAACAAGCGGCCGGACAGCAATGCCGCCCGGCCGCGTCTTACTCTACTCCAGTGTTACCGCACTTTCCACACTTCGGTCGCCAGCACGCCATTCGCGTCGCCATCGAGTTCCCACGAGAACGCGCCGCGCAAGCCCTGGTCCTTCACATATTTCACCTTGGTGCCGATGACGGTCGGGTCATCGTAGCTCCACCACTGGCCGCCCGCCCCCGTGTACAGGTACAGCTGCTTGGTCACGGGATGGTAGTAGCGCGTGCCAGCCTTGGCGACGAGGATTTTATAGTCCTCGATGCCCGACTCGTAGGTGCCGGGCGCCGTACCCGTGGCTGCCTGGTACAGGCCATCGCCGTTCGGTCCCGGCGCCACGCCCGTCCAGCCGCGGCCATAGAACGGTATGCCCAGCAGCAGCTTGTCGCGCGGCACGCCGGCGGCAATCATGTACTGCACCGCCTTGTCGCCCACGTATTCGCGCGCCATGCCCGTCGACGGATCGGCAGGGTCGGCAAACAGCTGGGCGTTGAAGTTGGTGCTGTTTTCCCAGCCGCCGTGGAAGTCGTAGGTCATCAGATTAATCCAGTCCATGTACTGCGAGTACAGGGCCGGTTCCGTGTTGTCGATCTTGTCCTTGCCGGCACCGACAGCGGCCGTCAACAGGTAGCGCTTGCCATTGGCTGCGCCCAGCGCATCGAGCTGGCTGCGAAATTCCGCCATCAGCAAGGTGAAGTTGCGCTTGTCGTTGGGGCTGACCGTGTTGTACGGCTGGCCGCCGCCGACCGGATATTCCCAGTCGATGTCGATGCCGTCAAAGATGTTCGCCGCCGCGCCCACGCCGCCGCGACCGCCCTGCACCGGCAAGTTGCCCTTGATGTAGATGTCGATGCAGGAACGCACCATCTGCTTGCGCAGCGCATCGGTGGCGGAACCGACGGAGAAATTCTTCGACCAGCTCCAGCCGCCCAGCGAGATGAACAGTTTCAGGTTCGGGTGCGCCGCCTTGAGTTTTCTCAGCTGCAGGAAGTTGCCCGACAACGGAGCATCCCAAGGGATGGCCTGGCCATCGACGGTACGCTTCGGCGTGCGGATGTAATCGGCCTCGGCATCGCCACCCGTGCCCGCGTCCGGCGAATTCGGATTCGTCGCGCCCGGCTCCGTCTTGGTGATCATGGCGCATTCATAGCCGCCATTTTTCGGATAGATATTGCCGAAAGCGTAGTTGATGAAGGTGAGCTTGTCGGCCACGCCGCTCGTGTGCACGTTCGCCACTTCATAGTCGCGGCCATACACGCCCCACTGCGCGAAGTAGGAACCGACTTCGCGGCCCGTTGGGGTTGGGGTTGGCGTCGGCGTCGGCGTTGGCGTTGGAGTTGGCGTTGGCGTTGGCGTTGGTGTCGGAGTCGGAGTCGGAGTCGGAGTCGGCGTTGGGGTCGGCGTCGGCGTTGGCGTCGGGGTTGGAGTCGGCGTGGTGCTGCAGATCTCCTGGCTGGTCCATGGCTTGCCCGTGCCGGCGGCGCCGCTGCTGGTCGACGGGTTGTCGCCCTGCGTCCAGTAGTTGGCGCGGTAATTCGTGCCCGCATAGCTGACGGTGGCGCCCGCGCTGTAAGCCGTGCCGGCCACCCACGCCAGTGCGCAGGTGCCGCCGGTTGGCGTGGGCGTTGGGGTAGGCGTCGGATTCGGTGTTGGCGCAGGAGTAGGCGTCGGGGTTGGTGTCGGAGTTGGCGTCGGGGTGGGCGTTGGCGTGGTGCCGCCATCGCAGGCGCCGCCCGCGCTCCACAGGCTCGGCGTGGAAACGGGATTCCAACCGGAACCCACGTGATCCGTCTGCGTCACCAGGGCCGTGTAGTTGGCGCCCAGGTAAGTGACCACCGTGCCCGCGTTATACGTGCCGCCCTCTTGCCAAGGCACGCAGGCGACGACCGTGCTGGCCGCCAGCAATTGCGAGCCAGCCGGCGCGCCGGCGTCACCGCCGCCGCATGCCGCCAGCACACCACCACTGGCCAGACATACCATCATGTTCCTGATCGTTTTTTTGAGTATTAAATTTTCCACGTTGTCTCCTGTTCAGGTTTGCGGAAATACCACTCTGCTTCAATAAAAAGCTACCTGTGATTTTGTTTTTTGCAGTTGCAAGAACAGCATGCTGCTGAAAAAATAGGCGGTCAAGTGGTTTTGAAGTGGCCTCAAAGTGGGCAATACCACTTCGTGCAGAAAGCGTAGCGGAAGGTGCAAACGGCGTGTTGTCCTACTGGACAATGAAAAAACGGCAGAGGGAGAATGGAAAAAGACGCTGGAGCGGGAAAAGACAGACCAGTTTTATAACACGCTGTAAGTGGTATTGGGGTGTAGTCAGGCGAAGAGGCTAAAGCTGTCCAAGCGCCCTGAGTAGCCTCGGCGCGCCTGAAAAACGTTCAGAGCAAGGCGCCTTGCCGAAGACAGTACGAATAGTACGGCTAGGCAAGGCAACGCAGCTATGGACGTTTTCTCAGGTGTGCCCTCAGACCAGATCAAACACGGCCATTGACTCCACGTGCGAGGTGTGCGGGAACATGTTCACCACGCCCGCCTTGCTCAGCACATAGCCTGCTTCCAGCGCCAGGATGCCGGCGTCGCGCGCCAGCGTCGACGGGCTGCAAGAGACGTACACGATACGCTTCGGCAGCAGGTCCGGACGCACTTGCGACAGGCCGACCAGCGCCTGGCACAGGGCCATGGCGCCATCGCGCGGCGGGTCGACGAGGATGCGGTCAAACTTGCCCAGCGCGATCAGGTCGTCCGTCGTCACTTCGAACAGGTTGCGCGTCGAGAACGAGGTTTTTTCCGCCAGGCCATTGGCCAGGGCGTTTTCCAGCGCCCGCTCCGTCAGGGTGGTGCTGCCTTCGATACCGACCACTTCGCTGCCCTGTGTGGCCAGCGGCAAGGTGAAATTGCCCAGGCCGCAGAACAGGTCGGCCACGCGGTCCGTCGGCTGCACTTCCAGCAAACGCAGGGCTTTTGATACCAGCACGCGGTTGATGTGGTGGTTCACCTGCGTAAAATCGACGGGCTTGAACGGCATCTTGACGCCGAATTCCGGCAGCAGGTAGTGCAATTGCTTGTCGAGCGGATAGAACGGCACGGCCGTTTCCGGCCCCTTGACCTGCAACCACCATTGCACGCCGTATTCGTCGGCAAAGGCCTTCAATTTCTTTTCATCGTCCGCCGTCAACGGCGCCATGATGCGCAAGACCATGGCGGTGACGTCTTCGCCCACGGCCAGCTCGATCTGCGGCATCTGGTCGAAAATCGACAGCGAAGCGATCAAGCCACGCAGCGGCAGCAGCATGGCGGAGATGTGCGGCGGCAGGATTTCGCAGCTATCCATGTCGGCAACGAAAGCCGATTTCTTTTCATGGAAGCCCACCAGCACGGCGTCTTTCTTCTTGACGTGGCGCACGGACAGGCGCGCGCGGTAGCGGTAGCCCCACGTCGGTCCATACATGGGGCGCATGATGCTTTGCGGACGCACTTTGCCGATATGCCACAAGTTATCTTCCAGCACGCGCTGCTTGATCGCCACCTGCGCCGACGGTTCCAGGTGCTGCATCGAGCAGCCGCCGCAATTGTCGAAATGCTTGCACTTGGGCGTCACGCGCATGGACGATTCGCGGTGCAGCGCCGTCATGCGGGCCATTTCCCAGTTCTTCTTTTTCTTGAACGTCACAAAGCTGACGCGCTCGCCCGGCAATGCGCCTTCGACAAACACGACCTTGCCCGGCGAACCGTCTTCGTTTTCAATATGGCCAACGCCGCGGGCGTCCATGTCGAGCGATTTGATTTCGATGATATTTTCTTGCATAGCGATCAATAGGTAAGAGTGGGCCAGGACGCAGGGCCGCGCTGGAACTTGAAAGAATGGGGGAAAGGTCAGGCGCCGCGAGCGGGGCGTATGATAGCAGATGCGGCCCCGGAAATACCGGGACCGGGCGTCCTACAATAATGAGTCGCGCACGACGCCACGCGCCGCCATGGCCCGCTTCAGTTTAATCAAGGCTTCCTGCTGGATCTGGCGAACTCTCTCTCGCGTCACGCCCATTTCCTCGGCCAGGGTTTCCAGGGTGGCCGGGTCGTCATTGTCGAGGCCGAATCGGCGCATGATGACGACGCGCTGCTTGTCGGGCAGCTTGGTCAGCCAGTCGCGCACCAGCACCGTCATTTCATGGTGTTCCGCGCGCGCGTCCGGGCCGTCCTCGCTGGCGCCGGGCAGCATGTCCATCAGGGACGATTGCGGGTCGTTGTCGAGCGGCGCGTCGAGCGAGGTGGCGTGCTCGGACAGGGCCAGGATATCCTGCACCTCTTCCACGGGACGGCCCACCAGGTGGGCGATATCTTCCGCGGTGGCATCCTTGCCGTCGTGGTGCTGGGCTTCCAGGTGGTATTTGCCGCGCAAAATCTGGTTCAGTTCGCGCACCATGTGCACGGGCAGGCGCACCGTGCGGGCCTGATTCATGATGGCCCGCTCGATGCTCTGGCGTATCCACCAGGTGGCGTAGGTGGAAAAGCGGAAACCGCGTTCGGGCTCGAACTTGTCGATGGCGCGCATCAGGCCGATATTGCCCTCCTCGATCATGTCGAGCAAGACCACGCCGCGGTTGATGTAATGCTTTGCGATCGACACGACGAGGCGCAGATTGTGCTCGATCATGGTTTGCCGGGCTTCAAAATTGCCCTGCTTGGCCAGGGTGGCGTAATGCACCTCTTGCGGCGCCGTCAGCAGGGGCCGCGTGCCAATCTGGTTCAGATAGTGCTGCGTGGTATCGGTCGACAGCTCTGCCGCCAGCACTTTTTTCAGTTCATCGACACTTTCGACCAGCACGCTGACGCTGGCCACCTCGCCGCCCTCGCCCGCGTCGACGGCGTCAATGCCGTCGAGTTCGCCTGCATCGTCCGTCACGACTTCGTCTGCCCCGTCTTCCGGCAGTTCCGGGTCATCGTCCAGCTGGTCGTGCGGCGCGTGTGTCATTGCTTTACCTAACGGTTAGGCAGGAATTTCGAAGGGTCGACAGGCTTGCCCTGCTGGCGGATTTCAAAGTGCAGCTTCACGCGGTCGGCATCGGAATCACCCATTTCGGCGATGGCCTGGCCTTTGTTGACGTTCTGCCCTTCCTTCACCAGGATGCTGCGGTTATGCGCATAGGCCGACAATAAACTATTACTGTGCTTCACGATGACAAGATTACCATAACCACGGATTCCGCTCCCGGCATACATGACTTTTCCCGCGCCGGCAGCCACCACTTGCTGGCCCGCCTTGCCGGCGATATCGACGCCCTTGTTCTTGCCTTCGTCGAAAGTGCCGATGACCTTGCCTTCGGAAGGCCACATCCAGCTGATCTTCTCGTCGCCAGGCGCCGAGGCCGCAGGGGCTGCCGCGGCGGCGGCCGGTGCGGCAGCAACAGTTGCTGCCGGCGCTGGCGCAGGCTTGGCGTCGCCGTTGCCGCCATCGGCGCGCAGCTCGGCCAGGGTGGCGTCGGAATACGCGCGCTTCTCGCCGCGCGGACCCGATTTCTTCGGCACGACAGGCGCGGCCGGCTTGACTTCCGTCACCGGCGGCATGACGATGGCCGACGTTTGTGCGCCGCCCGTGTCGCCAGTCGGCGGCAGCACGCGCAGCACCTGGTCGACCTTGATGTCATTCGGGTTGCTCAAGTCATTCCAGACCACCAGGTCGCGGTAATTCTGGCCGTGCTCGAGGGCGATGCGCAGCAGGGTGTCGCCGCGCTTGACCGTGTAATAGGCCGGGTCGCGGTCGCGCGGATCGCTGGCGGCGGCGCTGCTGCTCGATGGGTGGCGCTCCACGACGGGTGCCTGGACGCCGGTCGTGCCGCAACCGCTCAACAGCGCGGCCAAGGTGATGCTACATAGAAGTATGTTACTTTTCTTAATCATTCGCATGTAATTGTATGTCCTGCTTGCTAGCTGATCCGGGGATCATATGGTGCCCGGGCGCAAAGGCACGAAATGGCAGTCTTCCAGGGTCTGGCTGGTCCATTCCATTTTCCCCACCCGGGTAATGAGTTGTAAGTGTTGCAATTTAGCCCCCACCGGCGCAACCAGACGCCCGCCGGGCGCCAGCTGTTCCAGCAGGGCTTGCGGGACTTCCAGGCCGGCTGCGGCAAGGATGATCCCGTCGAAGGGCGCCGCCTGCGGCAGGCCAAGCATACCATCTCCGTACTGCAAGCGCAGATTCGACACGCGCAACGGGCGCAGATTGGCCTTCGCCAGCTCGTGCAGAGGCCGGATGCGCTCGATGGAATACACCTCTTTCGCCACCAGCGACAGCACCGCCGCCTGGTAGCCGCAGCCCGTGCCGATTTCCAGCACGCGCTGCAGGCTGCCACCCTGGCGCATCACTTCGATCATGCGCGCCACGATGTACGGCTGCGAGATGGTCTGGTGGTGACCGATGGGGAGCGAGGCGTCGATATACGCCTGCGACGCCAGCGCCTCGTCCATGAACATGTGGCGCGGCACGGCTTGCATGGCGTCGAGCACCACCTGGTCCTTGACGCCCTGCTTCGCCACGCGGGCCACCATGGCGCGGCGCACGGCCTCCGAGACGAGCGGATTTTGCCGTGGCGGCGACACCACGGCCGGCTGCGCCCGCTCATTGGCGATGGCTTGCGCGCGCGACGGCGCAATGGCCGCATGCGCGCCATACGGCTGCGCCACGCCGCGCGCCGCGTTTTGCGCCGCATTCTGCGTGGCCGTCTGCGGCGTGGCGATCCGGGACTGGGCCAGCGACTGCCCCCCGCCCGGCCTGGCGGGCTTGCCGGCCAGCGAATCAAGGGTCAGGGGGAAGGTGCGCGGCTTGTCAGTCATAGTGAGCGGTCATGCCAGGCCTTTCGCCAGTGCATCGAGTTGGGTGGTATGGGTCAGGTCGATCTGCAGCGGCGTGATCGATACTTGTCCATGTTCAACAGCATGGAAGTCCGTGCCCGGACCGCCTTCCTTGGCCGCGCCGGCCGGGCCGATCCAGAAGATTTCACGGCCACGCGGATCGAGCGCGCGGATCACGGGCTCGGCCGAATGACGCTTGCCCAGGCGCGTGGCCACCACGCCCTGCATTTGCTCGTAAGGAATGGCGGGAATGTTCACGTTCAGCAGATAGGGTTTCTGCAAGGCGTCAAACTGGCGCTCGACGATTTCCCTGGCCACGCGGGCGGCCGCGTCCAGGTTGGCCCAGCCAAACTGCGACTGGGAAAAGGCGATGGCGGGAATGCCGAACAGATAGCCTTCCGTGGCGGCCGCGACGGTGCCCGAATACAGCGTGTCGTCGCCCATGTTGGGGCCGTTGTTGATGCCGGACACCACCAGGTCGGGGCGCTCGATGAGCATGCCCGTCAGCGCCACGTGCACGCAATCGGTGGGCGTGCCGTTGACAAAATAAAAGCCGTTGGCAGCCTTGTGCACGGACAAGGGCCGGTCCAGGGACAGCGAATTGGACGCGCCCGAACGGTTGCTGTCGGGCGCCACCACGACGATGTCGGCAATGGGGGCGAGCGCGTCGGCCAGGGCCGCCAGGCCAGGCGCCAGGTAACCGTCGTCGTTACTGATAAGAATTCTCATAACGGGATTTTACCCGAAGCAATGCCAACACTGCGCATGCCGCACGCCGATAGACCGCATTATTTGTGCCGCCGCGTGGACATGGCGCGCGGCATCAGCGCTGCTCGATGCGCGCTTCCGACAAGGCTCCCTCCAGCGCCTGCACTTCATCTTCCTGCAAGGCCAGCAAGGCATTCAGGTCGCCTTGCAGCTTGTACATTCTTTTCAGCTGCGCCATGCCGCGCCGGCGCAGCTTGCCCGGCACGCCCGGACGCAGCAGGCAGGACTTCAAATGTTCGGCCAATTCGCCCGCCTGCGCATACTGTTCCCGTTCTATCATGCCTTGCAACATCGAGATCATGCTGGTCAGGGTGTCCGGCTCGGCCCCTTCGTGCCCGTTGGCGCGGCCGGCCAGGATGGTTTCCTGCAAATGCCGCGCACCGTCCAGCACGCTGTCCGCATGCCCCGTGACGGGGGCGTTCAACAGCCGGTCACTGCCGCTGAGCACGGCGTCTTCCAGCAGGCGCGCCGCCTCGCTGTCGCCCTGCTGCTGCAAGGTGCCGGCCAATTGCGTCTTGCTGTGCAAGGTATCGAGGTGGTCTTCGCCCAGCAGGCGCGCATGCACTTCCAGCACCTGCTCCTGCACGCTGCGCGCCGCATCGAGTTCACCGCGCCGCAACAGCGCCTCGGCCAGCTTGCGCTGGCTCATCAGGGTTTCCGGATGATCGAGCCCATGCGTGCGCTCGCGCGCCGCCACCTGGTCTTCATGCAACTGGCGCGCGCCGGCCCAGTCGCCCTGCCCGGCCACGATGTCGGCCAGCAAGTCGCGCGTGGCCAGGGTGGCAGCATGGTCGCTGCCCAGGCGCCGCTCCTGCGCCTGCAGCACGGCGACGAACAGGCGCCGCGCGCCTTCCAGGTCGCCTTCGCGCCCCAGCGCCTGCGCCAGGGCCAGCTTGCTGCGCAAGGTATCGCCATGCTCGGCGCCGAACAGGCGCTCGCGCGCCGCCACCACTGTGGCCAGCACTTGCTGCGCCTGCGCCAGCCGGCCCATGCGCAGCAAGGTGGCGGCGCGGCCATCCATCGCCTCCAGGGTCAGCGGATGCTCGCCGCCCAGCTGGCGCGCATAGCTTGCCAGCACCGCATCCTGCAGCAACAGGGCCGCCGCCAGCTCCCCCTGTAGCAACAGGGTTTTCGCCAGGCAGGCGCGGGCGGCCAGGGTGTCGGGATGCTCGCTGCCCAGCACACGCTCACGCACGTCGAGCACGTCCTCTTCCAGGAAGCGGGCTTCCTCGAGCTTGCCCAACTGGCGCAGCAGGCGCGCCATGCCGCTCTTGCACGCCAGGCTGTCGGGATGCTCCTCACCCAGCAGGCGCACGCGGATCTCGACGCTCTGGCGGAAGGCGTCGAGCGCCAGCGCGCTGCGCCCATCCTTGCGGTACAGCTCACCCAGGCGGGCCAGGTCGCGCGCCAGCGGCAGGGCCACGGCGCGGCCAGGCTCAGCCTGCAAGGCCTGGCGCGCCTCGCTGATGGCCCCCAGCAAGGCGATTTCACGGCTCGATTGCCAGGGAAAGTAGCCGCCCGTCAGCCACTGCAAAAAGGCTTCGAAGGTGCGCGTGAGGGAAAAGCGGTCGCCGCCCTGGTCGATGCGCACGGCCAATTGCTCGCCATACGCAAAGGTTTTCGTCTGCTGCAGCTGGACTTCGTCGAAATAGCTGTCGAGGGCGATCTGCGGCAAGCCGTAGGAACTGCGCAGCAGGCGCTCGAACATGGGCTGGAAGCCGGCGATACCCTTGTGCGCGTCGCCGCGGCGCCACTCGGCGCGCTGCGCCCCGTCGCCCATTTCTATGCGCGAGGGCAAGGGGTAGACGAGCAGCGGACGCTGTTCGTCCTCATGGCTGCGGCGGTACTCGATGGCCCGCGTGACGAGCGCATCGACGCCTTCCAGGCTTTGCCGGTTCGGCGTGAAGACCACCACCAGTTTTTTTGGCAGCAAGGTGGTGCAGATGCCGGCGCTGTCCGTGCGGCCCGTGCGCGAATCGACGAGCACATAGCGGAAATGCTGGGCCAGGGTATCGGCGAAGCAGCGAAACAGGGCCGGGCAGCTGTCGAACAGCTGATCCCAGCGCATCTGCGCCAGGCGCTCGCTGTAGCTGGCGTCGAAGCGCCCCGCGCGCATCAGGTACAGCGGACTGCCCTGGTCGACGCGCACCACGTATTGCTGCCAGTCGATGGCGTCGAGCACGCGCTGGGCCAGGGCGACATCGTCGGCGCTCGAGCCGCGCTTGCCACCCGTCTCCAGGCTGAGGCGCTCGAGCTGCTGGCGGCACGCTTCAAAGAATTCCAGCACGCCCGGTCGCTCCTCATGCTGTTCGAAATAATGGTGCAGGCCCGGCGCTTCCATGTCCCAGTCCAGCATCAGCACGGGCACGCTGGCGTTTTCACGGCGCGCCAGCAGGACGGCGATGTTCGACAGGGCCATGGTGCGGCCGGTACCGCCCTTGTAGGAATAGAAGGTGACGACTTCGCCAGGGGCGCTCAAAGGCGGCAGGGAGAGGCGTTGGCATTCCATGACAGGACCTTTTACGTGATTAACGCGGAAAATGAGGAGGCGGAATGGCGCGCCATTCCGGTGGAATAGCGGGCAACACGAAACGGCTGCAATCGTGGCCGGGCGGTGTTGACCGCTTGAGCAAGTGGTAATGCGTGGCAATGCGCTGCACGATGCGTTCGATGTCGGGCAGGTATTGCGGGTTCGACTTCAGGTCGCCGCTGGCCAGGGTGTAGCCGGAAAAATCGACGTACAGCCCCGATTCCGTGATTTGCGGCGGCAAGCCGTCCGGATGGCGCGTCATGATGATGGGAATGATCAGATGGCTGGGCAAGTCGTACCAGGCGCGCCGCTCCTGCTCGATCAGCTGCATGGCGGCAAATTCGCGCCGCGTGTAGCCGTGCGCTTCATATTTGGGCGTGTACAGCACGATCATGCAGACACTCTGGCACATGGCGCGCGCCACGCGCAGGTCGATATCGTCGCCGCCGCCCAGTTGTTCGCTGTCGATGAACAGGACTTCCTCGCGGTCCAGGTGCGGCTCCAGATAGCAAGCCAGCGCCTCGATGAGGTCATTCTTGAACTTGTTCATGAACGCATATTGGCCGTGCGCGTAGCTCAAGAAACAGCCGTAGCGGATCTCCATGGCATCCCCCTGTTCCCCGTGCGGCCCTGCCATCGCCGCGCCTTGATCCCACAAGGCATGAAGTCACTGTAGACCGCTGAGCAACGGCCTGTTTGCGCTGGCGCAAAGATGTGTCTGGCGTCCTGGACATTCGCAAGAAAGCCAGAAACTGGCGCGATCACGCCGATTTCTGGCATGCCAGGCGCGCAAGGCCGCGCCGTGCAAAAAACGCTACTCGCTTGATAACAAAGGGAAATATGCCGACGCGCGGAGGGCGCCGGCAAGCGGGACTTAAGCGCCCTTGGCGGGCAGGTTGCGGAAGAACTCCACCACTTCGGCGGTGTCGCGCGTGCGCTTGAACGGCGGCAGGCTTTGCCAGATGCGCTTGCCGTACGGCTTGGAGATCAGGCGCGGATCGCAGATCATCAATACGCCCCGGTCGCCCTCGTCGCGGATCAGCCTGCCCGCGCCCTGCTTCAGGTTGATGATGGCTTCCGGCAGCGAATGGTGCATGAAACCGTTCTTGCCCTGCTTTTCCATCACTTCGATGCGCGCGGCCAGCACGGGATCGTCGGGCGGCGCGAACGGCAGCTTGTCGATGATGACGAGCGACAGCGCATCGCCGCGCACGTCGACGCCTTCCCAGAAGCTCTGGCTACCGATCAGCACGCCATTGCCGGCCGCGCGGAACTGATCCAGCAATTCCGTGCGGCCCTTTTCTCCCTGCACGAACAGGGGGAAGTTCAGGCCGCGTTGCTTGAATTCGTCGGCCAGGCGCTCGGCCGCGCGTTTGACGGCGCGCAAGGTGGTGCACAGGAAGAAGGTGCGACCGCCGGCCGCCTCGATGATGGGCAGGGCGCAGTCGATGACGGCGTCCGTGTAGCCCAGCGAGTTCGGTTGCGGCAGGTTTTGCGGCACGAACAGCAAGCCTTGCTGGCCATAGTCGAACGGGCTTGGCCACGTATGCGACGGTTCGCCCGTCAAGCCCATCTGTTCCGAAAAATGCTTGAAATCGTTTTTCACGGCCAGGGTGGCGGAGGTGAAAATCCAGCTGCGCGGCGTGCCTTCGCGCTGGTTGTTGAAGATCGGCGCGATCGACAATGGCGTTTTATGCAATTGCAGGGAGCTGGAAAACGCTTCCACCCAGAACACGGCTTCCTCGCCAGCCGTCACTTTGGCCTTCGGATCGAACTTCCAGCCGCTCAGCTGCTGCGCCAGTTCGACACCGCGCACCCTGCACTGCTCCAAGGTTTCCGCCCGTTCCGCCTGGGTTTCCAGCACGGCCACCATGCCGTCAAGCTCATCCTTGAGGGTGTCGAGCGCGGGGAAGAAGTCGCTCGACAGCGCGATTTGCGGCAGCGACAGGCGCACGATATCCTGCGGGAAGGTCAGGCGCAGGTCGCGCGCCGCCTTTTCCACCACGGTCACGGTCTTGGCCCAGTCGATGCCGCGCGCGTGCGCGAGGCCCTCGGCCAGCACGTCGCGGCACAGTTCCAGGATTTGCGAGGTCGACACCGTGTTACCAAAGAACAAGGTGGCCGTATCGGGCAACTGGTGCGCCTCATCGAAGATGATGGTGTTGGCCGAGGGCAGCAATTCCGCCACGCCCGTGTCTTTCAGGGCCACGTCGGCAAAGAACAAGTGATGGTTGACCACCACCACGTCGGCCTGCTGGGCTTCCTTGCGGGCCTTCATCACAAAACAATCCTGGTAATACTGGCATTCGGCGCCCATGCAGGTGTCGCGCGTGGACGTCACCAGGTTCCAGATCATGGCGTTTTCCGGCACCTTGGCCAGCTCGGCCTTGTCGCCGGAGCTGGTCATCTTGATGAAACGCGAGATTTCACGCAGATGGCCCACGTCGTCGCGCGACGTCATGCGGCCGTTTTGCAGCGTGCGTTCCAGGTGATAGTGACAGACGTAGTTCGAGCGGCCTTTCAGCAGGGCAACGGAAACGGGCGCCTGCAGCGCGGCGCGCACGGTGGGAATGTCGCGCAGGAACAATTGATCCTGCAAGTTCTTCGTCCCGGTGGAAACAATAGTCTTGCCGCCCCACATCAGGGCCGGCACCAGGTAGGCGAAGGTTTTACCGGTGCCCGTGCCCGCCTCGGCGATCAGGGTCGTCTGGCTGTCGATGGCGCTGGCGATGGCTTTCGCCATTTCCGTTTGCGAACGGCGCGGCTTGTAGCTGCCCACGGCCGGACCGAGCGGGCCACCGGCGCCAAACAGGCGCTCGATGTCGGCATCGTGCTTGCCGGGCGCCGCCTGCGGTTCGGCTGGCACATCGGCTGGCAAGGCAGCAGGCTGGCCATCTGGGTTTACTGGCAATAAATTGTGATCGGTCAAAATATACTTAGGTGAAGGCTGGACTGGACGCTACTGGCGCCCCTCAGGCGGGAACGTCGGGCACCAACTGCATTTTCAGCAAGGTGATGTGATCCTTCAATTGCAATTTGCGCTTTTTCAGGCGGCGCAGCTGCAACTCGTCATGGTGGCCATCGAGTATCAGCAACTCGATGACGGCATCGAGGTCGCGGTGTTCCACGTTGAGTTCAATCAGGCGCCGCTCTATTTGCTGTGCATCGCTCATGTGTTGCGTTCCAGGCAGTGTTGGTGACAGTGTTGGGAAACCGGCGCGCGCAGCGTACGCAGGCAGCCATCGTGCGTAGTTTAACCTGCCGCGCGCCTTAGGGCACGCCATTTCCGGCGTGCCCCTGCGCGGGAAGGCTTATTTGGCCGGCGGCACAGGCACAGGCGCAGCAACGGCCGGCGTGCTGGCAGCGGCGGCCGCCTTGGCAGCCTTGGCCTGCGCTTCGGCCTGGCGCTCGGCCAGGCGTTGCGCCACCCGCTTCTGGCGCGCCACGGCGTCAGCCTGTTTTTTCGCATATTGCGCTTCACGGGCCGCGCGGTGCGGCGCATCGGCAGCGTCGGCGGCGGCCTGTTTCGCCACCTTCGCCGCATGCTCGGCTTCGCGCTCGGCAACGCTCTTGCCTTGCGGCTTGGGCGGCGCCGGCTCGGGCGTGACCACTTTCACGGGCTTGGGCACGGCCGCGGCGCGCTGCTCGGCATCGAGGCGCGCGCTTTCCTGCGTGCGGGCCAAATCGATATCGCGCAGGCGCACGGATTCGGCGCGCTTGAAGTAATTCGCTTCCGCTTCGACGGCGCGCAGGCGCACGAGGATCAAACGGCGCTTTTCCTTGGCCGTGTCCAGGCAGTTATTGACGAAAAACTTGTCGTAGCACTCCAGTTCGCGCACGGCAAACTCGTTTTCCGCCGCCGCGCGCTCGCTGGCGACCTGCTTCAGCTTGGCGTCCGCCTCGTCCACCGACAAGGTGGCGGGCACCTGCGGCGCGCCGACCTCATCCAATGCCGGAGCGCCCTGGTGCGCGCAGGCGGACAACGCCAGGACCAGGCCCAGCGCCGCACCCAGCTTGTATAGTGTATTTGCCATCATGTTCCTTATCCCTGCCTCAAACGATCGCGTCGGCCGCGCCGCGCTGTTCTTTTTCCATGTATTCGCGCGATTGCATCTCGATGATACGCGAAACGGTGCGGTGAAACTCGTTGGCCAGCATGCCGTTCGTGTACAGCTCATCAGGCGCCACTTCGGCCGACATGATCAGCTTGACCTTCTGGTCGTAAAACACGTCGATCAGCCAGGTGAAGCGGCGCGCCTCGGACGACTGCGCCGCCGACATGGCCGGTATGCCGGACAATATCACCGTATGGAAGCGGCTGGCGATTTCCAAGTAATCATTTTGCGAGCGGGGACCGCCGCACAGGGTGGCGAAGTCGAACCAGATGATGCCGCCGGCGCGGCGCAGGCAATGGATTTCGCGGCTCTCGATGCGGATGCGCGCATCTTCGTCGGCCGTTTCGGCGATGCGCGTGTAGGCGTCGCGCAGGGCCTTGTCGGTCTCCGCGCCCAGCGGCGTGTAATAACTTTCCACCTGTTCCAGCGCGCGGCCGCGGTAATCGACGCCAGCATCGACGTTCATCACGTCGAGCTTGTCCTTGAGTAGCGCGATGGTCGGCAGCATGCGGTCGCGGTGCAGGCCGTCCGGATACAGCAAGTCCGGATCGTAATTCGAGGTCATGATGAAGGACACGCCGTTGGCGAACAGGGCCGACAGCAGGTTGTACAGGATCATCGCATCGGCGATGTCCGAGACGTGGAATTCATCGAAACAGATCAGGCGGTATTTCTTGGCGATGCGCTTGGCGACCTCGTCGAGCGGGTCGGCCACGCCTTTCAATTCATCGAGCTGCTGGTGCACGCCGCGCATGAACTCGTGGAAGTGCAATCGCGTCTTGCGCACCAGAGGCACGACCGAGTAAAAACTGTCCATCAGGAACGATTTGCCGCGCCCCACCCCACCCCACATGTACACGCCTTTCGGCACGGCGGGACGGTTCAGCAGGCGCTTGAAGGTGCTCGAGCGCTGGCCCTTGTAGGCCACCCACTCGTCATAGCACAGCTGCAGGCGGTCGACCGCGCGCCGCTGGGCGGCATCGGCCTTGAAATCACGCTTCTGCAACGCGTGCTGGTAAAACTCTTCTACGTTCATGGGATTCGCTTTAACGCACAAGGGCGCCGGCGGAAAAAATCCGCGAGCGCCCCTGCTGGACTAACTACAATTAAAAGTTCAACGTGCGCTTGTCAACCGCCAGTGCCGCTTCCTTGGTCGCTTCCGACAGGGATGGGTGAGCGTGGCAGATGCGCGCGATGTCTTCGGCCGAGGCCTTGAATTCCATCGCCACGACGGCTTCGGAAATCAGTTCGGAGGCCATCGGGCCGACGATGTGCACGCCGAGGATTTCATCGGTGGTCGCATCGGCCAGGAATTTCACCATGCCCGAAGTGTCGCCCAGCGCGCGCGCACGGCCGTTGGCCATGAACGGGAAGGTGCCGGCCTTGTAGGCGATGCCTTCGGCCTTCAGGGTTTGCTCGGTCTTGCCGACCCACGCGATTTCCGGCGAAGTATAGATCACCCAAGGAATCGTGTTGAAGTTGGTGTGGCCATGCTGGCCGGCGATACGCTCGGCCACGGCAACGCCTTCTTCTTCGGCCTTGTGCGCCAGCATCGGGCCGCGCACGACGTCGCCCACCGCCCACACGTTCGGCAGGTTGGTCTTGCAGTCGCCGTCGACGGCGATGAAGCCGCGTTCGTCCAGCTGCAGGCCGACTTTATCGGCGCCCAGGCCGTTCGTGTTCGGCGTGCGGCCGATCGAGATGATCAGCTTGTCGAACACGGCTTTTTGCGCTTCGCCCTTGGCGTCAACGAATTCCACGGTGACGTCTTTCTTGCCTGGCGTGATCGCGCCGATCTTGCAACCGAGGTTGATCTTCAAGCCTTGCTTGGTGAACAGCTTCGACGCTTCCTTGGCGATCTGCTCGTCGACAGCGCCCAGGAAGACCGGCAGGCCTTCGAGCACGGTGACGTCGGAACCGAGGCGGCGCCAGACGCTGCCCATTTCCAGGCCGATCACGCCGGCACCGATGACGCCCAGCTTGGCTGGTACGGCGTCGATGGCCAGTGCGCCCGTGTTCGACAGGATCAGTTTCTCGTCGAATGGTGCGCCCGGCAGTTCGCGTGCGTTCGAACCCGTGGCGATGACCACGTGCTTGGCGCTCAGGGTTTCGTTGGCTTCACCCGTCACGCTGATCTCATACGCGCCAGCGGCGGCGGCGGCAAAAGCGGCGCGGCCGTGGAAGAAGGCGATCTTGTTCTTCTTGAACAGGTACAGGATGCCGTCGTTGTTTTGCTTGACGACGGTGTCTTTGCGCTTGAGCATCTGGCCCAGGTTCAGCTTCAGGCCGGCGACGTCGATACCGTGCTCGGCGAAGCTGTGGCCCGCGTGTTCGAAATGCTCGGACGATTGCAGCAGCGCTTTCGACGGGATGCAGCCGACGTTGGTGCAGGTACCGCCAGGCGCGGCGCCGCCCTTGGCGTTCGACCATTCGTCGACGCAAGCGACGGAAAAGCCCAGCTGCGCTGCGCGGATGGCGGCGATGTAGCCGCCAGGGCCCGCACCGATGACAACTACGTCAAATTGTTTAGTACTCATGTTTTGTTATTCCAATCTCTTCGTCTGGTACGAAAATCCACAATAGAAGGTAAATCACCACGCCGAAGCCGAAGGTCAATGTAAACAGGACGAAGACGAGGCGCCAGATCCACGCTTCCATGCCGGAAGCGCGTCCTAGGCCGCCGCAGACGCCGCCAAGCCAGCGGTCGTTGCGCGATCGGCGCAGGCGGTTGAATTCCTGCACCAGGTCGTTCGACGGGCCGGAGTCGGAGGGACTCTCAGATTTGTCCAGGTTGATATTGCTCAGGAGCTTGGCTTTCGCTTGCGCGAATTCCGCGTCGCTCAGGGCGCCCGCCAGGTGCAACTCGTGCAGACGCTTGATTTCTTCAGAGACGTTCATGGGAATCCTCTTTCATTGAGATCAGCCAGCTGCGTCTTCTGGCAAGGGGTATCAGCTACATTGCCCCGGCGGCGACGCCGGGGGACTACGGTGCTTACAGGTCCAGCAACAGGCGTGCAGGATCTTCCAGCGCTTCTTTCATCGCCACCAGGCCCAGGACGGCTTCGCGGCCGTCGATGATGCGGTGGTCGTAGGACATGGCCAGGTAGTTCATCGGACGCACCACGATCTGGCCGTTTTCGACAACAGCGCGGTCTTTGGTCGCATGCACGCCCAGGATGGCCGATTGTGGCGGGTTGATGATCGGGGTCGACAGCATGGAGCCGAAGGTGCCGCCGTTCGAGATCGAGAACGTGCCGCCCGTCAGGTCGTCCAGGGTCAGCTTGCCTTCCTTGGCTTTGGCGCCGAATTCACCGATTTTTTTCTCGATGTCGGCGATCGACAGCTGGTCCGCGTTGCGGATGATAGGCACGACCAGGCCGCGTGGCGAACCGACAGCGATACCGATGTCGAAGTAGCCGTGGTAAACGATGTCGTTGCCGTCAACGGAGGCATTGATGATCGGGTACTTTTTCAGGGCGGCGACGGCGGCCTTGACGAAGAAGGACATGAAGCCCAGCTTGACGCCGTGCTCTTTCTCGAACTTGTCCTTGTACTTGTTGCGCAGGTCGATGACCGGCTGCATGTTCACTTCATTGAACGTGGTCAGGATGGCGTTCGTCGATTGCGATTGCAGCAGGCGCTCGGCGATACGTGCGCGCAGGCGGCTCATCGGCACGCGCTCTTCAGGGCGGTCGCCCAGGCTGGCGGCCGACGGCGTGGCAACTTGTTGCAGCGCTGGCTTGGCAGCGGCTGGCGCCAGTGGCGCGACAGCTGGCTTGGCGGAAGCGGCCAGGGCGTCGCCCTTGGTCACGCGGCCGTCTTTGCCCGAACCGGCAACGTCGCCAGCGGACAGGCCTTTTTCGGACAGGATCTTGGCAGCGGCAGGCATGGCGACATCACCTTTGGTCGCGGCGGCTGGCGCCGAAGCGGTCGATGCGTCTTGCGCAGCGGCAGCCAGGGCTGGTGCAGGCACGGCCGACACTTCCATCGGGCTGACCTTGGCCGAGCCGTCGGTGTCGATGATGGCGATGACTTCGCCGGCAACGACGGTGGCGCCGTCAGCCTTGATGATTTGCACGATCACGCCAGCGGCAGGCGCCGGCAGTTCCAGCACGACTTTGTCGGTTTCGATATCGATCATGTTTTCGTCGCGCGCAACTGCTTCGCCGACTTTCTTGTGCCATGCCAGCAAGGTCGCTTCTGCAACCGATTCCGACAACTGGGGAACTTTGACTTCGATTTGTGCCATGTAAAACTCCGTTTATTTTGTTATTGCGGCGCCGCCCCTGCGTAGCAAGGGCGGCGCTCCGTCATGATGTATGCAAGCAGGCGCCATGCAATCGCATGGCGCCCTTATCCTGCCACTTACTTGGTCAGGATAAAACCCTTCAGCTTCGAGAATGCCGTTTCCAGCAGATCTTTTTGCTGGGCGTAGTGCTTGTCATAGTAACCGACAGCAGGCGACGCCGAAGCGGGACGGCCGGCGTAAGCCAGACGCTGACCCGATTCCAGGCCTTCGAAGATGTTGTGCTGGATCTGGAACCAGGCGCCCTGGTTTTGCGGCTCGTCCTGCGCCCAGACGACTTCGACCAGGTTCGGGAACTTCTTCAGTTCAGCGGCGAACGACTTGTGCGGGAACGGATACAGCTGTTCCAGGCGCACGATGGCCGTGTCGGTCTGGCCACGGGTCTTGCGTGCGTTGACCAGGTCGTAGTAGACCTTGCCCGAGCAGGCGACCACGCGCTTGACTTTCTTGGCGTCGATTTTGTCGTCGACTTCGCCGATGACGGTCTGGAAACCACCCTTGGCCAGGTCGGTCAGCGGCGAACCGGCATCCTTGTTGCGCAACAGCGACTTCGGCGTCAGGATGACCAGCGGCTTGCGGAACTGGCGCACCATCTGGCGGCGCAGCAAATGGAAGATCTGCGAAGCCGTCGTCGGCTGCACCACTTGCATGTTGTTGTCTGCGCACAGCTGCAGGAAACGCTCCGGACGCGCGGACGAGTGCTCAGGACCCTGGCCTTCGTAACCGTGCGGCAGCATCATGACCAGGCCCGAAGCGCGGCCCCACTTCACTTCGCCGGAGCTGATGAACTGGTCGATCACCACTTGCGCGCCGTTGGCAAAGTCGCCGAACTGGGCTTCCCAGATCGTCAGTGTGTTCGGTTCAGCGGTCGAGTAGCCGTATTCGAAGGCCAGTACGGCTTCTTCGGACAGCACCGAGTCGATGACGGTGAACGGCGCCTGGTTGTCCGACACGTTTTGCAGCGGAATGTAGGTACCTGCATCCCAACGCTCGCGGTTTTGATCGTGCAAGACGGCGTGGCGGTGCACGAAGGTGCCGCGGCCGGCGTCCTGGCCCGTCAGGCGGATGGCGTAGCCGGACGATACCAGCGATGCGTAGGCCAGGTGTTCGCCCATGCCCCAGTCCAGGTTCATTTCGCCACGGCCCATGGTGCCACGGTCGCCCAGAACTTTTTCAACCAGCGAGTGGACCTTGAAGTCTTCCGGCACGGTGGTGATGCGGGTGGCAAGGCGTTTCAGTTCCGTCATCGGCACGGCGGTGTCGGCCGAATCGGTCCATTTCTTGTTCAGGAACGGCAGCCAGTCGACGGCGTACTTGTTCTTGAAGTTCGAGATGACCGGATCGACGGTGTGCTTGCCGGCGTCCATGGCGTCGCGGAAGGCGGCCACCATCTTGTCGCCGCCATCGGCAGGGATCACGCCTTGCGCTACCAGCTTGTCCGCATACAGCTTGCGGGTGCCTGGATGCTGGCCGATCTTCTTGTACATCAGTGGCTGCGTCAGTGCCGGCGTATCTTGCTCGTTGTGGCCAAGCTTGCGGTAGCAGATGATGTCGAGGACGATGTCCTTCTTGAATTCCATGCGGTAGTCGAGCGCGATCTGCGTCGCCAGCACCACGGCTTCCGGATCATCGGCGTTGATGTGCAGGACCGGTGCTTCGATCATCTTGACGACGTCCGAGCAGTACAGGGTCGAGCGGGCATCGCGCGGATCCGAGGTGGTGAAACCGATCTGGTTGTTGATCACGATATGCACCGTGCCGCCGGTATGGTAGCCACGGGTTTGCGCCAGATTCAGCGTTTCCATGACCACGCCCTGGCCGGCGAAAGCGGCATCGCCGTGCACCAGGATCGGCAGCACTTGCGCGCCCTGCGCGTCGCCGCGGCGATCCATGCGGGCCTTGACGGAACCTTCGACCACAGGGTTGACGATTTCCAGGTGCGACGGGTTGAACGCCAGCGACAGGTGGACCGGGCCGCCTGCGGTGGAGATGTCCGACGAGAAGCCTTGATGGTATTTCACGTCGCCGGCAGGCAGGTCGTCGCCATGCTTGCCTTCGAATTCTTCGAACAGTTCCTGCGGCGCTTTGCCCAGGGTGTTGACCAGCACGTTCAGGCGGCCGCGGTGGGCCATGCCGATGACGATTTCCTGCACGCCTTTTTCGCCGGCGCGCTGGATGGTTTCATCCATCGAGGCGATGAAGGTTTCGCCGCCTTCCAGGGAGAAGCGCTTCTGGCCCACGTAGCGGGTGTGCAGATAGCGTTCCAGGCCTTCAGCCGCGGTCAGGCGGTCGAGGATGTGGATTTTTTTCTCTGGGGTGAAATTCGGGGTGGAGCGGATCGATTCCAGTTTCTCTTGCAGCCAGCGCTTTTCGGCCGGGTCGGAGATGTACATGAACTCGGCGCCGATCGAACGCGTGTAGGTATCGCGCAGATAGTTGAGCAGATCGCGCAGGGTGGCGGTCTCGGGGCCAAAATAGGTATTGCTGATGTTGAACACGGTGTCCATGTCCGCGTCGGTGAAACCGTAGAAGCTCGGCTCCAGTTCCGGGATCATCGGACGTTCCTGGCGTTGCAGCGGATCCAGGTTGGCCCAGTGCGAACCGAGGTAGCGGTAAGCGGCGATCAGCTGCGTGGCGGCGACGCGCTTGCGGCCCATTTCAGCATCGAAGGAAGCGGTTACTGTGCGGATCGGACCAGCTTTTGCGCGCTCGGCGAACGAGGCGACGACGGAGGCATGCGCCACGTCAGGCTTGTTGGTGCCATCGACGGCAGGCACGTGCTGCATTGCGTCGAAGTAGGAACGCCAGTTATCGGGTACCGAGCCTGGGTTGTTCAGATACGCCTCGTACAGGTCTTCCACGTACGGAGCATTCCCACCGAACAGGTAGGAGTTGGTCGTTAATTGCTGCATATATTGCTCACCTTTCTTCGCGCTTCGCGAGGAATTAGCGGGTTAATCTAACCTTCCGCGACACGGCCTGACCGGTTAGCGGATTGCACATCAAGTTGTGGGGAAGGGCTTTTATATTGCACCAGCATTCTGCATACCGTCATTTAGAATAGCACGCGGTATTGTAACGCAACAACGACTAGTTGAATTTTATTTGGCAAGCAAATGTAAGCTGTGTTGTTGATTTTCCCGGGCTTGCAAGCCTGTCACTGTTATGCTTACAACACATCGGCGACCCTGCCGGCGTGCCGCTTGCGCCCAACTGGTCTGCCCGGCAACGGTGCCGCCGCGATGGCCGCCAGCCAATCGGCATCGCCGGCAAACCACTCCACCAGGAAGTCGAGCATGGTGCGCAACAGGGGCGACATGTGCTGGCGCGACGTATAGACGCCATAGATGCCCATATCCTGCGGCTGGTACGCGGGCAGCAGCTCCACCAGTTGCCCGCTGGCGATCAGCGGCGCGGCCGAAAAGCGCGGCTGCATGGCGATGCCCGCCCCCGCCACCGTGGCCACCAGCAACACCAGCGATTCATTCGCCGACAGGCGGCCGCTGACGGGGACAGTGAGCGCTTCCCCGTCATGTGTAAATTGCCACAGGCTCTTGCCGAAATACGTGTACGTCAGGCAGTTGTGCAGGGCCAGGTCCTCCGCCCGGCGCGGCGTGCCGTGCGCCGCGAGGTACGATGGTGCGGCGCACACCACCGAGGCGCAGCTGGCCAGCTGGCGCGCGATCAGATTCGGCTCGAGCGCGTTGGTGATGCGGATCGCCAGGTCGATGCGCTGCTCCACCAGGTTGACGGCGCGGTTCTCCATCTGCAGGTCGACGGCGGCGCGCGGGTAGCGCCGCAGGTAAGCGGTTACTGCGCCAGCGAGCGCCGTCTGCGCCAAGGATTGCGAGCAGGTGATGCGCAGCAAACCGTGCGGCGTGTCGAGGCCCTCGGGCGAAGTGACGGCCATGGCGCCGGCCACTTCCAGCATCTGCCGGCAGCGCGCCAAGGTGGTCTCGCCCGCATCCGTCAGACTCAGACGGCGGGTGGTGCGATGCAACAGGCGCGCCCCCGCCCACGCTTCCATCTCGGCCAGATAGCGCGTCACCATGGCGCGCGACATGTCGAGCGCCTCGCTGGCGGCCACCATGCTGCCACGCTCGGCGATGGCGACGAATACTTGTGCGGCGGTGATACGGTCCATGCGGTACTCCCTTGATTCGTCCGATCCATGCAACTAAGTATTGCAATCTACCCTATTTGTCGCGCCTGGTCGAAAGGATCCATGCGACAAGAGCATCCAATGCAGAAAAAATAATATGTTTGCACGCGCCGCCGCCCCTCGCGCACCCGGGCAACATTTCCGATGCGGCGCAGTTAGCGCACACCATCACCACGACCGGCCAGCGACATTGAACTGAAGCTGGAGCGGCGCCCTTACAAGGCAGCCAGGAAGCGCTCATACGCTTGCGCGCTACGCGCCAGCCGCTCGGCATAGCCCGTTTCCTTCGGCCCGTCTTCCGCGCCATAGAAGGCAAAGAAACGGCGGTTGTCGGCGCCGATATATGCCAGAGTCACATCGAACGGCGCCAGCAGCTGCGCCAGGGTGACGTGCCACTTGCCTTCCGGCGTGAAGTCTTCCTCGCGGATGCCGGCCGTCACGGCCAGCGCCACTTTTCTCCCCTTGAAGGCATCGCCGCCCGTGCCGTAGGCCCAGCCATACGCCAGCACCTGATCTAGCCACTGCTTCAGCAAGGGCGGGCAGTTGAACCAGTACACGGGGAACTGCAAGACCACGTTGGCGTGTGCCTCCACCAGCGCCTGCTCGCGCGCCACGTCGATATTTCCATCAGGGTAAGCCTGGTGCACATCGTGGATGGTGTAGCGGTCGGGATACTGCGCCAGCTCCTGCAGCCAGCGCTTGTTGGCGACCGACGTGCCGATGGAGGGATGGAAGACGATAACGAGGGTTTTCATCATGCTGCTTTCCTGAAAATGGGTGGATGCACCGGCCCCGCGTTCACAGAAAAGCAGGCAAGCCGGTACCCTGCCCCGTGGCGCATGGCACATGACCGTGCGCCAGCAGAGGCAAAAACAGCATAACCATCGCGAGTACTTTTCACAAGTACGCACATTAACTGATCATACAGGAAGAAAAGTAAGTTACTTGGCCATGCAAAGCCCCTTGGGCATGCGCATTCTGGTCAGACTGGCTGGTGCCGCTCACCCCACGCGCACAAGGTATGCAGCACGGGGATCAGCGAGGCGCCCTTGCTGGAGAGCGAATATTCCACCTTGGGCGGCACTTGCGGATATTCCTTGCGCACGATCAGCGCATCCGCTTCCAGCTCCTTCAGCACGACGCTGAGGGTCTTGAAGGCGATGCCGCCGAGATGGCGCTTGAGTTCGTTATGCCGCAGCACGGTGTTCTCCGCCAGCGCATACAGGATCAGCATCTTGTACTTGCCGCCGATCAGCGACAAGGTATAGCCAAATGCCGTATCGGCCAGGGCCACGCCGCCGGGGGCGCAGGTGTCTTCATTCATCGCGTTGTGCTTCCTGTTGTACCAGGGCCCGAGCATAACAGCCCGGCATAAAAAAACGGGCCGAAGCCCGTTTTTTTGTTTGCTCGATACCGCTCTGGATTAACGCTTGTCCAGTGGCAGTACTTCACGCGTGGTCGAACCGACGAACAACTGGCGCGGACGGCCGATTTTTTGCTCTGGGTCGGCGATCATTTCGTTCCACTGGGCGATCCAGCCGATCGTACGGGCCATAGCGAAGATACCGGTGAACAGCGACACAGGGATGCCCAGCGCCGATTGCACGATGCCTGAGTAGAAGTCGACGTTCGGGTACAGTTTGCGCGAAACGAAGTATTCGTCGTTCAGTGCAATCTTTTCCAGTTCCATCGCCAGCTTGAACAGCGGGTCGTCTTGCAGACCCAGTTCTTGCAGCACTTCGTAGCAGGTTTCACGCATCAGCTTGGCGCGTGGATCGAAGTTCTTGTACACGCGGTGGCCAAAGCCCATCAGCTTGACGCCGGAGTTCTTGTCCTTGACTTGCTCGATGAAGGCAGGGATGTTCTCGACGGTGCCGATTTCTTTCAGCATGTTGAGTGCCGCTTCGTTGGCGCCGCCGTGGGCAGGGCCCCACAGGCAGGCGATACCGGCAGCGATACAGGCGAACGGGTTGGCGCCCGACGAACCGGCCAGACGGACGGTCGATGTCGATGCGTTTTGCTCGTGGTCCGCGTGCAGGATCAGGATGCGGTCCAGGGCGCGCACCAGCACGTCGTTGACCTTGTACTCTTCGCACGGATTGGCGAACATCATGTGCATGAAGTTGGCGCTGTACGACAGGTCGTTGCGTGGGTACACGAACGGCTGGCCGACCGAGTACTTGTAGGTCATGGCGACCAGGGTTGGCATCTTGGCGATCAGGCGGATGGCCGACACTTCGCGGTGACGCGGGTCGTTGATGTCCAGCGAGTCATGGTAGAACGATGCCAGCGCGCCGACGGTGCCCACCAGGACCGACATCGGATGCGCGTCGCGGCGGAAGCCACGGAAGAAGAATTGCATCTGTTCGTGCACCATCGTGTGCTTGGTGACGGTGTCGACGAACTTGGCTTTCTGCGCCGCGTTCGGCAGTTCGCCGTTCAGCAGCAGGTAGCACGATTCCATGAAGTCGGCGTTGACGGCCAACTGTTCGATCGGGTAACCGCGGTACAGCAGCTCGCCCTTGTCGCCGTCGATGTAGGTGATGGACGAGTTGCAGGCGGCCGTCGACATAAAGCCTGGGTCGTAGGTGAACTTGCCGCTACCGGCGTACAGTTTGCGGATGTCGATGACGTCCGGGCCAACCGTGCCTTTGTAGATTGGAAATTCAAGCGATGGGCTGCCATCGGAGAACGACAGGGTAGCTTTTGTGTCAGAGATATTCATGGGCTCTTCCTTCTCGGGAGTGAGTCGAAATTAAAATCAAAAATTCTGGCTGCAATTCGCACCGCATTCGGCAGTGCTACAGCGCGCCACTCGCACCGTTTGCAATATATCGCCCAGGCGTCTAGGCAATGCGCAGTCGTTGCAGCAGTGCGCGCACATGCGGCAGATCGACTTCGCCTTCCGGCTCTTTACGAGCCAGTACCAGATCCATTAACGCATTGTCCGATAAATCCAGCAAACGCGTCAGCGCGTCAACTTCTTCATCGGTCAATTCGGTTTCATACGCATCGAGAAAACGGGTCAGGATAATGTCGTTTTCCAGCAGGCCACGGCGTGAACGCCAGCGCAGGCGGGCGCGGTTGGCCGGGTCGGCCTGATGCGAGGACAAAATTGATTCTGTCATTTGGTTTACCACTTTACGTGTGCCTTGCGGCACGGTGCTGCTTTGCAGGCGCCGCCTGCAGGCAAGAGAGGATACCCTCTTCCCGCAAACGGCGCCCGGCGGATGCGATCAGGGGGATCAGATCGCGCGGCGGACCATCAATTCCTTGATCTTGCCGATCGCCTTGTTCGGGTTCAACCCTTTCGGGCAGACGTCGACGCAGTTCATGATCGAATGGCAGCGGAACAGGCGGTACGGGTCTTCCAGGTTGTCCAGACGCGCGCCGGTGGCTTCGTCGCGCGAATCGGCGATGAAGCGGTAGGCTTGCAGCAGGCCAGCCGGGCCGACGAATTTGTCCGGATTCCACCAGAACGACGGGCACGACGTGGAGCAGCATGCGCACAGGATGCACTCGTACAGGCCATCGAGTTCTTCGCGCTGTTCCGGCGACTGCAGGCGTTCTTTTTCAGGCGGGATCGAATCGTTGATCAGGAAAGGCTTGATCGAATCGTATTGCTTGAAAAATTGCGTCATGTCGACGATCAGGTCGCGGATGACTGGCAAGCCTGGCAACGGACGCAGCACGATAGGCTCCGACAGTTCGTTCAGGTTGGTGGTGCATGCCAGGCCGTTCTTGCCGTTGATGTTCATCGCGTCCGAACCGCACACGCCTTCGCGGCACGAGCGGCGCAGGGCCAGCGAGTCATCGACGTCCGCCTTGATGCGCTGCAGTGCGTCGAGCAGCATCTTGTCGGTGTCTTTCAGTTCGACCGTCAGGTCTTGCATGTACGGCTTGGCATCCTGGTCAGGATCGTAGCGGTAGATTTTGAATTTAAGAGTGCGTGCCATGGTATAGCCTTAGAAAGTACGTGGTTTCGGTTTGAAGGTATCAACCGTCAGCGGCTTGGTCACGACTGGCTTGTATTCCAGTCGGTTGCCTTCCGAATACCACAGAGTGTGCTTCATCCAGTTGTCGTCGTCACGTTGCGGATGGTCATCCTGGGCGTGGGCGCCGCGCGATTCCTTGCGCGCTGCCGCCGAAACGATGGTCGCTTTCGCCGTTTCGATCAGGTTGTCCAGCTCCAGCGCTTCCACGCGGGCCGTGTTGAAGACCATCGATTTATCCTTGAAGGAGACGTGCTTGCGGCGCTCGTCGAGCTTCATGATTTCTTCGACGCCCTTGTTCAGCATCTCGTCGGTACGGAACACGCCGCAGTACTTCTGCATCGTTGCGCGGATGTCGTTCGCCACGCCCTGCACGGTTTCCGTGCCGGTCGAGTTTTCCAGGCGCGCCAGGCGGCCCATGGCAAATTCGGCGGCATCGGCTGGCAAAGGCTTGTTTTCCTTGGCTTTCAGGCCGCTGTTGACGATGTGGTTACCGGCCGCGCGGCCGAAGACCACCAGGTCGAGCAGCGAGTTCGTGCCCAGGCGGTTGGCGCCGTGCACGGACACGCAGGCGCATTCGCCGATCGCGTACAGACCGTTGACAACCTTGGCCGAATTATCCGGACCGGTCGGGGTGACGACCTGGCCATGGATGTTCGTCGGGATGCCGCCCATCTGGTAGTGAATCGTCGGCACGACAGGAATCGGTTCCTTGGTGGCGTCGACGTTGGCGAACTTGTGGCCGATTTCCAGAATCGACGGCAAGCGCTTGGCGATGGTGTCGGCGCCGATATGGCGCAGGTCCAGCATCACGTGATCCTTGTTAGGACCGCAGCCGCGGCCTTCCTTGATTTCCTGGTCCATCGAACGCGAGACGAAGTCGCGCGGCGCCAGATCCTTCAAGGTCGGCGCATAGCGCTCCATGAAGCGTTCGCCTTCGCTATTGATCAGGATGCCGCCTTCGCCGCGCACGCCTTCGGTGATCAATACGCCCGCACCGGCCACGCCGGTCGGGTGGAACTGCCAGAATTCCATGTCTTGCAGCGGCAGGCCGGCGCGTGCCGCCATGCCCATGCCGTCGCCCGTGTTGATGAAGGCATTCGTCGATGCGGCGAAGATGCGGCCTGCGCCGCCCGTTGCCATGACCGTCGTTTTTGCTTCCAGGATCATGCATTCGCCGGTTTCCATTTCCAGCGCGACCACACCGATCACGTCGCCTTCGGCGTCACGGATCAGGTCAAGCGCCATCCATTCGACGAAGAAATGCGTGCGGGCGCGAACGTTGCGCTGGTACAGGGTGTGCAACAGAGCGTGACCGGTACGGTCGGCTGCCGCGCAAGCGCGCTGCACCGGCTTTTCGCCGAAGTGGGCCGTGTGGCCGCCGAATGGACGCTGATAGATGGTGCCGTCAGGGTTGCGGTCGAATGGCATGCCGAAGTGTTCCAGTTCGTACACGACCTTCGGTGCTTCGCGGCACATGAATTCGATGGCATCCTGGTCGCCCAGATAGTCGCCACCCTTGACGGTGTCGAACATGTGCCAGAACCAGTTGTCTTCGGCCATGTTGCCGAGCGACGCGCCGATACCGCCCTGCGCCGCCACGGTGTGCGAGCGGGTCGGGAAAACTTTCGACAAAACAGCGACGTTCAGACCGGCTTCAGCCAGTTGCAACGACGCGCGCATGCCGGAACCGCCGGCGCCAACGATGACCGCATCAAAGCGGCGGGTAGGGATTGCAGATTTATATGCTGCCACGATTACACACTCCAGAGTATCTGTACCGTCCAGCCGGCACAAGCGATCAACCACAGCATGGTGGCAATTTGCAGGGTCAGACGGAGGCCAGCGCTTTTCACGTAGTCCATCCAGATGTCGCGTACGCCGACCCATGCGTGGTAGAACAGGGCGACGAAGGTCACCAGGCTGAACAATTTAAACCACTGCTGTGCGAACAGACCAGCCCAGCCTTCATAGCTGAAGTTGCTGCCGGTCAGGAAAGAAATAAGCAGGATGGCCACATAGGCCACCATGACGATGGCGGTAACGCGTTGCGCCAGCCAATCGCGCAAGCCGTAATGGGCACCGACGACGAGGCGTTTCGGTCCGATATTATTGTCTGCCATGTTTAAAATACTCCAAACAGTTTCAAAGCGACCAGAGCCGTCAACACCAGGCTCACGACCAGCACGGACGAGGCGGTCTTGCGTGCCGAATCTTTTTCGATGGCAACGTGCACGTCCATGAACAGGTGACGGATACCGGCGCAGAAGTGGTGCAGGAAGGCCCAGACCAGACCCAGGGTGATCAGCTTGACGAACCAGTGCGAGGCGATGCCCTGGAAGTAGGCGTAGGACATTTCGGAACGCAGGCTCAGTTCCAGCATGTACAGTATGCATGGCAGCAAGGCGAAAATGATGAAACCGCTGATGCGATGCAGGATCGAGACGATGGCGCCGACAGCCATGCGGTAGTTCGACAATTCGGTAACATGAATGTTACGGAATTGCGGCCGTTCTTTTTTTGGTACTTCTCTTACGGCTTCAGACATAACAAAAACCTCCCCTTTGAATTTCAACTAAATATTGAAGCCGCGATTTTCGCCGATTTTCGCAACCCATACCAATATCTATTGTTACATATAACCAAAATGGTTTTTTACTACAAAATACCGCGCTACTTTCCGTAGTTCACGTAATTTAATTACAGAATCGCCGGCAAAACACGGCCCGCCGGGGCGGGCCATGCTGTCGCTGCGCTTTCCGTTGTCTCCGTTGCCCGCCTTGCGGCAGGCATCTTGCAAGCGATGCACTTCAGCCTTGCTGCTTGTCCGGACGCCCGCAGGCACCCCGCCGCTTCAGCTGAGTTCATTCTGATAATGATGGCGACTGGTCAGGTACAGGCCCCGGCGCAGTTCAACCGGCTTGTCGCCGTAGGTAAACGACACGCGCTCGGAACTGAGCAAGGGCGTGCCGAGGTCGATATTTAACAATTGCGCGGCGCCCGCGTCGGCGCACACGGCGCGGATCTGTTCGGACGCGCGTATCATGCGCGTGCCAAATTCCGTTTCGAACAGGCCGTACATGGGGCCCTTGTATTCCACTAGGCGCTCGGCCGTCAGGCCCTTGAAGATCAGGCCAGGCAGCCACAGCTCTTCGACGATGGTCGGCACGCCGTCGAAATACTGCACGCGCTTGATGAAAATGACGGCGTCGCCGGATTTCAGGTCCATCAGGCGCGCCACATCGGCTGGCGCGCGCACGCGCTTGACTTCGATAAACTTGCTTTCGGGATAATGCGGTACGCCTTCGTCCGGCACCAGGCGCAGGAAGCGGAAATGCGCGCGTGCCTCATGGTGGGTGGAAACGAAGGTACCCTTGCCCTGGCGGCGCATGACGAGATTCTCGGCGGCCAGTTCATCGATGGCCTTGCGCACCGTGCCCTGGCTGACCTTGAAGCGCCCTGCCAGCTCGACTTCGCTGGGAATCAGCTCGCCCGGCTTCCATTCGCCCGACTGCAGGCTCTGCGTGATGAGCGCCTTGATCTGCTGGTACAGGGGACTGAAGGTGGGCGAGGCAGTTGCGGCAGGCGCGGCCACGGCGGTGGAGGCAGTGGTATTGAGGCTGGCGACAGGGGTGGCGGCGGGGCTGCCGGCTGCGGCAACGGGCGTGGCCGGGGTGCCCGCGGTCGGACTGACCGCCCCGCTTGCAGCAGTGGCATTGTTGGTCAGATTGGACGAGGCGGAATTCATAGTCCGACATTTCAACACAAATCACTGCCCGCGTCCAGTAAAAGACTCGTAGTTATCTGTCTTATATAAGACATAAGATATGATTGACAGATAGGGATCGGAGGCCTAAACTGCCCTCGATAAAACTTGTGAGCCAGCGTTTTATGTTGTTGGCCAGCCACTCTGGCCTCGTGCAGCACAAGCGTGACGGCAGCGTACACCAGCATTTCGGTGGCGCGGGCCGGTTTTGGTATCATTATAGTTTTTCCGGATAAGCGTAAGCCCAGCTTCAAGCCCGTTTTCTTTCCCATTTTTGGAGATTCATCATGGCTAAAACCCCAATGCGTGTTGCAGTGACCGGCGCCGCCGGCCAGATCGGCTACGCCCTGTTGTTCCGCATCGCCAATGGCGACATGCTCGGCAAAGACCAGCCTGTCATCTTGCAACTGCTTGAAATCCCGGACGAAAAAGCCCAGAAGGCGCTCAAGGGCGTGATGATGGAAATCGACGACTGCGCCTTCCCGCTGCTGACGGAAATGACCGCCCACTCCGATCCGCTGACCGCATTCAAGGATGTCGACGTGGCCGTCCTGGTTGGCGCGCGTCCACGCGGCCCAGGCATGGAACGCAAGGACCTGCTGGAAGCGAACGCCCAGATCTTCACGGTGCAAGGCAAGGCGCTCGACGCCGTCGCTTCGCGCAATGTCAAAGTCCTGGTGGTCGGCAACCCTGCCAACACCAACGCCTACATCGCCATGAAATCGGCGCCATCGCTGCCAGCGAAAAACTTCACCGCCATGCTGCGCCTGGACCACAACCGCGCGCTGTCGCAAGTCGCTGCCAAGACCGGCACCGCCGTCAAGGATATCGAGAAGCTGACCGTGTGGGGCAACCACTCGCCAACGATGTACGCCGACTACCGCTTCGCCACCGTCAACGGCAAGGCTGTGAAAGACCTGATCAACGACCAGGAATGGAACGCCAACACCTTCCTGCCGACCGTCGGCAAGCGCGGCGCGGCCATCATCGAAGCGCGCGGCCTGTCGTCGGCAGCGTCGGCAGCGAACGCCGCCATCGACCACATCCATGACTGGATGCTGGGCACGGCTGGCAAGTGGACCACCATGGGCGTTCCTTCGGATGGCTCGTATGGCATTCCTGAAGGCACCGTGTTCGGTTTCCCGGTCACCACCGACAACGGTGAGTACACCATCGTTCAAGGTCTGGAAATCGATGCATTCTCGCAAGAGCGCATCAACCTGACCCTGAAAGAACTGACCGAAGAGCGCGAAGGCGTGAAACACCTGCTGGCCTAAGTCCAGTTTTGGCGGCGCGGCAATGCGCCGCCCGCCAAAGAAGGCCGCCCCGCGCATGTCGCGGTGCGGCTGTTTTATCAAGTAGTTTTTACCTGCAGAAATGCCTTAAGCATGCACCCTTCCGAGGTTTTATTCCAAGGCAAACGCCAGCCGCTGTTGCTCGCCGCTTGCGACCACTACGCCGGCTCTGAAAAGCTGATGCGTAAATCGATTGCTTTGCAACAAGAGCTTGGCCCCCTGTTCGACATCACGTTCGACTGCGAAGACGGCGCCAGCGCCGGCAATGAAGAAGCCCACGCCCTGATGATCGCCGGCCTGCTGGCCAGCGACGACAACCAGTTCAACCGTATCGGCGTGCGCGTGCACGACGTCGACAGCCCGTTTTTCGCGCGCGACGTGGAAATCATCTGCAGTGCCGCCTCCCGCCTGGCCTACATCGCCGTGCCCAAGGTGGCAGGCGTGCAGGATGCCATGCTGGCCATCGACCTGATCAACCTGCACGCGCGCCGCGCCGGCCGCGACAACCTGCCCGTGCACATCCTGATCGAGACGCATGGCGCGCTGCGCGACGCCTACGCGATCGCCGCCCTGCCCCAGGTCGAATGCCTGTCCTTCGGCATCATGGATTTCGTTTCGGCCCACTACGGCGCCATTCCCGCCGCCGCCATGCGCACGCCGGGCCAGTTCACGCACCCGCTGGTGGTGCGCGCCAAGCTGGAAGTGGCGGCCGCCTGCCATGCGCACGGCAAGGTGCCGTCGCATAACGTGACGACGGACGTGCGCGATTCGGCCGTGGTGGCGAATGACGCCCAGCGCGCGACAGCCGAGTTCGGCTACACGCGCATGTGGAGCATCCACCCGGACCAGATCAAGCCCATCATCAAGGCCTTCACGCCGCGCCTGTCCGAAGTCAACGAGGCCAGCAACATCCTGAATGAGGCGCTGCGCGCCAACTGGGGACCGATTGCGCAAAATGGCCGCTTGCACGACCGCGCCAGCTACCGATATTATTGGACCGTTTTGCAACGCGCCAAACTGGCAGGCCTCGGCCTGCCCGAGGCGGCCGCTGCATTACTCAACACCCCCTCTTCCAGCACCACTGAAAACTGACAGGAATTACACGATGTCCCTCTCCAAATTAGCCATTGCCTGCAGCGTCGCGCTGGGCGCCATGACCCTCACGCTGGCGCCAGCCAGCTTCGCCGCCACGGCAGAGGCAAACCCCAAGGCAGTGAAGGCTGCCAAAGCCAAGCCAAAGGCCAAGACCACCAAAGCCAAGGCAGCCGCCAAGGAAGCCCATCCGCTCGCCATGTCAGTCGCCGACAAGGAAGAATCCGACGAACCGGACACCGCAGGCTCGGCTTCCACCGATTTCAATTGCGAACTTGGCAATAAAATTACCATCTACACCAATGCGACTGACGACAAACACATCGCCCTGCGCTGGAAGAAGCGCCTGCACCGCCTGAGCCGCGTTGGCACCACCACCGGCGCCAACCGCTTCGAGAACCGTCTGTACGGTCTCGTCTGGATCGGCATCCCGGCCAAAGGCATGCTGCTCGATTCCAAGCAGGGCCGCCAGCTGGCCAATGAATGCAAGGATGCGGAGCAAGCCAAGCCGGCGGCAGTGGTGGAAGCCGCGCCATCGCTGGGCGTGCTGCCGGCGACCGGCGGCTGATGTGAGCAGCAAGGGCCTCTTCGGGGGCTCAGTCATGTTTTGTAATTTGAATAATCAATAAATAGACGATACCCAACAAGGAGAGGTCATGTCCCGCAACACTCTGAACACGCTCAAGGACTTTAATATTTCGGATAGCAAGAAGGGCAAGCTGTACTCCCTGCCTGCGCTGGAAAAAAGCCTGGGCATCAATGTCTCCCGCCTGCCAGTGTCGATTCGTATCGTGCTCGAATCGGTATTGCGCAACTGCGACGGCAAAAAAGTCACCGAAGAACACGTCAAGCAATTGGCGAGCTGGGGCCCAACCGCCGAGCGCACCGACGAGATCCCGTTCGTAGTGGCGCGCGTCGTGCTGCAGGACTTCACCGGCGTACCATTGCTGGCCGACCTGGCCGCCATGCGCAACGTGGCCGCCAAGATGGGCATCAACGCCAAGAAGATCGAACCACTGGTACCGGTCGACCTGGTGGTCGACCACTCGGTGACCATCGATCACTACCGCGAAAAGAAAGCGCTGGACCTGAACATGAAACTGGAATTCTCGCGTAACAACGAGCGTTACCAGTTCATGAAATGGGGCATGCAAGCCTTCGACACCTTCGGCGTCGTGCCACCAGGCTTCGGCATCGTCCACCAGGTCAACCTGGAATACCTGGCGCGCGGCGTGCACCACGCAGGCAAGAAAGCCGGCGACGTGTACTACCCTGACACCCTGGTCGGCACCGACTCGCACACCACCATGATCAACGGCATCGGCGTGGTCGGCTGGGGCGTGGGCGGCATCGAGGCGGAAGCCGGCATGCTGGGCCAACCGGTCTACTTCCTGACGCCAGACGTGATCGGCGTGAACCTGTCGGGCGCCTTGCGCGAAGGCTGCACCGCCACCGACCTGGTACTGACCATCACCGAACTGCTGCGCAAAGAAAAAGTCGTCGGCAAGTTCGTCGAATTCTTCGGCGAAGGCACCGAATCCTTGACCCTGACCGACCGCGCGACGATCGCCAACATGGCACCGGAATACGGCGCGACCATGGGCTTCTTCCCGGTCGACGAAGCGACCATCGATTACTTCAAGGGCACCGGCCGCAGCAAGGCTGAAATCGCCGCGTTCGAAGGCTACTTCAAGGCGCAAAACCTGTTCGGCGTGCCAAAAGCTGGCGACATCGACTACACCCGCGTGGTGGAACTGGACCTGGCATCGGTTGCTCCGTCGCTGGCCGGCCCGAAACGCCCGCAAGACCGTATCGAAATCGGCAATGTGAAAGCGAACTTCGCCGAACTGTTCGCCAAGCCAACGTCGGAAAACGGCTTCAACAAGAACCCGGCCGACCTGAACGCCGTGTACGAGACCACCAACAACGTGAAAGTGTCGAACGGCGACGTGCTGATCGCCGCGATCACCTCGTGCACCAACACCTCGAACCCGAGCGTGATGCTGGCTGCCGGCCTGCTGGCCAAGAAAGCCGTCGAAGCCGGCCTGAAAGTCGCGCCGCACATCAAGACCTCGCTGGCCCCTGGTTCGCGCGTCGTGACCGAGTACCTGACCGCTGCCGGCCTGCTGCCTTACCTGGAAAAACTGGGCTTCGGCGTGACCGCCTATGGCTGCACCACCTGTATCGGCAATGCGGGCGACCTGACGCCCGAGCTGAACGCAGCGATCGCCACGCACGATATCGTCGCGTCGGCCGTGCTGTCGGGTAACCGTAACTTCGAAGCGCGTATTCACCCGAACATCCGCTCGAACTTCCTCGCTTCGCCACCGCTGGTCGTCGCTTACGCCATCGCCGGCAACATGACGCGCGACCTGATGACGGAACCAGTCGGCAAAGGCAAGGGCGGCAAGGACATCTACCTGGGCGACATCTGGCCAACCTCGGCTGAAGTGTCGGCCATGATGAAGTTCGCCATGAACGCCAAGGTGTTCAAGGACAACTACGCGGACGTCAAGGGCGCACCAGGCAAGCTGTGGGAAAAAGTCACGACCGTTTCCGGTCAAGTCTACAACTGGCCGAAATCGACCTATATCGCGGAACCTCCGTTCTTCGACAACTTCTCGATGACGCCAGCGGCAGTGGCCACCGGCATCGAAGGCGCGCGCGCACTGGGCGTGTTCGGCGATTCCATCACCACCGACCACATCTCGCCAGCCGGCTCGATCCAGGAAAACGGCCCTGCAGGCAAATGGCTGAAGGAAAACGGCGTCCTGAAAGCGGACTTCAATTCCTACGGCTCGCGTCGCGGCAACCATGAAATCATGATGCGCGGCACGTTCGCCAACGTGCGTATCAAAAACCGCATGATCCCTGCCAAGGCAGACGGTTCGGCGGTCGAAGGCGGCATCACGATCCACCAGCCTTCCGGCGAAGAAATGTCGATCTACGACGCAGCGATGAAATATGTTGCTGAAGGCACGCCAACCATGGTCTTCGGCGGCGAAGAGTACGGTACGGGCTCGTCGCGCGACTGGGCGGCAAAAGGTACGCAACTGCTGGGCGTGAAAGCCGTGATCACCCGTTCGTTCGAGCGTATTCACCGCTCGAATCTGGTGGGCATGGGCGTGTTGCCGCTGCAATTCATCGGCGACGACAGCGTGCAAACCCTGGGCATCACCGGCAAGGAAACCTTCGACCTGAAAGGCCTCGAAGGCGAAATCAAGCCACAGCAACTGGCTACCCTGGTGATCCACCGCGCCGACGGCAGCAGCCAGGAAGTCAAAGTCCTGCTGCGCATCGATACGCCGATCGAAGTCGATTACTACAAGCATGGCGGTATCCTGCCATTCGTGCTGCGTCAATTGCTGGCCGAGTAATCAGCCCAGCTGTGATGCAAGATCAAAGCGCCGGTTTCGACCGGCGCTTTTTTTCGTCCCTGCATCCCGTTCCGACTTGAAATTTCGACTATTGGCATGATCTAAGGACAGCTTACGTATTGCGTGCGGCTGAATCCTCTACAATACGGTTATAAGGGTTTATCATTGTTTGACTGATCCATTTTTTTCACTTTCCGAGACTCTTATCCCGCTATGCGTCGTCCTTCCAAAGATTCATCCCATAAACTGACTGCCGACAGCCAGCGCCTGGTCACCTTTGCCCAGGCGATCGTACAGGCAGCCAGCCGTCTCGAAGAGCGGTCCTGGGAACACAGCCTGGATACGCAGCTCCAGAAATTACTCAAAACCGGCCACCAGGACACCATCGACAACACCCTGGGCAGCCTGTTCAAGGATGACTTGAACGCTTATGACGTGCTGATGGACTGCGTTGAAGCCGTCAGCGAATCGACCGTCGTCACGCATGAAGACGTGCGCTACGACGCCCTGCTCGTCGCCGTGCCCATCCTCGCGTGGACGCGCTTTTCCATCGCCTCCGGCCCCATGGCCGGCGACGCGCACAGCGTACTGTCGGCGCATTTCGCCGCCCACCTGCTGGCCGATGGCACGAAGATGGCCATGGCGCCAACGCTCTACTCGATCGACCAGTTGCCGCGCAGCCACGTCGAGACCTATGCCAAGACGCAGAAGCTGGCACTGGCCGCGCTGAAAGGCACGGCCGTCAAGCCGTCAGGCAAAGAGGCGGAAACGGCGCCCTTCCTGGCCGACACGCGCTACCTGCTGGTGGCCGTGGTGGCGCCAAGCGGCGCGCCGCTGTTCCGCTGGCAGACGCCTTCGAGCCAGCTCGACTTCATCGCCGAACGCAGCGCCGCTCTGGAACAATGGCGCACGCAGGCGACGCCGACGTTCGCCCGCCTGCTGCCCGGCTGCGGCCTGGAATTGCTGCTGCCGGAAGCGTATTACGTGGCCTGCCGCGAAGCGGACAAGCTGATACGCCCCGTCTCCGTGCGCGCCGCCGTGCACTATCTGACGCATACCCTGGCCATCGAGCCGTCGGAATTGCGCGCCGTCATCGCCGGTTTTGGCGAGGAAGCGGCCGATGGCCAGGTCGATGAGTACCGCATCGCCTTCACCCTGCGCCAGGCGCCGGACGTCATCTACGGCATCGTCTGGCCTTTGTACGGCCAGGAAGACGAGGATGGCACGCCGATCGAAGGCCTGATCCAGGTCGGCATCGCCGCGCTGGACAAGCAAAAGACGCCCGTCGATGAAATCATCGAGCACCTGAACGCGGCCGGCGTGACGCAGATCAAGCGCCACGCGGAACGCTTTGTCGGTGAATACTGCGACGATTGCGGCGCACCCCTGTTTGCCGATCCTGTCGGCGAGCTGGCGCATGCGGAAATGCCGGAAGATACGCCGCAAGGCACGGAACACTTCCATTAATGCAGGCTTGTCGGATTACGCGCTGCGCGCTAATCCGACAACACCACCAGCGCATGCAAAAAAAGGCGGAACCTCGGTTCCGCCTTTTTCATTGCAACGTCATTTACAACACCATCACCACTGTGAAAACGGATGGCGGATCAGATTCGCGTTGTAATAGCGGACATCGCCCGACACTTCCGCGCCGATCCACTCCGGTTTCTCGAAGGCCTGGTCTTCCGAGGCCAGTTCGATCTCGGCCACCACCAGGCCCGCATTGGCGCCCAGGAACTCGTCGACTTCCCACACCATGCCCGCGTGTTCGATGCGGTGGCGATACTTTTCGATCAGCGGCTGTTCGCACAGGCCGTCGAGCAGTTCGGCCGCGTCGGCCAGCGGAATCGGATACTCCCACTCGCCGCGTGTTGCACCCACGTTCGCGCCCTTGATGGTCAGCATCGCTTGCCCGCCCTCGATGCGCACGCGCACCACGCGCTCGCGCGCGGACGACAGATAACCCTGGCGCAGCAGGACCGGCTGGCCCAGGCCGCGCCAGGCGTCGCCGGCCAGCAAAAATTTACGCTCGATCTCGATACCCATGAACAACGCCGTTCAATCCAGCGACAGCAGGATAGGCTGCAGCATGGCCGCGCCCAGGGCCGCGCTGCGCGCGCCGTTCCAGCCGACGGCTGGATCCGGCAAGTCGGCGTTTTCCTTGAACGGCATTTCCAGGGTCAGCGCCAGGCAGCCGAAGTGGTGGCCGATGTATTTCGACGCCAGGGTCAGCATGTCCGACTTGTACTTGCTGGCCGCATAGCCGAACTTGTCCTGGAAGTCGGGGCTGGCCTGCTTGTAGCGCTCGATGAAGGCTTTCTGGTGCGCCGCTTGCGCCGGCGTGAAGTTTTCCAGCATTTCGTTGCCGGCCACAAAGTTGTACGGCAGCGCTTCATCGCCGTGGATGTCGAAGAACATGTCGACGCCCGTTTCGTGGATCTTGTTTTTCACGCACAGCACTTCCGGGCTGGACTCCAGCGAAGGCGTCATCCATTCGCGGTTCAGGTTGGCGCCTGCCGCATTCGTGCGCAGGTTGCCGCGGATGGAGCCGTCCGGATTCATGTTCGGCACGATGTGGAACACGGCGCGCTGCAAGAGCTTGCGTGCGATCGGGTTGGCGTCGTCGAGCAGCGAGTCGATCAAGCCTTCGACGAACCATTCGGCCATCGATTCGCCCGGATGCTGGCGTGCGATGACCCAGATTTTCTTTTCCGCCTGCGGGTTGCCGATGGTAACCATGTTCATGTCGCGGCCGTCGACCGTGCTGCCCAGGTCGGACACGCGCGCCAGCGGATGCTCGGCCACTTCACCCAGCAGGCGCAAATGGCGTTCCCACGAATACGGCTCGAAGTAGGCGTAGTACACGCTGTCGAGTTCAGGCGTGTGCGAGATCGTCATGACCTGGCCATCGAACGCCGTCGGTACGCGGAACCAGTTTTCGCTGTCGTAGCTGGCCACGGCCTGGTAGTCTTCATAGCCGGCAGGATAGGTGGCCTGGCCCGCGTTCAGGAAGCGCATCGTGCATGCCTGGCCCCGCGCGCCCTGCAGGCGGAAGTGGAACCACTGGTGGATGTCGGCGTGGCTATCCTTGCGCAAGTTCAGGTCGATGGCGCCGGCACTGGCGGCGCTCACCACGTCGATGGCGCCCGAGTCGAAGTTCTGGCTGATTTTAATGGTCATGTAATGATCCCGTCCGAATGTAAGTGTTACGGCGTTGCCTCGTGGGCTCCGCCGTCGCGCTAAAAAACGCAGTGTAAGCTATCCCGCTATTTTCCGCCCTTTGGCACCGTTCGCAAAGCCTGGTCTGGTGATTTATGCACCAATCCGGGGCATCGATGGAAAAGTGCCGGGCAAAAGCACGAAAAATCGGTGAGCTGTTGCATCTACCGGACAAAAAACTGCTTTGTAACAGCCGCTGACACATTAGCGCCGGGTCGCCCCCCTATAATTCTTGCTTTCATAGAGTCGCCAGGAAAGAGTCGTGGACAAGAAGTTAACTAACATCCAGGAAAGAAAGTTACGCGAGGCGCAGGCGCGGCGCGAGCACATCATCAACGTCGTCAAAGATCTCATCAAGAAGGGTGGCGCGCGCGCCGTCTCCATCCGCAAGGTGGCCGAGGCGGCCGGCTTTTCCACCACCGTCGTGTACGCCCTGTTCCGCGACAAGGCCACCCTGATCGCCCAGGCCATGGACAAGGATTTGCTGGAACTGGTGCACGCCATGCGCACGGCCTGCGCCACCAGCATGGACCCATGGGAACGTATCAGCCTGATCGGCCGCGCCTACATCGAGTACGGCTTCCAGCATCCCGACGAGTACTCGCTGATCTTCATGGAGCTGCGTCCGCACGCGGAAGTCGACGCCGTCGAAGTGGAGCACGGCAATATCGAGCAAGACCCGTACGCCTATGCGCTGCACCTGTTTACCGAACTGGCGCAAGCGGGCCAGGTACGCCAGGATCCGCCGGCACTGCACACGATGACGCAAATCTTCTGGCAATCGCTGCACGGCCTCGTGTCGCTGCGCATCGTCATGGATGCGGGCGACCCATGGACGCCGCACCCGGAAATGAACGCACATATCGACGACTTGCTGGCCGTCGTCACGACAGGCATCCGCCTGCGCTTTGCACCGGCTTCCTGACGCTTGATCCAGCGCAAACTTGCCTTGCTGGACCTGGGCGCCAAGGCGCTGCACATGTACTGAGAAAAAGTAAAGGCAGGCGCGGTGCTGCACCGCCCTGCCCCGTCTTGATATGCGCGAAGCTTACTGCGCTTCGAGCATGCTCTGCGTTTCCTGATAGCGCGTATGCCACGACAGCGCCTGTTCCAGGATGTGCGGCGTATGACCGCCGCGCTGGCATGCCGCGTCGTAATACGCGCGCAATTGATCGCGGTAAGCGGGATGCGTGCAGCGCTCGATGATCAACGGCGCCCGTTCGCGCGGCGCCAGGCCACGCAAGTCGGCAAAACCCCACTCCGTCACCAGCACATCGACGTCATGCTCCGTATGGTCCACATGCGAGACCATCGGCACGACGCTGGAAATGCGCCCCCCCTTGGCTGCCGATTTCGACACGAACATCGATACTTGCCCATTGCGCGCGAAGTCGCCCGAGCCTCCAATGCCGTTCATCATGTGCGTGCCGCACACATGCGTGGAATTGACGTTGCCGTAGATATCGAATTCCAGCGCCGTATTCAGGGCGATGATGCCCAGGCGGCGCACGATTTCCGGATGGTTGCTGATCTCTTGCGGGCGCAGCACGATTTTCGAGCGGTAATGGTCGATATTGTCCATCAGCTTTTGATGCACGGCGGCAGACAGGGTGATCGACGAGGCCGAGGCGAACGCCAGCTGGCCCGAATCGAGCAGCTCAATGGCGCTGTCCTGCAACACTTCCGAATACATCGTCATGTTCTGGAAAGGCGAGCCGATCAGGCCATGCAGCACGGCGTTGGCGATGGTGCCGATGCCCGCCTGCAGGGGCAGCAATTCCGGGCCCATGCGTCCAGCCGCCACTTCGCCCTCCAGGAAGGCGATCACGTGGCCGGCAATGGCTTGCGTCTCTTCGTCGGGCGGCAAGGCGTTCGATGGGCTGTCGGGGCTGTCCGTAATGACGATGGCGGCGATGCGGGCCGGATCGATGGCAATCGCCGTGCTGCCCAGGCGCTGGTCGACGCGCGTGAGGGGAATCGGTTCGCGCCCCGGCAAATTTTGTGGAATATAGATGTCGTGCAAGCCTTCCAGCGCCAGCGGCGTGGACAGGTTGATCTCGATGATCACCTGCGTGGCCTGCTGGGCAAACGCGGCGGAGTTACCCACCGACATGGTCGGGATGATGGCGCCGGCCGCCGTGATGGCTGTTGCTTCGATGACGGCGATATCGACGGCGGCCAGGTTGCCCGAGCGCAGTTGCTCGGCCGTTTCCGACAGGTGCTGGTCGATGAACATGACTTCGCCGCTGTTGATCTTGCCACGCAGCACAGGGTCGACCTGGAACGGCATGCGGCGCGCCAGCACGCCCGCCTCGGCCATCAGGCCGTCGCTGCCATTGCCCAGCGACGCGCCCGTGATCAGGGTCAGGCTTAATGGATCTTGCAGGGCGCGCTCGGCCAGTGCGCGCGGCAGGGCCTTGGCGTCGCCGGCACGGGTAAAACCGCTCATGCCGACACGCATGCCGTTGTGGAACAATTTGGCTGCCTCATCGGCGCTCATGATTTTGCCGAGCAAGCCTGGGTGGCGGATACGGTCCTCGTACATCTGATGCTCCTGATCTTCTTCATATTCTCAAACTGGATGGCTGTCATACACCAACCCCATAAGTGGATTCAGTATAAAATCGCGGCAACATGCATGGCATGAATTAACTTCGCCATATTCAGTCGATATTTTCATGCTTTGCCAACGCCGAGCACCCATCTTGGATATCCGTTCCCTGCGCTATTTCGTCGAAACCGTGCGCCTGTCGAGCTTTACGCAGGCGGCCGAATCGCTGCACCTGACCCAATCGACCATCAGCAAGATGGTGCGCCAGCTGGAAGATGAAGTGGGCGCGCAGCTGCTGGTGCGCGACGGGCGCAAGCTGACCCTGACGGACACGGGCCGCATCGTCTACCAGCACGGCCAGGAAATGCTGGCGAACATGCGCCAGCTGACCCTTGAAGTGCGCGACACGCAAACGTTGCAGCGCGGCAGCCTGACGGTCGGCATCCCGCCCATGATCAATGTGCTGTTCACACCTGTATTAAAGGCGTTCCGCGCGCGCCATCCGCATATCAGCCTGACCTTGCAGGAAGACACGGGCCAGCAGATCGAGCGCAAGGTGGCGGCCGGCGAGCTGGAAATCGGCATGACGGTGCTGCCGGCCGACCCGGAACTCGACCTCGTGGCCGTGGAAGTGGCCAACTACCCGATCTGGGCCCTGGCCGAACCGGGCACCTTCCAGAAAAACCGCACGACACTGCCCTTCAAGGCGCTGGCCGACTTGCCGCTGGTGCTGTTAAAAGATGATTTCGCGCTCACGCGCAGCCTGCGCCAGCATTTCGCGCAAGCGGGCTTTGAGCCGACGATTGCGGCCCAGAGCGGCCAGTGGGACTGGCTGGTGGCCATGGCCTCGGCGGGCCTGGGCGTGGCCCTGCTGCCGGAGCCGTTCATCCACCGCCTGGCCGGCGAGCCGCTTGAGGCCGTGCGCATCGTCGAGCCGGAGGTGGCGTGGCAGGTGGCGCACGTCTGGAGCGGGCGCTATCTGTCGCATGCGGCACGCGCCTGGCTTGAGGTATGCCAGGACGTGCTGGGCACCCAGTTCGCGCACTGACGCAAAAAAGGGTGGCCTCGGCCACCCTTTTTGCTTGATCACGCCACCTGGCTTACTTGGCGTCGTCCTTGTACATGCTGGCGTATTTCCAGCCGAAGTACAGAATGAAGGTGTAGCACAGGGCCGGCACGAGGAAGGACAGTTGCAGGTTGATGTGGTCGGCCAGGAAGCCCTGGATGAACGGCACGATGGCGCCGCCGACGATGGCCATGCACAGGATGCCCGAACCTTGTCCCGTTTGCGCGCCCAGCTTGTTCAAGGCCATGCTGAAGATGGTCGGGAACATGATGGAATTGAACAGGCCGACGGCGATCAAGGCCCACATGGCCGTGTGACCGCTGGAGAACACGGCGACGAGGATCAGCGCGATGACGACGGCGGCGTTGAAGGCCAGGGTCTTACCCGGGCTGACATAGCGCATCACTGCAAAGCCGACGAAGCGGCCCAGCATGGCGCCCCCCCAGTAATAGCTGACGAAATAGGCGGCGTCGGCGTGGCTCAGGCCCGCGATATGGCTCTCGCCCAGGAAGTTGATCAGGAAGCTGCCGATGCTGACTTCACCGCCCACATACAGGAAGATGGCCAGCGCGCCCAGCACCAGGTGGCGGTGCGACCAGATCGAGACCTTGTTGCCAGCCTGCGCCAGGGCGGCCGCATCGTCGGCATGCGAAATCTTTGGCAATTTTGCCAGCGCGAACAGCACCGCCAGGATCACCAGGGTGGCGGCCAGCACCAGGTACGGGCCTTGCACGGAAGCCGCTTCCTTGGCGCGGTAAGCCAGTTGCTCGGCGGCCGGCAGCAGGTCGAACTGCTGCACCGTCAGCACGGTGCCCGACAAAATCAGCATGCCGCCCAGCGCAGGCGCCACGGTGGTGCCCAGCGCGTTAAACGCTTGCGTCAGGGTCAAGCGGCTCGACGCCGTCTGCGGGTCGCCCAGTTCCGTCACGTACGGGTTGGCCGCCACCTGCAGCACGGTGATGCCGGCCGCCAGGATGAAGAAGGACAAGAGGAACAGCGCATAGCTGCCGGTGGACGCCGGGTAAAACATGGCGCAGCCGGCGGCCGCGATCAGCAGGCCGGCGACGACGCCGCGCTGATAGCCGATTTTCTTGATCAGCATGCCTGCCGGCAGCGAGACGATGGCGTAGGCGCCAAAGAAGCAGAACTGCACCAGCATCGCCTGGACATACGTCAGGGTGTAGATCGAACGCAGATGGGGGATCAGCACATCATTGAGCGAGGTCAGCAGCCCCCACATGAAAAACAGCACCGTGACAATGATCAGGGCGCCTGTATTGTTTTGCGTGCCGGCCTGTGCGCGCGATGCGCCCAGCCCCTGCTTTACGTGTTCCATACTTTCTCCATTGTTCTATCCAAGATTGTCGTGCCCTGCCCTGGCCCATCGCTTGCATGGACACCGCCAGGCAGCGGCAGCGCTCGTGTTTGAAAGCAACATCTTCGCAAGGCCGAGCGCGTAGTAAAACTACCTTGCTGCGGCCGCATTATGCCCGAAAGGCCCCGGATTGCGCAGGTTTCACATCAATTATTCGATAATTGAATAGCTGACATTCGAAATCAAAAGTAGCCTTATAACTTGAAACCGCTATAATTATATTGCAGTGCAGCACAACGCGGCACGCCACATAAGGAGTCTGCCATGTCTACCGCATTTACTTACCACACCACGCAAAACAGCAATATCGTCGGCACCCTGGTCCACGCCGCCAAACGCGTCGGCGCCTGGCTGAACCAAAGCAGCGACCGCCGCGAACGCGCTTACGAAGAAGCGTATCTGGCCGAATCGACCGACCGTTACGACCTGGAATACCGCATGCGCGAACTGGCCCGTGCCAATCCACAGCCTAGCTGGATGAGCGGTCTGAGCCGTTAAGATTGACGCAGTATTGCCGCAGTTCCCAGTCGCTCAACGGCTGTAGCAACATCGATAGCGCCATCCTGCTCGCCTTGCGCTTGAGCACAGGATGGGCTATACAGGCGGGATGCACACGCCCATCACCATCCTCGCCATCGCCGGCAGCCTGCGCGCCGCCTCGCTGAACACCGCCCTGCTGCGCGCCATCGCCACGCTTGCCCCAGCGCCATTCGACATCCGCATTTATCCGGGACTCGGGCAATTACCGCTGTTCAATCCCGACCTCGACGCCGACAGCCTGCCGGCCGTGACGGGCCTGCGCGACGCGATCATCGCGGCCGACGTGCTGATGCTGGCCAGTCCCGAGTATGCGCACGGCGTGAGCGGCCCCATGAAAAACGCGCTGGACTGGATGGTGGGAAATGAATCGTTCATCGACAAGCCGCTGGCGCTGCTGAACGCCTCGCCGCGCGCCACGCATGCACAGGCGGCGCTGCGCGAAACGGTGCGCACCATGTCGGCGCGCCTGATCGACGACGCCTGCATCAGCCTGCCCCTGCTGGGGTCGGGTCTCGGTGCGGAAGGCATCGCCGCGGACCCAGCATTGCGCCGGGCCATCCTCGATATGCTGCAGTGCATCAGGTCATTTTCATGACCCTCTGCACGTTTTACTATCAATTCATCTAGTTTTACTACGTACTTCTACGGACCACTCAATGCGGGATCATGCCCGTGAACACGTACGCCTGCAGCATGGTGATGATGCCAATGATCACGGCAAACAGCAGGCTGTGCTTCAGGGTAAAGCGGAACAGGTCCGATTCCTTGCCCACCAGGCCAGTGGCGGCGCAGGCGACGGCGATCGACTGGGGCGAAATCATCTTGCCCGTCACGCCGCCCGTCGTATTGGCCGCCACCAGCAAGGTGTCGGACACGCCGATCTGGTGCGCCGTGGTGTTTTGCAGGGAGCAGAACAAGGCGTTCGACGACGTGTCGGAGCCCGTCAGGAACACACCCAGCCAGCCCAGGAACGGCGAGAAGAACGGGAAGGCGGCGCCGCTGCCGGCCAGCAGCAGGGCCAGGGTGGACGACATGCCCGAGTAATTGGCGACGAAGGCAAATGCCAGCACCAGGCCGATCGACAGCACGGGACGGCGCAATTCCACCACCGTTTCGACGAAGGCCTTGAGGCCATCGCGCGGCTTCATGCCCAGCATCCACATCGACAGCACGGCCGTCAGCAAGATCGCCGTACCCACGGCCGACAGCAAATCGAGCTTGAAGACGGCGTCATACGCCTTCGGCTCCGCCACGATGGGCATGGTCTTGATCACCAGTTTATCGAGGTAAGGCACGTGGATCTTGACGACCAGGCTGGCCAACGCGCCGCCGGCGGCGAACAGGGACTTGAAGCCGGGCAGGCTCCAGACGGTGACGATGGCCGTCAGCAAGCCGAAAGGCGCCCAGGCGCGCGCCGTTTGCGCCAGGGTGTAGGGCGAGGCGGCGCGGCTGCCGCTGCCGCGCAAGTCCGCATTGCCCACGCCGCCACCAAAACCGGACAGCGCAGCGGCGCCGCCGCCGACGGCGTTGACCACCTTGGCATTCTTCGGCTGCCACACTTTCAGGAACAGGGTCAGCGACACCAGGCTAACGAGGGCCGAGGTGATGTCCGGCAGTTCAGGGCCGATATGGTTCGACGTGAAATACTGGGTGACGGCGAAGCTGGCACCCGTGACCAGGGCGGCCGGCCACACTTCGCGCACGCCGCGCACACCATCCATCATGAAGACCAGCCAGAAGGGCACGGCCAGCGACAGCAGCGGCAACTGGCGGCCCGCCATGGCGCCGATCAGGAAAGGGTCGATGCCCGTCACCTGGCCCGCCACGATGATGGGAATGCCCATGGCGCCAAAGGCCACGGGCGCCGTGTTGGCGATCAGGCACAGGCCCGCCGCGTACAGCGGGTTGAAGCCCAGGCCCACCAGCAGGGCCGACGTGATGGCCACGGGCGCGCCGAAACCGGCCGCCCCTTCCAGGAAGGCGCCGAAGGCAAAGCCGATCAAGAGCACCTGCAAACGCTGGTCGTCCGTGACCGACAGGACGGAGGCGCGGATGATCTCGATCTGCCCTGTTTTCACGACGATTTTATACAGGAAGACGGCCGTGACGATGATCCAGGCGATTGGCCACAAGCCATACGCAAAGCCGTAGCCGGCCGCCGCCAGCGCCTGCGGCACGGGCATGCCGTAAGCGAAGATGGCGACGGCCAGCGCCAGCGCCAGGGTGACGGCCGCCGCCACGTGTCCCTTGATGCGCAGCGCCGCCAGGGCGATGAAGAAGAAAATGATGGGAATGGCTGCCGCCAGCGACGACAGCCACAAGCTGCCGAGCGGTGTATAAAGTTGGGTCCAGGTTTGCATGTCGGGTCTCCTCCGGTGGATGCGGGTTGATTGAAAAAACGGCTTTTGATGTAATTGTGTGTAGCGTGTTTTTTGCGGTATGGCGGAGCGGCGCTATTCTTCCTGCCCTCGTGCATTGAGCAAGTCGGCCAGGCTGCGCGGCGCCGGCGTCAAGGGCTTGCGGTGCTGCGTCCAGCCCAGCTGCGCGCGCGGCGTCAGCAGGCGCAGGCGCGTGGCGGCCCAGCGGAACAGCCGGTAGCTGGCGGGGCGCGCAAAGGCGCCGCTCCAGAAACGCCAGATCAGGCTTTCGCCGCGGCTGAACTTGGCGCCCTGGCCGCGCAGCGGATGCGCCACTTCCTCGTTCGGATTGCGGTTCGCCTCCGTGCGCAGGCGCACCAGCAGTTGCGGAATCGGAATGCGCACGGGGCACACTTCGCCACAGGCACCGCACAGGCTCGACGCGGTGGCCAGGTCGGCCGTCGCAGCCAGTCCCAGCAAGTGGGGCGAGATGATCTTGCCGATCGGCCCCGGATACGTGGTGCCGTAGGCGTGGCCGCCGATGCGCGTATAGACGGGACAGTGGTTCATGCAGGCGCCGCAGCGGATGCATTGCAGGGTGGCGCGCAGCTGCTCGTCGGCGTAAGCCTGGCTGCGGCCGTTGTCGAGCAAGACCAGGTGCACTTCGCGCGGGCCATCCAGCTCACCGGCGCGGCGCGGGCCGGAAATCAGGTTGAAATACGTGGTGATGGCCTGCCCCGTCGCCGAACGCGTCAATAGGCTGGCCAGCGGCACGATATGTTCCAGCTTGGCCACGACTTTTTCCATGCCCATGATGGCGATGTGCACCTCCGGCACGGAGGTCGTCAGCCGGCCATTGCCCTCGTTTTCCACCAGCCACAGGGTGCCCGTGTCGGCCGCCGCGAAGTTCACGCCCGACAGGCCGATGTCCGCCTCGACAAAGGCCTGGCGCAGGGCGCGCCGCCCCGTCTGGATCAGACTGTCGACGTCTTCCGTGTAGGGTGCGTCGGGAATATGTTCGGCGAACAGGCCGGCGATGTCGGCCTTGGTCTTGTGAATGGCCGGCATGACGATGTGCGACGGTTTTTCGCCGGCCAGTTGCACGATGTACTCGCCCATGTCTGATTCCAAACACGTCATGCCGCGCGCTTCCAGGTAGTGATTGAGCTCGATTTCCTCGCTGGCCATCGACTTGCCCTTGATGAAGCGCGTCGCCTGATTCCTCTCGGCGATGGCGTGGATGATGGCGTTGGCCTGCTCGCCATCCTCGGCCCAGTGCACCTGCACGCCCGCCGCCGTCAGCTTGTCTTCCAGCTGCACCAGCAAATCGGGCAGGTGCGCCAGCGCGTGCTGGCGCACGGCTGCGCCGATGTCGCGCAGGCGTTCCAGTTCGTCGCCATCGGGGAACTGGGCGCTACGCTTGTCCTGTAAAAAATCCATCGCGCCGCGAAAACTCTGGCGCAGTTTCGGGTCGTCCAGCGCGGCGCGGGCGCGCGCATGGAAGTCGGCCGGCTTGACGAATTGCAGGGGCTTGGCGTTCATGGCTGGCCTCCTGCATGGGCAGATAAATCATCGATAATCAGCACCCACAGCCAGCGCGGGCCGTGCGCGCCATAGGCCAGCGTCTGCTGGATATCCGACGTTTTCGAGGGACCGGACACCAGCACCAGGTTGGCCGGCATGCCATCGCACCAGCGCTCGGCGCGCGCCGCAGCGTGCAAGTCCGCATGCACAGTGCTCGCATACACGAGGCAGATATGCAGGGGCGGCGCCAGCGACACCGTGCGCGGCGTGGCCGCGTCGGGCGCGATGACGAGGGTGCCTGTGGCGGCGATGCCGGAACGGGCGACGGTGAAACCCGCGTCGACGCTGTCGAACAACTCGCCCTTCCACTGCGCCAGCGGACGGTCAAAGGACAACGCTTCCACCTCGGCCGGCAAGGCGGCGCGCAAGGCTTGCCCCTCGGCGCTGCCGGTATCGAGCAGCAAACGGCGCACGCCGTGTTCACCGAGGCGCAGCGCCAGCAAGGCCGGCCAGGCGTCCACGCCGACGCAATCGACCTCCGCATGCGAGGCGCGCAAGGCTGCCTGCATGACATCGATGCGCTGGCGCGGCGACAGCGGACATGCTGCGCGGCGCGCCAGATAGTGCTGGTCGATGGCCGTATCGATGACGTCCACCGTCTCGGGCGCGGTGGGGGCCGCGGCGCGCAAGCGCCCCAGCATGCGTTCGCGGGCGGTCAGGATCGCGCTCATGCCGCGCCTCCCGTACGGCGCCACAGGAAGCTGGCCATGTGCTCAACGGGCAGCGGCGCGCCCTGGTGCTGCGCGGCGTGGCCAATATTGAGCAGGCAGCCGCAGTCGGCCGAGACAAGGCGGTCGCAGCCCGTGGCGCAGGCCGAGGCGATCTTGTCGCTGACCATGGCGCCGGAAATGTCCGGGTGTTTCAGTGAAAACGTGCCGCCAAAGCCGCAGCATTCCGATTCGCGCTGGTGTTCGATGCGCGTCACGCCGGGCAAGGCATCGACCAGGGCCACGCCGTGCAGGCGCGTGCCCATCTCGCGGCGCGCCCCGCACGAGGTGTGCAGCACCACGTTTTCATCGGCCTGCCCGGCGGCAGCCAGGCCGGCCAGGTCGAGCTGCAGCACGCAAACGAGAAATTCGCTCAGCTCATATACGCGTTCGGCCAATTCAAGCGCCTTGGGTCCGGCGACGGGATCGTCCTGAAACAGCTGCGGCCAGTGGTGGCGCATCATGCCGGCGCAGGAACCGGACGGCACGATCACGGGCCAAGGCTGCGCAAACAGGTCGAGCTGGGCGCGGGCCACGGCACGCGCCTGTTCCGGGTTGCCGCTGCTGTAGGCGGGCTGGCCGCAGCAGCTCTGGCCGCGCGGATAATGCACCAGCAAGCCTTCCCGCTCCAGCAGGCGCACCGCGTCGAGTCCCGCCTGCGGCACGAACAGGTCGACCAGGCAAGTGGCGAACAGGTACACCTGGAGCGGTGCGGGTGGATAGCGGCGTGGCTGGCGCGGGTCTGGCTGCATGAATGTGTCTCCCCGGCGCTCTGTATGTTGCTGCGGCGCCGCTGTGTGTTGTTAAGAATGACCGGTTCACGCATAATTCCAGCTTCCGCGAGCCACTTCAAATTGCTCGGACCACTTTAAAACAACACCGGAAGACAGCGATGGCGACAGGCATGCAAGCGCGGGGCAGGGTCGAGATGGTGATGCGCAGGCTGGAAACGGCCCTGCTGGACGGCAGCTTGCCGGCGGGCGCGCAGCTGCCGGCCGAGCGCCTGCTGGCGCAGCAATATGCGGTTTCGCGCAATACCGTGCGCGAAGCCGTGCAGCGGCTGGCGGCGCGGGGCCTGGTGCGCAGCCGGCGCGGCGCTGGCGTGTTCGTGACGGATCAATTGCGCACCGGCATGGCGTCGCCGTGGAGCCAGCTGGTCGCCGACCACCCCGCCCTACGCGACGACATCCTGGAATTTCGCCGCGTGCTGGAAGGGGCAACGGCCTACTTTGCGGCGCAGCGGGCCAGCGGCGACGAGCGCGCGCAGATCATGGCCTTGCTGGCCGAGCTGGAACAGGCGCGCGCCAGCGACGACAAGCACGGCGAGGCGCAGGCCGATGCCCGCCTGCATGAAGTCATCGCGCAGGCGTCGCACAACACCATGTTTTTGCACTTGCACACCAGCATCATCGGCATGCTGCGCGAACACATCACCATCAATGGCACGGGCTTGCGCCAGCAGGACGAGGCCACCTCGCTGCAGCTGCTGTCGCAGCACCGCACCCTGTGTGAAGCGATCTGCGCCAGCCAGCCGGAAGAGGCGCGCACGGCCATGCAAGGCCATATCGATTTCGTGCGCACGCGCGTCACCAGCGACGAATAAGGGTCACTGGTAGGACCAATCCAATACGCAGCATGGTGGGCAATGCGTCGCGGCTTGTCGCAGGGCCGGGCAAGAATGGGATCCCGATTCGCTATCCGACAGGTTTCCATGCATTTGCACCATGCAACTGACGATCTCCGCAAGCCGGCGCCGCTTCCCTTGCTGGCGCTGCATGCCAGCGCCAGCGCCATCCTTTCCGTCGCGCTGCTGCCGCCCGCCGGCTGGCCGCTGGGCCTGGCCTGCTGCGTGCTTATCCTCGCCATGCTGCTGCGGGCCTTGCACGCACCCGCCGCACAGCCTGGCAGCGCCGCCTCCGGCACCGCGCTGCTGGCGCTGGACCTGCTCGTATTCCTGCTCTGCTATGCACTGCGTGAAGCCGACGCAAGCTGGCACGCGACCGCCTTTTGCATCCTGCTCGTCGCGCCCTATGCCGGCGTCACGCGGCACCTGCTGGCCGGCGCCGGCCTGGCCTTCGTGGCAAGCCTGGTCTGGCTCGGCCTGCAGGAAGACTTTCAAGCCGGCAACGCCGCCACCTTGCTGCTGCTCAACCTGACCGGTCTGTGCACCAGCCATGGCCAGCAGCGCCAGCGCCGCGCGCACGTCCTGCAACACGCCATCCTCGCCGAACAGGCCGTGCGCGACCACCTGACCGGCTGTTACAACCGCCGCTACCTCGACGAGCACTTGCTGGGCGCCGAGCTTGCGCGCTCACAACGCCATGGCCTGTGCCTGACGGCCATCCTGTGCGATCTCGACCACTTCAAACGCATCAACGACGCCCACGGCCATGCCGCGGGCGATGCCGCGCTGCGCAACTTTGCCGCCCTGCTCGGCAACGCCACGCGCCGTGGCATCGACAGCGTGGTGCGCCACGGCGGCGAGGAATTCCTGCTGATCCTGCCTGAAACGGACCTGGCTGGCGGCGTGCGCCTGGCCGAACGCCTGCGCGACGGCCTGGCACAGCACATCGGGACGACGGCCAGCTTCGGCGTCGCCTCGCTCGCGTGCGCGCCCGGCAGCCCGGCGCCCGGCGCCCCCGCCCTGGTCAATGCCGCCGACCGCCTGCTGTACCAGGCCAAGCACGCGGGGCGCAATTGCGTCAGGGCAGCCATGCTGGACGCCCTGTAATTGCCATCGAATCAATGTTACCATTCGTTAACTTATGTACTTATCAGTACACATCCTGCCACTGAAGAGAACGGAACCACCATGTCTGAACACGCGCCCCGCCCTTCCACCATCATGCGCCAATGGCAAATGCTGCGCCTGATACCGCCGGCGCCACGCACCATCACCGTCGCCGAATTGCACGACAAGCTCAAGGCCATCGACTTTGCCATCGGCATCCGCACCATCCAGCGCGACTTGCTCGACCTGGCCGAGATTTTCCCACTGATCAATCCAGTCGACAGCAAGCCGTTTGGCTGGTGCTGGATGGAAAATGCGGCGCGCATGGACATGCCGGGCCTGTCGACGCCGGCCGCGCTGACCCTGGCCCTGATGGAACAGCACATGCGCCATGCCTTGCCGCCGTCCACCCTCGACAGCATGCAGCCGTATTTCAGCGCGGCGCGCCAGACCCTGAACGCGGCCAGCGAGCGCGCCAGCGCGTCAGCCTGGCTGGGCAAGATACGCGTCATCGCCCCCATGCAGCGGCTGCTGGCGCCCGACATCGACGAAGCTTGCCAGCGCACCGTGTATGAAGCGCTGATGCAGAACCGCCAGCTCAAGCTGAGCTACAAGAAGCGCGACAACGACAATCCCGTCAGCTATGACGCCGTCCATCCGCTGGCCATCGTGCAGCGCGGCCAGTTGCTCTACCTGGTCTGCCTGTTCGCCGACTACAACGACGTGCGCACCCTGGTCCTGCACCGCGTGCAGCAGGCGGAAATGCTTTACCTTTCCGCGCGTGCGCAGCCGGGCTTCGACATCGATGCATATATTGCTTCGGGTGCCATGGGCATCCGCGATGGCGAACCGCTGCTGCTCGAAGCCGTGTTTGCCCGTCGCAGCGGCGAGCACCTGTACGAGACGCCGCTGAGCGCGGACCAGCAATTGCAGGAACGCGCCGATGGCTCGCTGCACCTGACCGCCACCGTGCCCAGCACGCGCGAACTGCAATGGTGGTTGCTGGGCCTGGGCGATGGCGTGGAAGTGCTGGCGCCCGCCGCCCTGCGCGACCAGATGAAAAACACCATCGCCAGCATGGCCAGCCGCTACGCCGCCTGACGACGGCCCCGGCGGCGGCGAAAACTGCTACCATCGCGCGCCGCCACTCCTTTCATCCGCCCATGACCGTCCTCAGCCACACTCATCCGCTGGTACACCAGCTGGAAAACGACTTGCTGCCCCTGTTTCGCGCCGCCCTGCCGTCACTTGCGGCCGCTGCGCCACAGGCGCTCGCTTCCGTCTTCGCCTTTTCCAGCGGCACGGCCAGCGCCTTCCAGGATTATCATTTCGGCATTTCCTGCCTGCTTGAGGACGTGCCCGAGGATGCCCCGGAAGAAGTCGCCCTGCTGGTCAGCGTCACGGGCCTCGACGCCGGCGCCCGGCTCAGCGCACAGGTCGTCTGGGGCCAGCCCTCGGGCCTGGTGGAAATGCAGGCAGATCTAAATGCTGGCGACCTGCAAGCCTTGCATGTGGCCCTGCCCGACCTGCTGGCCAGCTTGCAACATTCAGCCAGCCGTGGCGCACCAGCAATATGACAGGCGCATGAAAAAGTGCCAGGAAACAACAACTTATGCTTTCCGTCGCGCAACTTTGTTGACTTCCACTAGCCGCAGCCCCTATCCTTTCAGTTACGTTTGGTGAGAATGTGTGCATGGTCAGACGAACATGCCCGCAAGCTGCCTTGCCTCCATAAAAGTCCATTCCGCATTTTTATTGCAACCATCAGGGCAACGCGCCTGAACGGCCGCTGCCAGCAAATACGGAGCTGACTGCCATGCCATCGCACCACCATTTTCCCGCCTCATCGTTGCTGGGCTGCGCCTTCCTGCTGGCAGCCGCCCTGCCCGTGCAGGCCCAGACCACGGACAGCACTGCCGCCACCTTCAGCGCCAATGCCAGCCTCACCACGCAATACATTTCGCGCGGCTTTCGCCAGACCTGGGGCAAGCCTGCCCTGCAGGCGGGTGCCGACTACGCGCACCCGAGCGGCTGGTCGCTGGGCACCTGGGCGTCCACCGTCAGCGACCGCTACATTCAGGATGCGAGCGTCGAATGGGACTTGTACGGCGGCTACGGCGGCACGCTGGGCGAACTCGGTTACAGCGTGCTGGCCTACTATTACAAATATCCGGGCGCCATCTACCGCGCCACGGGCGTGAAATACGACTATGGCGAACTGTCGCTGGGCCTGACCTACCGCATGCTGTACGCCAAGTACAACCATACCGTCACGCGCGACTTTTTCGGCATCACGAACGCGCGCGGCACGGGCTACCTGGACGTGGGCGCGAACGTCGACCTGGGAAATGCCTGGACCTTGAACCTGCACGCCGGCAACGGCCGGGTGGCGGGCACGGGCAATGCGATATGGAACTGGCGCGACGCCAAGATCGGTGTCACCCGGGCCTTCGACGGCGGCTGGAGCGCCAGCGGCGCCGTCACGCGCGCCTGGGGCGCCAGCGACGCCTACGACCATTACACCCTGGGCATCCCGAATGCAGCCGGCCAGTTCAACACCTCGAACCCGGCCGCGGCCACCTTCGTGCTGGCCGTCAGCAAAACGTTCTAGGCGCGCTACCCGCGACGCCCGAGATACCGATATCTATCCCCATCAAGGAACAGCCTCATGCAACTATCACTGAACAGTAAAATCTGCGTCGCCGCCACCGCGCTCGCCATCCTCAGCCTCGGCGTCACGGCGGCGGTGATCGGCTACAAGAGCAGCGCCAGCGCCGAAGCGGCCGCACTGGAACTGGCGCGCACGTCGGCGCGCGAAGTGGCCGGTGCGCTGCAGGCGCGCATCGCCAGCAACCTGTCCAGCGTGTCCAGCCTGGCCGGCGCCATGCGCGGCACCAAAAGCGCCAGCCTGCCCCTGCAGCGCGAGCAGATCAATGAACTGACCAAGGCGACGTTGACCAGCTCGGAAGACTTGCTGGGCTCGGCCGTGACGTGGGAGCCGAACGCGCTCGACGGCAAGGATGCGGATTTCGCCAACCAGAAGCCGAACTACGACGCCAGCGGCCGCTTCATGCCCTACTGGACACGCGGTGCCGGCGGCAAGCTGCAAGTCGAACCCATCGTCTTCGACCCGAAACCGGGCGCCAACGACTGGTATGACGTGCCCAAGCGCACGGGCAAGACTTACTTTACGGAACCGTACATCTACCCCGTCGATGGCAAGGATGTGCTGATGGCCTCGCTGGTGGCGCCCATCATGATCGACGGCAGCTTCAAGGGCACGGCCAGCGCCGACTTCATGCTCACACGCCTGGCGAAAATCCTGGCAGACCTGAAAGTGATCGAAGGCGGCAAGCTGGCCCTGATCTCGAACGGCGGCCTGTACGCCAGCCATCCCGCGCCTGAACGGCTGGGCAAGAAGGCGGACGACGTGCCGGCCGCCGGCCTGGAAAAGGTGCGCCAGGGCCAGGCGTATGAATACGAGGACGACAAGGGCTACATCCACTTGCTGCAGCCGCTGCAGATCCACCCCGACATCGCGCCGTGGAGCGTGGAACTGAATTTCCCGAAAAGCGTGGCCACCGCCTCGGCGCGCGATCTGATGATTTACACCCTGATCGTCGCCCTGCTGTGCGCGGCGGCCACGGCCGGAATTTTGATCCTCGTCGTCAACCAGCTGACGCGTCCCCTGCGCACCCTGGGCCGCACCATGACGGACCTGTCCAGCGGCGACGCCGACCTGCGCGTCAAGCTGGAAGTCAAGGGCACGGATGAACTGGCCGTCATCGGCAAGGGTTTCAACGCCTTCGTGGAAAAGATCCACGCCGTGCTGCTGCAAGTGCAGGCCAGTGCCGACAATGTGGCCCGTGCCAGCGCGGAAATTGCGCAAGGCAATAACGACCTGTCGGCCCGCACGGAACAGCAAGCCAGCTCGCTGGAAGAAACGGCCGCCTCGGTGGAAGAACTGACGGGCACCGTCAAGGAAAACGCCGACCATGCGCGCCAGGCCAATCAACTAGCCGCTTCCGCCTCCAGCGTGGCGCAAAAGAGCGGCGAAGTGGTCGGCAAGGTGATAGCAACGATGACGTCGATTAACGACTCGTCCAACAAGATCGTCGACATCATCAGCGTCATCGACGGCATCGCCTTCCAGACGAATATCCTGGCGCTGAACGCGGCCGTGGAAGCGGCGCGCGCGGGCGAACAGGGCCGCGGTTTCGCCGTCGTCGCCACGGAAGTACGCAACCTGGCACAACGCTCGGCCGCGGCGGCCAAGGAAATCAAGCTGCTGATCGACGATTCCGTGGGCAAGGTGGCCACCGGCAGCAAGCTCGTCGATGAGGCGGGCGCCACCATGGAGCAAGTGGTCGACAGCGTGCGCAAGGTCACCGCCATCATGGCCGACATCAGCGTCGCCACCACCGAGCAAAGCGACGGCATCGCCCAGGTCAACCAGGCGCTGGCGCAAATGGATGGCGTGACGCAGCAAAACGCGGCCCTCGTCGAGGAAGCGGCAGCGGCCGCCGAAAGCCTGCAAGACCAGGCCAGCCATCTGGCCGACGTGGTCAGCGTCTTCAAGCTGGGCGAGCAAGCGCGCCAGCCAGCGCTGGCAGCAGCACCGGCCGCGCCGCGCGCCGCGACGCCCAAAACACCGACGCCAGCCAAGCGCCTGAATGTTGCCAAGCCGCAAGCAACACAGCACGCGCCCGCCAAGGCGCCGGCAGGTGATGACTGGGAAGAGTTTTAAGCCGGACATTTCCGGCTTCGGCCGGCGCCATGTTCAGGCGCCGGCACGCGTTTCATAATCTGCCATCTCCATACCTGCCTCACGCATTACCATGCGCGGCACCCGCCTGTTTCTCCTCCCCGCCATTCAATGGCCGCACTTTCAATCCAAGTATTGCGGCCCATTTATTGCGGCCCATTTCAGATTTCAAAAAAATAAGATGCTCATGTACTTTATAATATCGCCGCGCATACGGCACGCTTTCAGCCGGTTGAAGATTGATAGGAATAACGCATGAAAAAAGTACTGGCATTATTAATGGTATCGGGCACGGTGGCATTGACCGGCTGCGGTGGTGGCAGCGATGGCAATAGCGGTGCGAATAGCGGTGCGAATGGCGCCAGCGGTGATGTAGCCGTTCCCGTTCCGCCAGTGGTGGTCGCGCCCCCGCCTCCGCCGGCACTGGCCGCTTATGTTGGCACTTGGCAACCCGCTTGTGACGACCAATACCGCCAGCGCCTCGTCGTCGCCCTCAAAGGCGATGGCAGTGGCGCTTTGGAAATGTCGACCTACGGCGAAACCTTCGCCACTTCCGATTGCAGCGGTCCCGTGCAATTTACGGAAACCACGAGTGAAAAGATTACCGCGACGCCAGATGGCGCAGGTAATATTCAGCTCAAGCTGACGGCGGACAGCCCGGCTTCGGACATCCGCATCGACAAGGTCGTATCGTCGCTTCCAGCCCACACCGTCCAGATTACGGGTCCGGCCGTCACCACCGTGATGCTGAATGGCAAACCTCATTGGCACATCAATGATGGCAATGGCAACACCACGGACATTCCGGATACCGGCATACAAACGGCAGTAAGTGGCAAGGGTGGCTTTTACCTGCGCGGTAACGAATTGTTTACCGTAATGGAAAAAGACGGTGCTTATGTGCTCGATATGCGCTATGTAAAACAATAAAATCAGCCAAGAATTAGCCATTGCGCCGCACAGTCGGCGCAATGCGTAGCAGCTACATCACATTTCCCCTGCAGTCCATCAAACCATTTCAGCGCATTGTCGCGACTTGATCAAAATCAATTCAGCGATAGATTTGGTGAGATTTTCCCCTTATTAATACTCCTATAATCAGGCCGCGTTGACGGCACGCACCGCTGCCGGATAAAAAGGACTTTGAATGAAAACATTATTGGCAGTATTGGCCGGCTCGGCCGCGGCACTCCTGACGGGCTGCGGCGGTGGCGGCGGCGGTTCCACGCAGCAGCTTGCCGGCGATTCCGGCACCACCTCGCCGCTGGCCGCGTATATCGGCACGTGGCAATCGGCTTGCGACGATCACGACCGTCAAATGCTCGTCATCGCGCTCAAGAACGACGGCAGCGGCTCGCTGGAACTGACGCCAACCGGCGAAACCTACTTCAAGGCCGATTGCTCCGGCCCCGTGATCGCGACGGACGGCATGAGCGCGAAGATCACCGGCAAGCCGGACGGCACCGCCGATATGCTGATCAAGCTGGCGGAAAATGCGGCGGCAACGAGCTTGCGCGTCGATAAGTTCACCTCGTCGGTGCCGGCCTATGCCTTCCAGCGCAGCGGCGCCACGGTGAAATATGTGCTGCGCGATAACCAGCAGCAATGGTGCGTCGATGTGGACAATGGCGAATCGTGCCTGTGGGACGAAGGCATGCAGCCGGCGCTAAGCGTCCCCGGCGGCCTGTCCTTGCGCGGCAACGACCTGTATTCGGTGGTGCTGGACAAGGGCGTGTATGTGCTGGACATGCACTACGTAAAAAAATAAGCGCATGAGCTGCTGCGGCCACGTCCTGGACTCGTGGCCGTGAGCAGCTGTCTGCGCAAAATCAAACAGACATTGCAAAAATACAAAGCTAACCTGTTAAAAAAACAGGCGCTTGTCATCCCGCACCACACCTTTCCCCTGCCCTCCCACGCTGCACTGGACGCCCTGCTGCCCGGCTGCTGGAGCGGCGCTGGGCGCCGGCCCTGTGCCGCGATATCGTCGCCGGCGCGCAAGACCATCCCTCGACACTGTGACGGCGCGCCGGCAAAAAAAATCGCCGGACCGGATTGACTCCGGGCCGGCGATCAGGTCTAGCCTGAGGGCTAGTTGATTACTTGAGCGGCATGGCGATACCGAACATCACCGACTGGGTCCGCCCGCTATCGATGTTCAGATTGCTGTTGTAGTCCAGTGTAATGGTCATGCCGTTCGACAGCAGCAGTTTCACGCCCAGCCCCGCCGTCCAGTTACCCGTCTGCTGCGGCACCGTGCGGATCACGTACACGGGACCATCGGCCGCCAGGTCGGCATATGCCAGGCGCGCATCGTCGGCGCCCTGGAACTGGTGCCGGTACTCAAGCCGCGCGCGCGGGAACCACGTGCCCAGGCCGCCCACATAGATGCCCTCGGCCCGCACACCGAGCGCGCCGATGCGCGAACGCACGGTCTGCTTGAAGTAGTTGAGCGCGTTGATGCCCGCCGCCTTCTCCGTGTACGGATCAAGCTTGGCCGACATCAGTTCCACGCGGCCATACGGCGACCACATCCAGGTTTCCTGGCGCATCTCGATACCGCCGACCAGCGCGCCAAACACCTGCTTGCCGTCGCGCTCGCCCGTGGCGAAACCGCTGCCGTCACTCAGGTAGCGCGAGGCGTCGTATTGCAGGGTGCCGTAGCCGAGCACGCCGTCAAGGAAGACGCCCTTGCTCGGACGCAGGCTGCCATACACGGCCGCCACGGCGCTGTCGGCCGTGCTGCGGCTGCCGTTCTGGCCCACGTCGCTGCGGTCATGGCTGAAACCGGCGCCCACGCCCAGGGTGGCCAGGTCGCTGAGGCGGTAGTCGCCGCCCACGCTGACACCATTCGTGCGGAAACGGAAACCCGTCTCGCGGCCATTCACATAGTGCTGGCCGAAGTCCACCGCGCCACCGAGCCACAGCGACAACGCCTGCTTCTGCGTGTCCGGCTTTTGCGGCATGTCGGGCAAACCGCTGGTGGCGCCACTGACGTCCACCTGCTGCCGCTCGCTGCTGAAACCTGTGTCAACCTGACGCAAGGCCGCCTTGCGCATGAACGGTTTCACGGCCGTGCCGAACACGCGGTCCGCTTCGTCCGCCTGCCAGCGCGCCAGCGCCGCCGTCGGATTGCCGCTGTCGTTCGGCGGCGTCAGGCTCAGGCCAAAGTTCGAACGTCCCCAGCCATCGCCATGCAGGCTTTCCAGGCGCTGCGTGAAGTTCGACAGCTGCGCGCTGGCAAAGCGCCGCGCCGCATCGGCTTGCGCCGCCTGCAGGCCGATCACTTCCGGATCGACGGACGGGTCGCGCCGCGCCGTCACGGTCACGTTGACCACGCCCGGTTTCGAGGTGGCGAAGGCATTGCTCAGGGTGTAGCTGACGACGGCCGCGCCGGCGAACTTGCCCGAGGCCGCAAAGCTCAGCTGGTACGACGGCTTGCCGGCCGTGCCGACATCGCGCACCACCACCTTGCCCGCTTCCGCCGGCGCCACGCTCAGGACATTGGCCGCCGTGAACGGGCCGCCCGTGGCGCCCGCCGTCAGGTCGACGGTGACCGTCAGGCCGGCCACCACCGTGGCGCTCTGGCTGAGCACTTGCGGCATCGGATTGACGGCTATCGTCGACGTCACCGGCGCCGAGGTGCCGAACGCGTTCGACACGGTGTAGCCGATGCGGATGTCGCCGCTGGTGTTGATGCCTGGCGTGTAGACGATGTCCAGGCCATTGACCACCGCCGTGCCGCTGGCCGGCTGCGTGGTGATGGCCACCGCCGTGAACGGCCCGCCCGTCGCGCCTTGCGTCACGTTCAAGGTCACCGGCGTGCCGGCCAATACCGTCGCCGTCTTGGCGACCGGCACCGGCACGGGCTGCGGCGCCACCGTCAGGCTGACCGTGGCCGGCGCGGACGTGCCGCCCGGACCCGTCGCCGTGTAGCTAAAGGCGTCAGGGCCGAAGTAGTTGGCATTCGGCACATACGTCACCTTGAAAGAGCGGCCGCTGCCGCCGCCCGCCGCGCCGCTCGCAACCACCGTGACGGTGCCGTGCTGCGGCGGCGTGACGATGGTCACGTCCGTGATCGGGCTGCCATCCGTCGACGCGATGGTCAGGCTCACTTCCTGGTTGGACGAGGTGGTCGCCGTTTCATTCGGCACCGGCGGCGGCGCCTGGTTCACCTGCAGGGTCAGCGCCTGCTGCACCGTGAACTGGTGCGCATCCTTCGCTTGCAAGGTGAAGTTGTAGCTGCCCGCCACCGTCGGCGTGCCGCTGACGATACCGGTCGCCGCATTGAGCACCAGGCCGGTCGGCAAGGCGCCGCTGCTCAGCGAATACGCATATGGCGCGACGCCGCCAGCGGCCGTGAATGCCTGGCTATATGCGTCGCCGGCGCGGATCGCCGCCAGGCTGGCCGGCGTCAGTGTCAATACCGGCGCCGCCACGGCCAGGGTATAGCTGTTGGTCGCGCTGAACGGCGCGCCCGTGCCCGTGCTGCTGTCGGTGACCTTGATGCTGAACGGGAAGCTGCCGGCCACATTCGTCGTGCCTGACAGTACGCCGGTGGCAGTGTTCAGGCTCAGGCCGGCAGGCAGGCTGCCGCTGGTCACGCTGTAGGTGTACGGCGCTGTGCCGCCCGTCGCCGTCAGGGCTGTGCTGTAAGCCGCTTCCGCCGTCGGGTTAGGCAGGCTGGCCGGGGCCAGGCTGACCGTGGCCGAGGCAACAACCAGGGTATAGCTTTGCGCACCGGTAAACAGGTGCGCATCGGCCGCCTGCACCGTCAAGGTAAAACTGCCACCCGCCGTTGGCGTGCCGCTGAGCAAACCGCTGGCGTTCAAGGTCAGGCCAGCAGGCAGGCTGCCGCTCGACAGCGTGTAGGCATAGGGAGCAACGCCGCCGCTGGCCATCAGTTGCTGGCTGTACGCCGTGGCCACGGTCGCCGCCGGCAAGGTGGCTGGCGTGACCGTGATGGTCGGTGCGGAGACGGTCACGGTATAGCTTCTGCTTGCGCTAAATGGCGCGCCCGTGCCCGTGCTGCTGTCGCTGGCACGCAGGCTGAACGTGAAGCTGCCGGCCACATTCGTCGTGCCGGACAGCACACCGGTGGCAGTGTTCAGGCTCAGGCCGGCCGGCAGGCTGCCGCTGGTCACGCTGAATGTATACGGCGCCGTGCCGCCCGTCGCCGCCAGGGTCGTGCTGTAAGCCGCTTCCGCCGTCGGGTTGGGCAAGCTGGCCGGGGCCAGGCTGACCGTCGGCGCGCCCACGGTGACCGTCACGGTGCCGGGAGCGGACGTGCCGCTGCCATTCGTGGCCGTGTAGCTAAAGCTGTCGCTGCCGCTGTAGCCGGGCGTCGGCGTGTAGGTGATGCTGGTGCCGCTGGCCGTCGCCGTGCCGTGCGCGGGCGCCGCTGCCACGGCCACCGAGCTTGCCGCGCCGCCGCCCAGGTTCAGGGTCACCGGATTGGCGCTGCTGCCGTAAGCCACCGTGGTGGTCACGGCGCCAGCGACAGGCACGGCAATCGCCACCGTGCCGGAATACGCGAGTGCGCCCGAGAACGGCGCGCCTGCGCCGGTGCTGCTGTCGGTGGCGCTGACGGTGAAGCTATAGGCGCCTGCCGTCGTCGGCGTGCCCGACAGGGTGCCGTTTGCCGCCAGGCTCAGGCCCGCAGGCAGGCTGCCAGCGGAAACGGCATAGTTATAGGCTGGCGTGCCGCCCGTGGCGGTGATGGCCTGGCTGAAGGCGACGCCGGCCGTCATGGTCGGCAGGGTCGACGGCGCAACGCTGATCGCTGGTGACGCCACCGTCAGCGCGTAGGCGCGCGAACCGGTGTACGGGCCGCTGCCCGTCGAACTGTCCGTGGCAAGCACGGTGAAGTTGAAGGTACCCACCGCCGTCGGCGTGCCCGACAGCAGGCCCGCGCCGGACAAGGTTATGCCGGCAGGCAAGGCACCCGCACTGATCGTGTAGGTATAGGGCGCGGCGCCGTTCGCGGCGCTCACGCTCAGGCTGTAGGCCACACCTGCGCCTGCCACGGGCACGGTGCCTGGCGCCAGCGTCAGGGTGGGCGCGCCGACCATGATCGTCACGGTCGCCGGTGCCGAGGTGCCGACGATATTGGTGGCGGTGTAAGTGAAGCTGTCAGGCCCGCCATACCCTGGCGTCGGCGTGTAGGTGATGCTGGTGCCGCTGGCACTGGCCGTGCCGTGCGAGGCGCCAGTGGCGATGGCCACGGAAGTTGCCGCGCCGCCGCTCAGGCTCAAGGTGATCGGGTTGGCGCTGCTGCCATAGGCCACCGAGGCGCTGACGGCGCCCGCAACTGGCGCACCGAAATAAGTGAACTGATCGGCCGCGCCGGTGGCGCTGGTACCACCAACCGTGGTCACGCGCACATCCACCGTGCCCGTCCCGGCGGGCGCCGTCGCCGTGATCTGCGAGGCGCTGTTGACGGTGAAGCCGGCAGCCGACGTGGCGCCGAACGTCACGGCAGTCGCGCCGCTGAAATTCGCGCCTGTGATGATGACCGTGGTGCCGCCGGTAGCCGGCCCCGTGCCCGGCGAAATACCGCTCACGGCCGGTGCGGCCACATACGTGAACTGGTCGGCCGCACTGGTGGCGCTGGTGCCGCCAGTCGTGGTGATGCGCACATCCACGGTACCCGTGCCGGCTGGCGCCGTCGCCGTGATCTGCGAGGCGCTGTTGACGGTAAAGCCGGCGGCCGATGTGGCGCCAAACGTCACCGCCGTCGTGCCGCTGAAATTCGAACCACTGATGATGACCGTGGTGCCGCCCGTAGAAGGACCCGCCGTCGGTGAAATGCTCGTCACTGCCGGCGCCGCGACAAAGGTGTACTGGTCTGCCGCGCTGGTGGCGCTGGTGCCGCCCGTCGTGGTGACGCGCACGTCGACCGTGCCCGTGCCGCTTGGCGCCGTCGCCGTGATCTGCGTGGCGCTGTTGACGGTAAAGCCGGCCGCCGACGTGGCGCCGAAGGTCACCGCCGTCGTGCCGCTAAAATTCGAACCGGTGATGGTGACCGTGGTGCCGCCGCTGGCGGGACCCGCCGTCGGAGAAATGCTGCTCACAGTCGGCACCGCCACGTAGGTAAATTGATCGTTGGCACTCGTGGCGCTGGTGCCGCCGGCCGAAGTGACGCGCACATCGACCGTGCCTGCGCTGCCCACGGGCGCCGTCGCCGTGATCTGCGTGGCGCTGTTGACCGTAAAGCCGCTGGCCAATGTGGCGCCAAACGTCACGGCTGTCGTGCCGCTGAAATTCGCCCCCGTGATGATGACGATGGTGCCGCCGGTCGTAGGACCGGAAGTGGGCGAAATGCTGCTCACCACCGGCGCTGCCACAAAGGTAAATTGATCGGCGGCGCTGGTGGCGCTGGTGCCGCCGAGCGAAGTGACGCGCACGTCCACCGTACCTGTACCGGCGGGTGCCGTCGCCGTGATCTGCGTGGCGCTGTTGACCGTAAAGCCGATGGCCGACGTGGCGCCGAAGGTCACCGCCGTCGTCGTGCTGAAACCCGTACCGGTGATGATGACGGTGCTGCCGCCCGTAGCCGGGCCGGCAGTGGGCGAAATGCTCGTCACCGTCGGTGCGGCCACAAAGGTGAACTGGTCCGCGGCGCTGGTAGCGCTGGTGCCGCCCGTCGTCGTGACGCGCACGTCGACCGTGCCGCTGCTGCCAGCTGGCGCCGTCGCCGTGATCTGCGTGGCGCTGTTGACGGTGAAGCCGGTGGCGGGAGTCGCGCCAAAGGTCACTGCCGTGGCGCCGGTAAAGCCCGTGCCCGTGATGATGACGCTACTGCCGCCGGCGGTAGGACCTGCCGTGGGCGAAATGCTGGTGACCGTTGGCGCAGGAATATACGTGAACTGGTTGGCGGCGCCGGTGGCGCTGGTGCCGCCGCTGGCGGTGACGGTCACGTTCACGGTGCCGGCGCTGCCCGCTGGCGAGGTGGCGGTCATGGTCGTGGCATTGACGACGGTGACGGCGACGCCATTGTTGGCGCCAAACTTCAGCGCCGTGACGCCCGTAAAGCCGGTACCGGTAATGGTGACGGCAGTGCCGCCAGAGGCTGGGCCGGACGCCGGCGTCACGCCAGTGATGGTCGGCGGCGGCTGGGCGTTGATCACCAGGGAATAGCTTCTGGACGTGTTGTACGGTCCGTTGCCGCCCGTGACATCGGTGGATTTGATCACAAAGTTATAGGTGCCCAGGGCGGTGGGCGTGCCCGAAATCAGGCCGCTGCTCGACATGTTCAGGCCTGTGGGCAAGGCACCCGACTCCACCACATAGGTATAGGGCGCGGTGCCATTCGCGGTCGACATCTGCTGGCTGTAGGGCGTCGCCAGACCTCCCGCCGTCAGGGTGGTGGGCGTGATGGACAAGATCGGTATGGCGATCGACACGGAATAGTTCTTGATGACCACTTGCGGCGTGCCCGGGGTCGTATCGGTGACCTTGACGCTGAACACATAGGCGCCGGTCGCCGTCACGGTACCGGAAATCACGCCGCTCGGCGACACGCTGATGCCAGGGGGCCAGGTTCCCGAGTCAGGCGCGTAAGTGTAGGGAGCGACGCCACCGCTCGCCGACATGGCCTGGCTGTACGGCACGCCGATCACGGGTGGCGTCAAACTGCCCGGCGACACGGTGAAGGCTGCAGCGGGAGGTAAAACGGTGACCGTAAAAGTCACTTCCTGGCTATCCTCGTCGAACAGGATAAAGCTGTCGGACAGCGCCCCGTCACCATTATTGATATAGGTGGCGATGCCATCGCTGTTATTGACGAGGCCTGTAATGGTGCCGTGCAAGGGCGTCGCGTTATTGTCAATCAGGCCGAATCCGCTGCAGGACGACAGGTCGATGATATGCGAGCCGCCCGAGGCGACTGAAAAACTCTGGCTGGCCGTACATTTCACGCTCGGCAAGGCCTGCGCCGGATTGGCGACGAACGCCAGCACCAGCAAGCAAAGCGAAGCGAAGCACTGCGCAAAACGGCAAGATACCGACGTCACGGCGGGCGCGCGATTCGGCATTCGCTTGCGATTTCCAGCAAACAAAGCGAGCAGAAAAGAAAATGCCGGGCGGCCAATAATATCGTTGCAAGTACGCAACATAGTTTCTCCAATACAGAGTTTTTCAGACGAAATTCAGACAAAAATGAGGGTGATTTCAGGCCGCCAGCGATGCTAATTACGAGCTCTTCCAGAGTGCCAACAGGTGTTGACGCTTGCCATATGACAACGTATGCTACTCCGAGATTTCAATAAAGTAACTATAACAAAAAGGGTTTTTCAAAACGCAAGATTGATTACAAATGGAAAATATTTCCCATTTGAAATTTAATGCTATTCCAACCGTGGGAGAACGATGATGGCTGATGTGTACCTAGGACAAATCATGATGGGCGGCTTCAATTTTGCGCCGCGTGGCTTTGCAGCATGTAACGGGCAAATGCTGCCTATTGCGCAGAATCAGGCGCTGTTTTCGCTGCTGGGCACCGCTTACGGGGGGAATGGCAGCACCACCTTTGCCTTGCCTAATTTGCAAGGCTGCACTCCTGTGGGAGCTGGCAGTTCGGTGGATGGTTCCTGGCAACCCGCGCCTTATCAGACCGGCACGCGGGCGGGGCAGGAGACTGTCACCTTGCTACCGACCCAAATTCCGCCGCACACGCATGCGGCCAATGCGGTGACGACGCCCGGCACCTCGAAAAATCCCACGAATACCGTGTTTGGCGGCAGTGGCGCGGAATCCATCTACGGTTCGGCCGGACCGCAAGTCACCCTGTCCGGCCAGACCCTGGCGTTGGCCGGTGGCAACCAGGCGCATCCCAACATGCAGCCGTTCTCGGTCATCAACTTCAATATCGCCTTGAACGGTATCTTCCCGTCGCGCAACTAACGAATCAGCCACTTCTTACGGAGCATAGTCATGACCACACCCTATGTCGGCGAAATTCGCCTGTTTTCCTTTCCGCGCATTCCCAGCGGCTGGTTCGCCTGCGACGGCAGCCTGAAACCGATCTCCGAATACGAAGTACTGTACGTCCTGCTGGGGACCACCTACGGCGGCGACGGCGTCACCACCTTTGCCGTGCCCGACCTGCGCGGCCAGGTTCCCCTGCACATGGGAACCGGCCCCGGCCTGAGCAGCCGCGTGATCGGACAACGCAGCGGCAGCGAATCGGTGACCCTGCTGCCGACCCAGCTGCCTTTGCATACGCACCCGTTCAATGTGAACAGCACCCTGGCAACGGCGAATGTGCCGGCGGCCAACTTGCTGCTGACGGCCCCGTCGAATAACGACAAGATGTACACGAGCGACCTGACCGGCCTGACCGCCTATGCACTGGCACCGGCCGCCACGGGCGCGACAGGCGGCAACCTGCCGCACGAGAACACCATGCCAACCCTGACGGCCTCATTTTGCATCGCATGGGCAGGCATTTTCCCATCCCAGCAATAACAGCCGGCACGCAAGCGCAGCCCATAAAATCGATCAGGAGAACCTACCGTGACATCACCATACCTTGGCGAGATACAAGTCTTCGGCTTCAATTTCACACCCTACGGATGGGCCAGCTGCAATGGCGCCACCCTGCAAATCCAGCAATACAGCGCGCTGTTTTCCTTGATCGGCACGCAGTATGGCGGCAATGGCACCACCACCTTCCAGTTGCCCAACTTCACGGGACGCGCGCCCTGCAGCCAGGGACAAGGACCAGGCCTGACACCGCGCGTGATGGGCGAAACCTTCGGCACCAACAGTGTCACGTTGAACGCCACGGAGATGCCGAACCACAGCCATCAACTCAATGTGTACCGCCAGCCCACCGCCGCCCTGCAGCACAACACGCCGCTTTCGGGCGATGGCTTGATTGCGCTTGGCGGCACGTCCGCGTTCGTGCCGACGGCGCCACCCAATGTATCGCTGTCCCCGTCCACGATCGGTAGTGCCGGTGGCGGACAGGCGCACGAAAACCGCCAGCCGATGCTGGCGGTCAATTTCTGCATCGCGCTGCAAGGCGAGTTTCCGTCATTCGACTAAGTTGGATTACCCCAGGCAGGCGGCGCCATCGCGGCGCCGCCCTGCCCTTCCCTACTCCCCATACCGGCCTCAGTTGAATACGGCCTGGTACAGAAAACCGTGGCTGTCGCGCGCCACCGGCACCAGAAAAATACCCACCTCGCCAAACGCCTCATGCTGCATCTGGAAGATTTTCTGGTTGAACAGGATGGGCGAGCTATGGTGAAACAACAGGCTGAACGGCTTGCGCATCAAGCCCTCCAGGGTCGCTGACGGCAGCGGCTGCACTTCTTTCAGGACAAAGGCGGCATTGCCGTCACTGGCCGCAATAAACGTCTCATTGATGCGCGCGGCAAAATGTTCGAGGGTCAGGACATTCATCATTCCAGGCATTCCATTCCGTAAGCAGTGTGGTCAAGACGATGTCTGATTCTAATGGAATCATTGCCGCCCTGGCACGGCAATGACATGAAAAAACCATCCCCCGCATGCGCCACGGGGCGGGAGCAAGCCGCTCCCGCCCCGTGGCGTCACTTCCTTGATGCGCAGCCCTACTTGAGCGGCATGGCGATACCGAACATCACCGACTGGGTCCGTCCGCTATCGATGTTCAGATTGCTGTTGTAGTCCAGTGTAATCGTCATGCCATTCGACAGCAGCAGTTTCACGCCCAGCCCCGCCGTCCAGTTGCCCGTCTGCTGCGGCACCGTGCGGATCACGTACACGGGGCCATCCGCCGCCAGGTCGGCATACGCCAGGCGCGCATCGTCGGCGCCCTGGAACTGGTGCCGGTACTCGAGCCGCGCGCGCGGGAACCATGTGCCCAGACCGCCCACATAGATGCCCTCGGCCCGGACGCCCAGCGCGCCGATGCGCGAACGCACGGTCTGCTTGAAGTAGCTCAGCGCGTTAATGCCCGCCGCCTTCTCCGTGTACGGATCAAGCTTGGCCGACATCAGTTCCACGCGGCCATACGGCGACCACATCCAGGTTTCCTGGCGCATCTCGATACCGCCGACCAGCGCGCCAAACACCTGCTTGCCGTCGCGCTCGCCCGTGGCGAAACCGCTGCCGTCACTCAGGTAGCGCGAGGCGTCGTATTGCAGGGTGCCGTAGCCGAGCACGCCGTCAAGGAAGACGCCCTTGCTCGGACGCAGGCTGCCATACACGGCCGCCACGGCGCTGTCGGCCGTGCTGCGGCTGCCGTTCTGGCCCACGTCGCTGCGGTCATGGCTGAAACCGGCGCCCACGCCCAGGGTGGCCAGGTCGCTGAGGCGGTAGTCGCCGCCCACGCTGACACCATTCGTGCGGAAACGGAAACCCGTCTCGCGGCCATTCACATAGTGCTGGCCGAAGTCCACCGCGCCACCGAGCCACAGCGACAACGCCTGCTTCTGCGTGTCCGGCTTTTGCGGCATGTCGGGCAAACCGCTGGTGGCGCCACTGACGTCCACCTGCTGCCGCTCGCTGCTGAAACCTGTGTCAACCTGACGCAAGGCCGCCTTGCGCATGAACGGTTTCACGGCCGTGCCGAACACGCGGTCCGCTTCGTCCGCCTGCCAGCGCGCCAGCGCCGCCGTCGGATTGCCGCTGTCGTTCGGCGGCGTCAGGCTCAGGCCAAAGTTCGAACGTCCCCAGCCATCGCCATGCAGGCTTTCCAGGCGCTGCGTGAAGTTCGACAGCTGCGCGCTGGCAAAGCGCCGCGCCGCATCGGCTTGCGCCGCCTGCAGGCCGATCACTTCCGGATCGACAGACGGGTCGCGCCGCGCCGTCACGGTCACGTTGACCACACCCGGCTTCGAGGTGGCATACGCATTGCTCAGGGTATAGCTGACCACGGCCGCGCCGGCGAACTTGCCCGAGGCCGCAAAGCTCAGCTGGTACGACGGCTTGCCGGCCGTGCCGACATCGCGCACCACCGCCTTGCCCGCTTCCGCCGGCGCCACGCTCAGGACATTCGCCGCCGTGAACGGGCCGCCCGTGGCGCCCGCCGTCAGGTCGACGGTGACCGTCAGGCCGGCCACCACCGTGGCACTCTGGCTGAGCACTTGCGGCATCGGATTGACGGCTATCGTCGACGTCACCGGCGCCGAGGTGCCGAAGGCGTTCGACACGGTGTAGCCGATGCGGATCTCGCCGCTGGTGTTGATGCCTGGCGTGTAGACGATGTCCATACCATTGACCACCGCCGTGCCGCTGGCCGGCTGCGTGGTAATCGCCACCGCCGTGAACGGCCCGCCCGTCGCGCCTTGCGTCACGTTCAAGGTCACCGGCGTGCCGGCCAGCACCGTCGCCGTCTTGGCGACCGGGACCGGCACCGGCTGCGGCGCCACCGTCAGGCTGACCGTGGCCGGCGCGGACGTGCCGCCCGGGCCCGTCGCCGTGTAGCTGAAGGCGTCAGGGCCGAAGTAGTTCGCATTCGGCACATACATCACCTTGAAAGAGCGGCCGCTGCCGCCGCCCGCCGCGCCGCTCGACACCACCGTGACGGTGCCGTGCTGCGGCGGCGTGACGATGGTCACTGCCGTGATCGGGCTGCCATCCGTGGACGCGATGGTCAGGCTCACTTCCTGGTTGGACGAGGTGGTCGCCGTTTCATTCGGCACCGGCGGCGGCGCCTGGTTCACCTGCAGGGTCAGCGCCTGCTGCACCGTGAACTGATGCGCATCCTTCGCTTGCAAGGTAAAGGCAAAGCTGCCCGCCACGGTCGGCGTGCCGATGACGATACCCGTCGCCGCATTGAGCACCAGGCCGGTCGGCAAGGCGCCGCCGCTCACGGAATATGCGTACGGAGCGACACCGCCAGCGGCCGTGAATGTCTGGCTATACGCGTCGCCGGCGCGGATCGCCGCCAGGCTGGCCGGCGTCAGGGTCAATACCGGCGCCGCCACGGCCAGGGTGTAGCTGTTGGTCGCGCTGAACGGCGCGCCCGCACCCGTGCTGCTGTCGGTGACCTTGATGCTGAACGGGAAGCTGCCCGCCACATTCGTCGTGCCGGACAGCACGCCGGTGGCCGTGTTCAGACTCAGGCCGGCCGGCAGGCTGCCGCTGGTCACGCTGAATGTATACGGCGCCGTGCCGCCCGCCGCCGTCAGGGTCGTGCTGTAAGCCGCTTCCGCCGCTGGGTTGGGCAAGCTGGCTGGCGCCAGGCTGACCGTCGGCGCGCCCACGGTGACCGTCACGGTGCCGGGAGCGGACGTGCCGCTGCCATTCGTGGCCGTGTAGCTAAAGCTGTCGCTGCCGCTGTAACCTGGCGTCGGCGTGTAGGTGATGCTGGTGCCGCTGGCCGTCGCCGTGCCATGACTGGCGCCGGAAGCCACCGCCACCGAGCTTGCCGCGCCGCCGCCCAGGTTCAGGGTCACCGGATTGGCGCTGCTGCCGTAAGCCACCGTGGTGGTCACGGCGCCAGCGACGGGCACGGCGATCGCCACCGTGCCGGAATAGGCATGGGCGTTTGTATATGGTCCACTGCCGGTGCTGCTGTCCGTGGCGGTGATGCTGAAGCTGTAGGCCCCGGCCGTCGTCGGCGTGCCCGACAGGGTGCCGTTCGCCGCCAAGCTCAGCCCCACCGGCAGGCTGCCGGTGGTGACGGCATAGCTGTACGCTGCCGTGCCGCCCGAGGCGGTGATGGCCTGGCTGAAAGCGACGCCGGCCGTCATGGCCGGCAGGGTCGCCGGCGCAACGCTGATCGTTGGCGACGCCACCGTCAGCGAATAAGCCCGCGCGCCAGCATAGGGACCGCTGCCCGTCGAACTGTCCGTGGCGCGCACGGTGAAGTTGAAGGTACCGCCTGCCGTCGGCGTGCCCGCCAGCAGACCGGCACTGGACAGGCTCACGCCGGCCGGCAAGGCGCCGGCGCTGATCGCGTAGGTGTATGGTGCCAGACCATTTGCGGCCGTCAGGGTCTGGCTGTAGGCCGCGCCGACTGTTCCACCAGCTACGCTGGTTTGCACAATCGTCACCGTCGGCGTGCCCACGGTGATGGTCACGGTGGCTGCCGTCGAGGTGCCGATGCCGTTGCTGGCCGTGTAGGTAAAGCTGTCCGGCCCGCCATAACCGGCCGTCGGCGTGTAGGTAATGCTGGTGCCGCTGGCCGTCGCCGTGCCGTGCATAGCGCCAGTGGCGATGGCCACGGAAGTTGCCGCGCCGCCGCTCAGGCTCAAGGTGATCGGGTTGGCGCTGCTGCCGTAGGCTACCGTGACGCTGACATTGCCGGCAATGGGCGCACCCGGTGCCACGCTGCCGGAATAGGCGCGTGAGCCAGAGAAGGGAGCGCCTGCGCCGGTGCTGCTGTCGGTGGCGGTAATGGTGACGCTGTAAGCGCCCGCTGCCGCCGGCGTGCCGGACAGGGTGCCGTCCGCCGCCAGGGTCAAGCCAGTGGGCAGGCTGCCAGCGGTAACGGCATAGTTATAGGCTGGCGTGCCGCCCGTGGCGGTGATAGCCTGGCTGAAGGCGACGCCTGCCGTCATGGCCGGCAGGGTCGCCGGCACGATGCTGATCGTTGGCGCAGCCACCGTCAGCGAATAAGCACGCGCGCCGGCATACGGGCCGCTGCCCGTCGAACTGTCCTCGGCGCGCACGGTGAAATTGAACGTGCCTGCCGCCGTCGGCGTGCCCGAGAGCAAACCTGTGGACGTATTCAGGCTGAGCCCGGCTGGCAAGGCGCCAGCGCTGATCGCATAGGTGTAGGGCGCGGCGCCGTTCGCGGCAGTCACGTTCTCGCTATAGGCCGTCCCCACAGTTGCCGCGGGCACGGTGCTTGGCGTAATCGTGATGGTGGGTCCGCCAACCGTGATCGTCACAGTGGCCGGCGCCGAGGTACCCACGCCGTTGCTGGCCGTATAGGTAAAGCTGTCCGGTCCGCCGTAGCCGGCCGTCGGCGTATAGGTAATGCTGGTGCCGTTGGATGTCGCCGTGCCATGGCTGGCGGCGGACGCCACCGCTACCGATGTTGCGGCACCGCCGCCCAGGTTCAGGGTGATCGGGTTGGCGCTGCTGCCGTAGGCCACTGTGGCGCTGACAGCACCGGCCGTCGGCGCACCAGGCGCTACCGTGCCGGAATACGCACGCGCCCCCGTATAGGGGCCGGCGCCGCCACTGCTGTCGGTCGCGGTGACCGTAAAGCTGTAGGCGCCAGCATTTGTGGGCGTGCCGGACAAGGTACCGTTCGCCGCCAGGCTCAAGCCCGCAGGCACGCTGCCGGCGGTGACGGCATAGCTGTACGCTGCCGTGCCGCCGCTGGCGGTAATGGCCTGGCTGTAGGCCACGCCCACTGTCGGCACCGGCAGGGTCGACGGGGCGACGCCGAGCGTTGGCGACGCCACCGTCAGCGAGTAGGCGCGCGCGCCCACGTACGGACCGTCGCCGGTCGAACTGTCCGTGGCGCGCACGGTGAAGTTAAAGACGCCGCCGGCCGTCGGCGTACCCGACAGCGTACCGGTAGCCGTATTCAGGCTGAGTCCGGTCGGCAGGGAGCCGGCGCTGATGGCGTAAGTGTAGGGACCCGTGCCGTTCGCGGCCGTCACAGTCTGGCTGTAGGCTAGCGCGACGGTTGCCGCCGGCACGGTGCTCGGTGCAAGGACGATGGTGGGGCTGGCAACCGTGATCGTCACGGTGGCCGGCGTCGAAGTGCCGATGCCGTTGCTGGCCGTGTAGGTAAAGCTGTCCGGCCCGCCGTAGCCTGCTGTCGGCGTATAGGTGATGCTGGTGCCGCTGGCCGTCGCCGTGCCATGCAAGGCGCTGGAGCTGATGGCCACCGACGTCGCCGCACCGCCGCTCAGGTTCAGGGTGATCGGGTTGGCGCTGCTGCCGTAAGCCACCGTGGCGCTGGCGGCACCGGCCGTCGGCGCACCGGGCGCTACCGTGCCGGAATAGGCGCGCGCGCCCGAATAGGGGCCGGCGCCGGTACTGCTGTCGGTCGCGGTGACAGTAAAACTATAGGCCCCGGCCGCTGTGGGCGTGCCGGACAGGGTGCCGTTCGATGCCAGGGTAAGGCCTGCTGGCAGGCTGCCGGCCGTTCTGGCATAGGTGTACGTGCCGGTGCCGCCGCTGGCAGCTATCGTCTGGCTGTAGGCGACACCGGATGTCATTGCCGGCAGGGTCGTCGGCAAGATGGCGATGGTGGGCGCGGAGACCGTCAGCGTATACGGGCGCGTGCCATTGATGGCCAGCGAGTCGGTGGCGCGCACGGTGAAGTTGAAGGTGCCGCCCGCTGTCGGCGTACCCGACAGCACACCGCCAGCACTCAAGCTCATGCCAGCCGGCAAGGCGCCAGCGCTGATGACATAGGTGTACGGCGCCGCGCCACCCGTCGATGTAAACGTTGTCGTGGGGTATGCCTGGGCCACCGTGGCATTTGGCACGGTGGCCGGCGCCACCACGATGGCCGAGGTGATCGTGACGTTGTAGACGATGGGCTGCCCCACATCGTCCCTGACGGTAAACGTGTCCGAAGTCGCGCTGAGAACTGTATTTTTGTAGCGTACGGCATTCGTGGCATTTGAATCTTCCAGCGTGCCATACAGCGGCGCCACCAGGGTTCCCGTCAGGCCGAACTGGGAACAAGGCGCATTGGTGTAATCCTCGTAATACTCTCCCCCCGCGACGACGCTGACGGCGCGCGGGCTCGGGCAGGTGCTGGCGGCGGAAGCCTGGCTGGAAAAAAGGGACAGCAAGACAAATAGCAAAGTTCCCGCCAGGTACATCAGCATTGACGGCGCCAGACCTTGGGCAGGCGGCGCGCCATGGGCTCCGGCAATGCAGCCATCGACACCCCGCACGGGCGTGGATAGCCATCCAAATTTCGTGAAATTTAGAAACATTTGTCTTCCTTCATACATTTTTTGGGACTGAACCTTGCCCGAATAGCCGCACACCTTGACAAACATTCACACCGATTTTTCAGCCGCCAGTCAGCATGCAGAAAAGGTTTACCAGGATTATGAGACTTGCTTTTGATCAATGCATCCTACTATAAGTGGCATAAAAAGCAACGATAAGGTAATGCTAAAGGCCACTGTCTTTAAGAAAAATCAAATTCCATTAAAAACTGTCTCATTTATGTCTCATTTGACAAGTGTTTTGAAAAAATAACACTGTTTCAAGCACTGCTTCCGAGCGGAGCGTATGGCTGGCAGCGATGCCGTGGCGCGCTATTTGCGCGGCACTGAAGGGTAAAGCGCCCCCCGCTCGGCACAGGCAAGCCTGCTTTCCCCTGCTGTGTGAGATATGTGACGACGCCGCCAACACACGACGTGAATTAGCGGATGCGCGCGGCGCGCGCCTATCGTTTCGGGAGCCGCTGCCGTTTCGAACGGACAGGGTGGACGGTGGATTCTACGTGTGGCCGGGGGCTCGGGAGGCTGTCATGTCGCTAGCCACCCGCCCAACATGCCCGGCCTCGTCATCGGTATGCGGGATTTTGTATGGCAAGCGGGGCCGCGCATGGGCGGCCCCGCTTGTACAGCACCTTTACTGCAGCGCTTCCTTCAACCCCGGCGCAAACTCGGCGCCGTGCTTGACCTGCGCGGTGGACGCCTTCAGGGTGGCGCCGATCGGCTCGGCGCGGCCAGACAGGCATTGCCCCAGGAAATTTTCCGTCACCGCATTGAAAGCGATGTTGTTCACGGGCCGGGCAAAGCCATGGCCCTCGTCCGGGAACAGCACATACGTGACGGGAATATTCTTCGCCGCCATGGCCGCCACGATCTGGTCCGATTCAGCCACGTTGACTCGCGGATCGTTCGCGCCCTGGCCGATCAGCAGCGGGCGCTGGATGTTCTGCGCAAAGTTCAGCGGCGAACGTTCCTTGAGCAGCGCCTTGCCCTCTTCCGTGGTCGGGTCGCCCATGCGCTTGTAGAACTGCTGCTTGCCCGCTTCCCAGTACGGCGGGATGGTTTGCAGCAAGGTAAACAGGTTCGACGGGCCGACGATGTCGACGCCGCAGGCAAACGTCGTCGGCGTGAACGCCATGCCGGCCAGGGTGGCGTAGCCGCCATACGAGCCGCCCATGATGGCCACCTTGTCGGCCGTGGTCACGCCGCTCTGCACCGCCCATTGCACGGCGTCGAGCAAGTCGTCATGCATCTTGCGGCCCCACTGCAGGTCGCCGGCCGAGATGAATTGCTTGCCGAAGCCCGTCGAACCGCGGAAGTTCACGGACAGCACGGCGTAGCCGCGGTTGGCCAGCCACTGGTGATAACCATTGTAGCCATAGGTGTCGCGCGCCCACGGGCCGCCGTGCACCAGCAGCACCATCGGCACCGCCTGCGTGGCCTTGCCGCCGGCCGTCGCCTTCGACGCCTGCGGCAAGGTCAGATAGGACACCAGGGTCAGGCCGTCGCGCGCCTTGATCTGCTGCGCATGCATGGGCACCAGCGGCGCGCCTTCCAGTTCCGGACGCGTCACATACAACCGCGTCAGCTTTTTCGTCTTGCGCTCGTACAGCCAGCTCGATGGCGGCGCCGTGACGGCGTCGACTGCCACCAGCCATTTATCGTCGGCATCCGTGCGCGACGTCACCGTGAACTGGCCCTTCGTATTTTTCTTCAGGAAAGCCAGGTCGGCTTTCAGCTCGTCCGTCAGCGGCAGATATTCCTGCTGCAGATAATTGACGGTATAGGCTTGCACCTTGCCCGTGCGCATGTCGTACAGCGCATCGGCGATATCCGTGCGCGGGTCTTGCGCCACCACCGTGGTCTTGCCGCTGGCCACGTCCTGCGCCAGCAGCGCCGAAGTATTGCGGCCGCGCGAATCGGTCCAGTACAGGGTCTTGCCGTCGACCGTAAAGCCCAGCGGCGACGTCGTCTGCGCATCTTCCAGGCCCACTTCAGCCAGCGGCGTGCTCTCGACCTTGCCATCGCTCAGGCGGAAATACTGCATGCCGCCATCGGTGCGCGCCTTGCTGGCGATGCGCAAGTTGAGCAGCTCATCGGCGACATAGCCGCCATAGCCATCGTTCTGCTGCACCAGGGTCAGCTTGCCGCTGGCCAGGTCGAGGCTGTGCACGTCGTGCCAGCGCGCATCGCGGTTATTGATGCCGACGAGGATGCGGTCCTTCATCTTGCTGCTGATTTGCACGATCCGCACGCGCGTCTTCTCGAACGGCGTGTAATTGATCTGCTTGCCGCTCGCCACGTTCACGCCGTACAGCAGGAAGTTTTCATCGCCGCCCTTGTCCTGGATGAACAGCAGGGTTGTCGAATCGGGCGACCAGAAGCTGCTGCGGATGGGCCGCACCTTTTCTTCCGTCAGCGGGCGCGCCTGCGCCAGATCATTGGCCGGCGCCACCCACACATTGAGCACGCCATCGCGCGGCGCGATCCACGACAGCCACCGCCCGTCAGGACTGAGCTTGCCACCGGACTTGCTGGGATTGCCGAACAGCTTGGCCCGCTCGATCAGCGGCGTTTCCTTGACGGGGGCTTGGGCGTGCGCCGGCAGTGCGCCGGCGAACAACAGGACAGGCAGGACATAGCGAATCATGGACACCTCATGGTTGATGGATGAATGGAAACGTCACACGTGCACGTGCCAGCAAATCATAGGCCAAACCCGTATTGCCAGGTTGACTACAGCGACAGGAGACGGAAATCCGGGGACAGGATGGCGGAAACGGGCGATGAAATGCACGGCCGATGATGCATGCCGTGCATGTGCGTTCGCTGAAGCCGCGCTAGCCCGCGGCCACCTCGCGTTGCGGACCAGCAGATCCAACGAAGACCAGTGCCGCGAACGCGGCCAGGCCAGCGGCGACACCAGCTCCCAGGAATGCCGCCTGGAAACCCGCCAGCATGCCTTCGGCGGTGTGTCCGGTGCCGTGACCGATGCCGAAGGTCGAGAGCACAACCATGATGGCGAGACCGATGGCAGAGCCGATCTGGTAGCTCGTATTGATCAGGCCTGATGCGAGGCCTGTTTCCTCAGGCCTGGCGCCGGCCATGCCTGTCATCGTCGTCGGAATATACGCCAGGGCCATCCCCAGGGCGGCCAGCATGGAGGCCGGGAGAACGTGCGTCACATAGGAGCCGTTCAGCGGAAGCTTCGCAAACATGAGCAGTGCGCCAGCCATCAGGAACAAGCCAAGCACAAGGTTGGACTTGACGCCAAACCGTCCTATCAGCTTGCCGGAAAATCCCACCATCACGACCATGATCGTCATGGTCATGGGCAGGAGCGCCAGGCCGCTGGCGAGCGCCGACAGACCAAGAATTTGCTGCAGATACAGGTTCAGGAAGAACCAGAGCGGGATCCAGGCGGCGCCAAGCAGCGCCATCACAACATTGCCTGCTGCCAAGTTCCGCGTCTTGAAGATGCCCAGAGGAAGCAGCGGTTCGCGTCGCACGAACTGGCTGATCAGGAAGACGGCGAACAGTCCGGCCGACATCGTCAAAACCGGCACGGAGCCAGACCCGGCAGATTCGATGGTGACGATGGCATACACCAGACTAACCAGCGCGCCAGTCACGCTGATCGCGCCAAACCAGTCGATGGCCCCGCTGCTGCGCGCAGACTTGCGGAGCACGGCTGGAATCAGGGCCAGCACCAGCAGGCCGAGCGGCACGTTAATCAGGAAAGTCCACTGCCACGCCATCCATTCGGTAATCACGCCGCCCAGAAACACGCCGGCTGAGCCGCCTGCGGCAGCGGCCGCCCCCCAGAAGCCGAATGCCTTGCCCAGTTCCGCGCCGTCATGCCCGAAAAGGCGCATGATGATCGTCAGGGCGGACGGTGCGATCAATGCGGCGCCCACTCCCTGCAGTGCGCGGCCAGCAAGCAGCATTTCCTGACTGTGTGCCAGCCCGGCCAGCAGCGAAGCGGCGGTCAGTATGGCAAATCCGCCCGTAAAAATGCGGCGGGCGCCAAGCAGGTCGCCCAGCCGTCCTCCCAGCAGCAGCAGGCCGCCAAAGGCGATGACATAGGCATTGAAGATCCAGCTCAGCCCGCTGGCGCTGAAGCCGAGGTCCCGCTGCATGGCGGGCAGTGCCACACCGATGATGGACGTATCGAGGATCACGATGAACTGCGCGGCGCACAGCAAGGCCAGAGCAGCCCATCTTTTCGGATCAGGTATAAATTGTTGCATTGACGTTCTCCAGATCAATTTCCCGCGTATTGCGATTGATATGGAGTATTTGGCTTACAACGCAGGGATGGTCAAGCAAAAGGCGCAAGACCCGGGCCGCCGTGTATCAACAGGGCCGGCCCGGCATGCTGCTCGGAGGCAGTCAGGTCACGGCCTGCCGGCGAGTTGCGTCGTCCGCGGAAGCGACCCGGCGCCATCACAGTCGTAGCTTGCCTGCGCGCAGATCTCCCAGCCGCCGCCCAGCGCCTTATAGATGCTGACAACGGCAAGGCGCTGGTTGGTGCGCGCGACGGCCAGCGCGCGCCGGCTGGCAAAGTCGGCCCGCTCCGCTTCGAGCACCTCCAGGTAGAGGCCTGCGCCTGCGGAAAACTGTAGCCTGGCAAGATGCGCAGCCTCGCGGTTTGCCGCCGCCTCCATCAGCCGCAGCCCAAGCGTGCTGCCTGCCGTGCCATGGGCTTTGAAGGCATCATCCGTTTCCTGCAGTGCGCGCAGAACGGTCTGGTCATAGACAAGCAGGGCCTCCCGGGTGCGCGCCTCGCTCGCGGCGATGCGGGCGCGCACGCGCCCCGTATCGAGCAGATTCCAGCGGATGACGGGGCCAAGCAAGCTCGACTGCATGCCAGCGTCGCCCATGGCATCGAGGCTGCCCGCGACGAGTCCGATGGAACCCGTTACCTGGACGTCGGGATACAGGCCCGCCGTCTCCACCCCGATGCGGGCCGTCGCGGCAGCCAGGTTGCGCTCGGCCGCCGCAATATCGGCGCGCCGCGCGAGCAGCCCGGCAGGGTCGCCCACGGCGATCGCCCGCACCGTCAGCGCGTCACTTGCAGGCGGGGCGGCGGCAAGGCTGAACGTCTGCGGCACTTCACCAAGCAGGACCGCCAGCGCGTTGACGGAGGCCGCGCGGCGGCGCTCCAGTTCGGGCGCGGCCACCTCCACCGAGCGCAGCAAGGCCTCGGCGCGAAGGCGGTCGAACTCGCTGGCAGAGCCTGCGCTCAGCATGCGCTCGACCAGCGCCAGGCTGTCGCGCTGGCTTTGAACGATGCTGGCAACGACAGCGAGTTCAGCCTCGATGCCGCCCAGCTCGAACCAGGTGGCCGCCACCGTGGCGGCCACGCCCGCCTGCACGCCGCGCAGCAAGGCTTCGCGCGAGCCCGCCTGCGCCTGGCCCGCCTCCACGGACCGCCGCACGCGGCCGAACAGGTCGATCTCCCAGGAAGCGTCGACGGCGCCGCGATAGCTTTCGCTGTGGCGCGGCTGGCCGGGCAGCGTCTCGGCCTTGCTCAAGCGGCGCTTCTCATACCCGAGCGCGGCGCCGCCTTGCGGCAGGAAGCCTTGCCGGTCTTCGCGCAGCAGGGCTTTTGCCTGCGCGAGCCGGGCGGCAGCGATGCCGACGTCATGGTTGGCCGCCAGCGCCCGCTGGATCAGGGTGACCAGCACCGGGTCGTCGAAGCTGCGCCACCACTCCACCTCGACCGCTCCCGGCGCGACACCGGCGTGAACCTGGCCCAAGCTGCCGGAAAACTGCGATGCGGACAGCGGCGGCGGCAACGGCGGCGCATAATCGGGGCCGACCGCGCAGCCGGCCAGCAAGGTGAGCCCACTCAATGAAACTACAATTGTTTGATACGGGCTATTCATGTCGTGCTCCTGTTCATGCTGGTCTTGGGAGTTGGCATGTGGCGCTCGAAGCGGGCCGCCAGGGCGCGCATCACCACATAAAACACGGGTGTGAGGAACAAGCCGAACAGCGTCACACCCAGCATGCCGGCGAACACCGCGATGCCCATGGCCTGGCGCATCTCGGAGCCGGCGCCACTGGCAAACACCAGCGGCACGACGCCGGCGATGAAGGCAAGCGAGGTCATCAGGATGGGCCGCAGCCGCAGCCGGCAAGCCTCGATGACGGCGTCGAGCGCGCTCGATCCTTCCATTTCCAGGCTACGTGCGAACTCGACAATGAGGATGGCGTTCTTGGCCGCCAATCCGACCAGCACGATGAGTCCGATCTGCACAAAGATGTTGTTGTCGCCGCCCGCCAGCCACACGCCGATGATCGCACTCAGCAAACACATCGGCACGATCAGCAGGACGGCCAGCGGCAGCAGCCAGCTGTTGTACTGCGCGGCAAGAATGAGATAGGCGAGCAGCACGCACAGCGGGAAGATGAACAGCGCCGAATCGCCGGCCAGCTTTTGCTGGTAGGTAAGATCCGTCCACTCAAAGCTCATGCCTTCAGGCAGCACCTCTTTGGCAATGCGTTCCATGACCGCCACGGCCTGCCCCGAACTGACGCCTGGCATCGCGCCGCCCGAGATGTCGGCCGAGGGATAGCCATTGTAGTGAACCACGCGGTCCGGACCGGAACTTGGCGTGACGGTGACAAACGACGACAAGGGCAGCATGTCGCCGGCCGCGTTACGCACCTGCAAGCGGCCGATGGCCTCGGCCTGCATGCGATGCTCGGCATCGGCCTGGGCCGTCACCTTGTAGGTCCGGCCAAAGCGGTTGAAGTCGTTGACGTAGAGGGAACCGAGATAGATCTGCAGCGACTCGAACACGTCGGCCAGGCGCACGCCCTGGCTCTTGACCTGGGTACGGTCGATGGCGACCTCGAGCTGCGGGGCATTGACGTCCAGGCTGGTCATGAGTCCGGCCACCTGTCCCGATTCAATCGCTTTGGTCATCAGGATATGCGTCTGCTGCACCAGGGCATCGAGCCCGGCGCTGCCGCGGTCCTCGACCAGCATCTTGAAGCCGCCCGTCGCGCCAAGGCCGGGCACTGGCGGCGGCGGGAACACGCCCAGGAAACCGTCGGGAATACCGGCAAATTTCGCCTGCAGGCGCGCGGCGATCGCGCTCGCCGTGAGATCGGGCGTCGTGCGAGCCTTGAACGGGTCGAGCATGACGAACATGACGGCCGCGTTCGGCACGTTGACGAAGCCGTTGATCGACAAGCCGGGGAAGGCAACGACGCTTTCAACGCCAGGTTCGGCCAGCGCAATCTTCGACATCTGCTTGGCGACCGCGTCGGTACGATCCAGCGATGACGAGTTGGGCAGCTGAGCGATCGCGACCAGATAGTATTTGTCCTGCATCGGCACAAAGCCAGGCGGCACGGCCTTGAAGCCGAAGAAGGTGAGCGCGAGCAGGCCGCCGTACACGAGCAAGGCGACGCCACTGACCCTGACGACTTTGCGCACCGTGTTGCCATACGCATCCGGCGCGCGCTGGAACGGCCGGCCCAGCATCTGCAACAGGTGCGCAGCGCGCCCACGCAGGCTGCGCGGATCATGCACTGCCCCGGCCCCGGCCTTGGCCTTGCCTGGCTTGAGCAGCAGGCCGGCAAGCGCCGGGCTGAGCGTGAGCGAATTGACGGCCGACAATATGGTCGAGATGGCGATCGTCAGCGCGAACTGGCGGTAGAACTCGCCCTGCAAGCCGCTCAGGAAGGCGGTCGGAATGAACACGGCGGCGAGTACCGAGGTGATCGCGATGATGGGACCAGTGACCTCGTCCATGGCACGCCTTGCCGCTTGCCTGGGCTCTTCACCATTTTCGATGTGGCGCTCGACGTTCTCGACCACCACGATGGCGTCATCGACGACGATGCCGATCGACAGCACCAGGCCAAACAGGGACAAGGTATTGAGCGAAAAACCCATCAGGTGCATGACGGCGAAGGTGCCGATCAGCGACACCGGCACCGCCATCAGGGGAATCAGCGAGGCGCGCCAGTTGCGCAGGAACAGCACCACCACGATGACGACGAGAATGATCGCCTCCAGCAAGGTCGTTGCCACCGATTCCAGCGAGGCACGCACAAAGACCGTCGGGTCATAGGCGATGCGCGAACTCAGTCCGGCCGGGAAATTTTCCTCCAGCCGCTGCATGGTGTCGCGTACCGCCTGCGCTACGTCGAGCGCGTTGGCGCCTGGGCTTTGAATGATCTGCAGAGCGACGGCGGGCTCGCCGTCGAGCAGGCTGCGCAGCGCATAGGCGTCGGCGCCCATTTCGATGCGGGCCACGTCGCGCAAACGCGTCACCTGGCCTTCGGCGCCCGTGCGGATGATGATGTCGCCGAACTGTTCCTCGTCGGTCAAGCGTCCGAGCGTGTTGACCGTGACCTGGAAGGCGGCGCTGGAATCGGGCGACTGGCCGACGGAACCGGCGGCCACCTGCACGTTCTGTTCGCGCACGGCGGCAATCACCTCGCCGGCCGTCAGGCCGCGTGCGGCGATCAGGTTCGGATCGAGCCACAGCCGCATGCTGTATTCGCCCGCCCCCCAGACGAGGACGTCGCTGATGCCGGGGATGCGCGACAGCTCGTCGCGCACCTGCAGGTAGGCGTAATTCGAGATGTACAGGGGATCGTAGCGCTTGTCGGGCGACAGCAGGTGCACCACCATCAGGATGTCCGGCGAGGTTTTCTGCGTGACGACACCTTGGCGCTGGACTTCTTCAGGTAAACGCGGCAGCGCGCGCGAGACCCGGTTCTGCACCTGGATCTGCGCCATGTCGGCATTCGTTCCCTGCGCGAAAGTGACGGTCAAGGTCATGCGGCCGTCGGTTGCCGATTGCGACGACATGTACTGCATGCCCTCGACCCCGGTGATGGCCTGCTCAAGCGGCGCCGCCACCGTTTCGGCGATCACCTTGGGATTGGCGCCAGGATAGGCGGCGCTGACCTGCACGGTCGGCGGCGTCACCGCAGGATATTCGCTGAGCGGCATCTGGAAGAAGGCGACGATGCCGGCGAGCACCATCAGGACCGAGAGGACGATGGCAAAGATCGGGCGGTCGATGAAGAAACGTGGGAAGGACATTACGCGGCTCCCGAGGTTTTCGGCACGGCGATGGGCGTGCCGTCGATGCCGGCCGGCTGCGGCGTCACCTGCATGCCCGGGCGCACGAGGCCCTTGACGACGATGCGCTCGCCGGGCTGCAGCCCCTGTTCGATCACGCGCAAACCGTCGACCATCGGGCCAAGCTCGACCGGCCGGAACTCCGTCTTGTCGCCTTTGCCGACCACCAGCACATAGCGGCGCCCCTGGTCCGTGCCTATCGATTGATCGGAAACGAGCACCCTGGCTTGCTGCGCCCCCGTCTCCAGCCTGACCTTGGCAAACAGGCCGGGCGTCAGTTTGCCATCGGGGTTGTCGACCACGGCGCGGACGCGCACCGTTCCCGTCCCGCGATCAGCGGCGTTGGCCAGGAAATCGACACGGCCGGGACGCACATATGTCTTGTCCGTGGCCAGTGCCACCATGACCTTGGCCGCCTGCGCCCCACGCGCAGTGGCGCTGACGCGGCCGGCGGCGAGCGAGCGCAAATAGGTGCGCTCATCGACATCGAAATACACATGCAGGGGATCGACGGAAACGATCGTCGTCAGGGGCGTCACGCCGCTGGCGACGTAGTTGCCCTCGGTGACGAGGACTTGGCCGACTCGTCCGCTGATCGGCGCCGTGACGCGCGTGAAACCGAGCTCCAGTTGCGCGGCGTCGAGCGCGGCCCTGGCGGCGTCGACCTGTGCCTTGCCCGCATGCAGCGCTGCCGTCGCCACGTCGAGACGGTCGCGCGCGACGATCTTCGTGGCGAACAGCTGTTCGGCGCGTGCATGCTCGGTCTGCGCCAGCATCGATGCCGCCTCAGCCTCGCGCAGGCGCGCCGTGGCGGCATGCACCGCCGCCTGGAACACGCGTGGATCGATCACAAAGAGCTTGCTGCCCTTCTCGACAAAGCGGCCTTCCGGAACGCTCACGTCCTGCAGGTAGCCAGCCACCTGCGGGCGCAGTTCAACCCGCTTGACGGCGGTCAGCGAGCCGTTGAACTCGATGTAGGGTGTTGCCTGGCGAACGATCACTTCGGCAACGGGAACGCCGGGCGGCTTGGCCGCAGCGGCAGGCGATGCCGTCTGCTTGCATCCGCTGACGGCAAGCGCGGTGACCAGCACTGCGGGGATCAGGATTATTGGTGTGACTTTCATCATTGTGCCTTTCGCGACTGGAGTCGACATGGTTTTGTTGAGCTGAAACAACTCCCATGACCTTTATCCGACCTGACACACTTGGAAGGTCAAGCTTTTTTAAGTTCGAAAGCTGCGCCAAAAGGAGTTCGCACAACCGCAGTCCCGATATGTCTTGGGCGCGTCGGGTTTGGGAACCCCCTGCCGGCTGAGCGCGATGTGGGATCGGGCCAAGCAGCACATTAGTACGAAGGATGATGTGGTATTGCGTGATATCCAGGCATTGGCGGCCAGGAATGCGGTACGACGCGGCGAGAACCGCAGCGGCATTCAAAAACGCATGGCGCCCATGTCAGGCTGAATCGCCACCAGTTCGCTGATATGTCGACGCGACAACACAAGACGAATTCTGCAAATTACTAACTGGCACGCCAAATGCGAAAGTTGATGCCATTTTAATTTTCACTGTAACTGAAGTGCATTGTAAATTTCTTTGCAACTTACATGCGTGCAACAATGATACATTACTTATAAATTGCCTGGAGCAAGCGGGTAAAGATTCTACAGCTCTGATATCTTCGATACACAGGACGTGTTCGCCAAGACCGCACTCATCCGGAATCAGAGACTCGTCGTGCTTTATCTTACGTTTATTATCGTTTTCGGGATGCCGATGGTAGTCATCCTTTCTTTTTTCTACACGAAGGATGGTATGAAGATCAGCAAGAAATTCAAGTTACGGAAGTCTCAAGCAGAGTTGGACTTTGTCGATATAGATCCCGACCGCGATGTTCCGCTCTACATTGACTCGCAGTTGATCGGTGCTTCCAATCATGCGTTCGCGGACCGCTGCCACAACACTATTTCCAACTTTTTCTCACTCTTTTTAGAGCTGATTCAAGAAGGCGAGCAGGACCGAGCTCGTGAACTTTTTTCATATCTTGCGGAACCCAACGAAACGTGTTTGGGTTCATCCAAGGGGAAGCCAGCAGGACGTGGAGTTGGGGGCAAACAAGCAAGCGACATTTTCGAGAGCATAATGGCGAGTAAGGCTATTGAGACAGGCATCTTGGACCATCTAGAAGATTTTCGGATTTTCGTACACGGCGTTGGACCTGATAAAGCGTCAGACATGACGACGAACATCATCCGCAAGAACCTCATCGAATACACGCAAAACCAGTGTGAATTGCATGACATTCCAATGAACAAAGCCGTGGCTACGAATCCTTGGTGGAATGCTGAGTCTCGTCGTTGGGTGCGCTCTCATGAGACGATGCTGGTCATCAATCAGCAGCCAATTCTCCTTGTGCCGAAAAGTCTCGTCTCCCGAGGTATTGCTTACACACTCGACAGGTATCACCGGCAATTTGTTCTCAATTTTGTCAAAAAGGAGCACCTTGCCTCTAACGGTCCGCACGTGCGTTATCGCGAACCGAAGAAGGGGCAAGAAGTCGGTGACGCGTATGTGACCAAAGGAGACATGGCTAAGTTCGTAGCTCCACCTGAAAAAGACTATGTTGCTGATTTCACTGCAAAGCATCCGGCTCTGTTCAAGGAATTTAAGGACTTCACGGTAAAAAATGCACGGCCATTGACCACGTCCGAAATCAGTTCTACAGCAAACATTGGCGATTTGTGCGCTTTCCTTACTAAGACCCTAGCCGCTACGCCGACTGGCCGAGACGACGCCACGAACTATCATCGTTTGATCATCGGAATCTTGGAGTTGATCTTCCATCCGAGTTTGACTTGCCCAAAGAAAGAAGTGCCAATAAATGATGCGCGAAAGCGTATCGACCTGACCTTTGATAATTCAGCAAAGAGTGGGCCATTTTACGAACTTCATCAGATTAGAAAAGTGTTCTGTCCGTACATCATGATCGAATGTAAGAACTATGGACATGATGTTGCTAACCCGGAACTGGATCAACTATCTGGTCGCTTGACACTAAATCGAGGGAAGTTTGGGATGTTGCTGTGCCGAGACGTGGAGAACTATGGGCGCCTAATTCAACGCTGTCGTGACTACTGGAAGGACAAAGGAGAGGTCATCATTCCAATTTTGGACATAGATCTTGTCGAAATTTTAAAGGTGAAAGCTGGTGCACCTGACAGTCGCCCGGAAGAAATACTTTTGGCTGACAAAATCCGTAGCGTCATGCTGGCATAGACTCCCACGTTCAAGAAAGTAGGGAATCTCTAAATTTATCACCGGCGGGCTGTTGTCGCTTTTCGCGTGATTCGAGCCGTCGAGACATTCCGAAAAGTGACTGGGGCATTCCCTGGACTTGGACAGCATCACCGCTTCAGACGAGCACGCTCCCACGAATTGTTGAAACCCTGATCAATAAGAACCCACAAATTCAGAATAGCCCAAAGGGCGCCTCGCGAACAAGCACGGCATATTTGTATAGCCGCCCTCAACCAGTTACACTTTTTTGGACTAGTCGTGACTTTTGGTGATTTTCCAGAGAGAAAAATTTTGATATAACGTTTTAATGTTGGAGTTCATATCGGAAGTTCTGCACAGACTAGGAGATTCAATGGCGGTAGCTGGCCCAAAGCCTTCCATGAAGGTTTCTCTGTACTTTGGCCTAGGATATGACCAGACTACACTCGATTTCGTCGATGTCCCCATTGGAAATGACCTTGCAGTTTTTGCCGACCCGAGCCGTCTTCGGTCATTGACTTCACCTTGGGCGAGCGAGTGCAATTCACTTCTTCAGCACTTCTTCGAAGTTCTCCTGGAGCACGTTGTCAAAGGAGACGAGTACAATGCAAAAATCTTACTTTCGTATTTGGCAGAGCGGAATGAGTTCCATTTTGGCCTCTCGAAGTCGCTGTCCAACGGCAAGGCATTCGGCAAGAAATATGCAGACCGCATGTGGACAGCACTAACGAAGAGTGCTGCGGCGAAATCTGGTCTACTCACTGACATTGAAGATACGTGCCTGTTCATCGAAGGAGTTGGTCCTGACAGGATTTCTGATGCAGTATGCAATATCTTACGCGGACCGCTAGTTCGCTACACGCAAGATGCGTGCGAGTTCTACGGTATTCCGTTAGTTCCCAACATGAACTCAGGGCCGATTTGGAATCCCGATACCGGTCATTGGGATAACTCCCTAATCTCCCTTCCAGCCACTCCTTTTGGACCGCTTATTCTGGTTCCCAAGCTCATTGTTCGACATAAGCTAATTTACGATTATTCAACCTACTTCACTCATCATCTCCTTCCTGCAATGCAGGAGCACGAAAAAGCTATGAACACCGGACTAGTGCACACGCTTCGCGACGGGCGCAAGCGGGTCACAAAGAAAAGCCTAAAGGAAAAATACGGTGCGGACAAGTTAGTTATCGTCGAGCAGACGCTGAGGCATCCCAATGCGCTAGAAGAATATAGAGAATCTGCTGTTAGGAACTCCAGGCCAATATCGCACGAACGACTTGCCGACATTGAGAATATTGCTCCGCCGAACCTACGTGGATTACTAAATGATGTAACGATCATTGCGCCAGGCAAGGCCAGCGCAACCGCGTACGAAAAAGCCGTCGAAAAATTACTGACCGCCCTTTTCTACCCGTCGCTTTCGCATCCTACCCGTCAGTTTCGGATGCATGAGGGACGGAAGATAGTTGATATCAAGTTTGTGAACGACCCGCAAGGCGGTTTTTTCCACTGGCTCGGTATGCACTATCCTGCCTCCCACATATGGGTCGAATGCAAGAACTACTCGGACGACCTTTCAAACCCAGAATTTGATCAACTAGCCGGGCGTTTCTCGCCGTCAAAAGGACAGTTTGGACTACTCGTGTGTCGATCACTCGAGAACCCGCTCGCAGCATTAAAACGATCGCAAGATACTGCACGTGATCGACGTGGCTATATCTTGGTCCTGACCGATTCCGAATTATCTGAACTCGTTAGTGACTACATTGAGAATCAGGGCGGGAGCCAGTATCCGCTGCTGCGCACGAAATTCAATGAGCTGATCATGTGAGCGGTGCTGCAGATTTGCTAGGAAAAAAATCCAGATTTTCGCTCGACAACCTAAGCGAGCAATCGCTGCCAATGCCGCTAAACGCTGGATGAAATCCAGGATTTTTCAGCCCGCTGGTTATGAACTTATAATCACGACCGACCCCATATGGTATTTGGCGGCATAATCCAAAAATAGACACACGCCCTGGCCGTTGAACCTCTACTTGTAGATTGCTCTAAAAATGGGGGATTAGCACGCAATCTACGAAGAAATCGTCAGCAGGGATAACCTGTTTAACCAATACCAAATGATTGCAAACAAGCCCATGTTTTCGTAGGGATAAATGCAGGGGTAAAACCTCACACCCAAGAAAAAGGCCACTCCGAAGAGTGGCCTAGTCCTTGAATCTAATGGTCGGGGCGAGAAGATTCGAACTTCCGACCCCATGCACCCCATGCATGTACGCTACCAGGCTGCGCTACGCCCCGACGAGGTGGGAATTATAGCAGAGGCTTTTAGGTTTTTGCCATGCTTTGCGCATGATTCATATCGAACTGCGCAAACTTTTTTGCATGGCACGTCCAGGCGCCCTATTCGTTCAGCAGCAGCGCCGTCAGGACGATGCGGAAACCGGCGATCAGGGGTTCGACCTTCATGTCGGGATTGTGCACCGCCCGCACGGGCAAGCCCTGGTACATGGCGATCATGGTGTTGAGCCGCCCTTCCAGCATCTCTTCGTCCGCCGGCAAGCCGCGCTTGATGCGCGCATCCCGTATGATGGAGAGAAACAGCTTGCGCGAGCGCACGTCCGCGCAATGCAGCATTTCAGCAATCACGGGATTGCGCGATGCTTCGGCAAAAATCTCCAGCGGCATCACCCACGTTTTCGGGTCCAGGCTTTCCAGCACATGCTCGCCAGCATTGTCGATCACGGCCTGCAGCGGATCTTCGCGCTGCGCCAGATCCTGCATCAGGTTGGTAACACGCTCCATATTCTTCAGGACGAAGGCGGCGATGATCGCATCCTTGCTGTCAAAATAATTATAGATGTGGCCCGCGCTCATGCCGGCCGCCTTCGAGATCTCGGCCATGCTGGCGCCGTGGAAGCCGCGGCGGCTGAAACAGCTTTCGGCCGCATCGAGCACCTGCTTGCGCCGCGTGTTGGCGCGCTCGGGATCCGGATGCTTCTTTTCAACTTGGTTCATGATTTTCCAGTAGCGCGCCGGCCCTGCCCCTGCGGACAAGGGCAAGGCCGGCGTCGGCGTCCCCGTGATTATTGGGCGCCGCCAGCCGCCGCGACGGCTGTCTGCTCAGGCTGCCAACCGCCGCCCAGTACCTTGTACAAGGTCACCAGGTTGGTCGATTTGGCCAGGCGCGCCGTGATCAGGCTTTGCTGCGCCGTGTACAGCGCGCGCTGGGCCACCAGGGCGTTCAGGTAGGACTCGGCGCCCTGCTTGTAACGCGCGTCGTGGATGGTGTAGCTCTTCGTCGACGCCTCGACCAGCGAAACCTGCGACTGCAGGCGCTCGTCGATGGTGCCGCGCTGGGCCAGCGCATCGGACACTTCACGGAAGGCGATCTGGATCGCCTTTTCGTATTGCGCCACGGAGATTTCACGCTGCACCTTGGCGATATCGAGGTTGGCGCGGTTCACGCCGCCATCGAAGATCGGCAAGCTGATCTGTGGCAAGAAACTCCACGTGCCGCTGCCCGCCTTGAACAGGCCGGACAGATTGTCGCTGACCGAACCCGCCGTCGCCGTCAGCGAAATGCGCGGGAAGAAGGCCGCGCGCGCCGCGCCGATGTTGGCATTGGCCGCGCGCAAGGTGCGCTCGGCCGCCAGCACGTCGGGACGGCGTTGCAGCACGTCCGACGGTACGCCGGACGGAATGTCCGCCAGCGCCGTCACGGCGCCGAACTCGGCTGGCGGCAGCAGGTCGGCCGGCACAGGGCCGCCCACCAGCAGGACCAGCGCGTTCTGGTCGAGCGCAACCTGGCTCGTGTAGACGGCCACGTCGGAACGGGCCGACTCGACGCTGGTCTGGGCATCGTACTTATCCAGGCCGGAAGTCGCACCGGCACTGAAGCGGCGCACGGCCAGGTCATACGACGACTGCTGGCTCTTCAAGGTATCTTGCGCCACGCGCAGGCGCTGCTGGTCAGCCACCAGGTTCAGATAGGTGCTGGCCACTTCGGCCACCAGGCTGATCTGCTGTGCACGGCGCGCTTCTTCCGTGCCCAGGTATTGCTCCAGCGCGCTGTCGGACAGGCTGCGCACGCGGCCGAAGAAGTCCAGCTCGTAGGCCGACACGCCCAGGTTCGCCGTGTACTGGCGATTGATGGACGCTTCGCCCGTGGCGCTCTGGTTTTTCGAGATGCGCGTGGCCGACTGGCCACCGGACGCCGACAGGGTCGGGATCAGCGCGGCGCGTTCGATGCCGTAGGTGGCGCGCGCCTTCTCGATGTTCAGGATCGAGACGCGCAGGTCGCGGTTGTTGGCCAGCGCCAGTTCCAGTACCTGGCGCAAACGCGCATCGGCAAAGAACTCGCGCCAGGCGATGTCCGCCACCGGCTTGGCGTCGGCGGCGGCCGTGTCGGCCTTGTAGGAAGGACCGGTCGGCCACGCCGTGGGCGCCGGCGCAGCCGGACGCTCGTACGTGGGAGCCAGGCTGCAACCGGCCAGCAAGGCCAGTGCCGCCATGGAGAGTAGCGTTTTTTTCATATTAATGCGCATCCTTAGAAAGCGTGACGGCTGGCGAACCAGGCGTCGCCGGCGTGGCGGGCGCGTCCGGCTTCGAGAAGAAGCCGCGCACCAGCACGAAGAACACCGGCACGAAGAAGATACCGAGGAACGTGGCCGTCAACATGCCGCCCAGCACGCCGATACCGATGGCGTTCTGGCTGCCGGAACCGGCGCCGCTGGAAATGGCCAGTGGCAACACGCCCAGACCGAAGGCAATCGAGGTCATCAGAATCGGACGCAGACGCAGACGCACCGCATGCAAGGTCGCGTCCAGCAGCGACATGCCCGATTCCTGCATTTCCTTGGCAAACTCAACGATCAGAATCGCATTCTTCGCCGACAGGCCCACCACCGTGAGCAAGCCCACCTGGAAGTACACGTCGTTCGACAGGCCGAAGAACCAGGTGCCCAGCACGGCGCCGATCACGCCCAGCGGTACCACCAGCAGCACGGAGAACGGAATCGACCAGCTTTCATACAGCGCGGCCAGGCACAGGAACACGATCAGCAGCGACAGCGCATACAGCTGCGGCGTCTGCGAACCGGATTCGCGCTCTTCCAGCGACACGCCGGTCCAGCTGAAGCCGATGCCAGGCGGCAGCTTGGCGACCATTTCTTCCATCGCATTCATGGCGGCGCCCGTGCTCTGGCCCGGCGCCGGCGTACCCAGGATCTCTACCGACGGCAAGCCGTTGTAGCGTTCCAGGCGTGGCGAGGCGTAAATCCACTTGCCGGTGGCGAAGGCCGAGAACGGCACCATCTGGCCAGCGGTATTGCGCACGAACCACTTGTTCAAATCTTCCGGCAGCATGCGCGAACTGGCGTCGCCCTGGATGAACACTTTCTTCACGCGGCCACGGTCGAGGAAGTCGTTCACATACGAACTACCCCAGCCGACGCTCAGCACGCGGTTGATTTCCGAGATCTGCAAGCCCAGCGCGGTAGCTTTTTGCTGGTCGATGTCGATCTTGTACTGCGGCGTATCTTCCTGGCCGTTCGGGCGTACGCCGACCATGGCCGGATTCTGCGACGCCATGCCCAGCAACTGGTTACGCGCCGCCATCAGGGCGTCATGGCCGACACCGCCGATATCCTGCAGCTGCATGTCGAAACCGGTGGCGTTACCCAGTTCCAGCACGGCAGGCGGTGCAAACGTAAACACCATCGCATCCTTGATCTGCAACAACTTGCCCATGGCGCGACCGGCCACGGCCGGCGCTTTTTGCGCCACATCCTTGCGCAGCGACCAGTCTTTCAGGCGCACGAAGGCGATACCCGTATTCTGGCCGTTACCGCCGAAGCTGAAACCTGCCACGGCAAACACGGAAGCGACGTTGTCTTTCTCGCTGTTCATGAAGTGGTCTTCGACCTGTTCGATCACTTTCAGGGTGCGCTCTTGCGTGGCGCCCGTCGGCAATTGAATCTGCGTAAACAGGATGCCCTGGTCTTCTTCCGGCAGGAAGGAGGTCGGCAGGCGCATGAAGACGAACACCAGGCCGGCCAGCAACAGCACGTACAACAGCATCGAACGGGCGCGGTGGCGGATCATGCTGCCGACCAGGCCCTGGTATTTGTTGCTGCTGCTGTCGAAGCTGCGGTTGAACCAGCCGAAGAAACCCTTATTGGTCGCGTGATGGCCTTTTTCGACCGGTTTGAGCAAGGTGGCGCACAGGGCTGGCGTAAACACCAGCGCGACGATGACGGACAACACCATTGACGAGACAATCGTGATCGAGAACTGGCGGTAAATCACGCCCGTCGAACCGCCGAAGAAGGCCATCGGCACGAACACGGCCGACAGCACCATGGCGATACCGACCAGCGCGCCCGTGATCTGCGTCATGGACTTGCGCGTCGCTTCCAGCGGCGACAAGCCCTCTTCGCTCATCACGCGCTCGACGTTTTCCACCACCACGATCGCATCATCGACCAGCAAGCCGATGGCCAGCACCATGGCGAACATGGTGAGCGTATTGATCGAATAGCCGAACGCGTTCAGGATGCCGAAGGTACCGAGCAGCACGACCGGCACGGCCATGGTCGGGATCAGGGTGGCGCGGAAGTTCTGCAGGAACAGATACATCACCAGGAACACCAGGATGACGGCTTCGACCAGGGTCTTGACCACTTCTTCGATGGACAGTTTCACGAACGGGGTCGTGTCGAACGCCACCTGGTAGCTCATGCCTTCAGGGAATTGCTTGCTCAGGTTGCCCAGCATGGCTTTCGCCGCGTTGGCCGTATCGAGCGCGTTGGCGCCCGTCGCCAGCTTGATCGCCACGCCGGTTGCCGCATGGCCGTTGTAGCGGGCCACGGTGTTGTAGTTCTCGCGGCCCAGTTCCATGCTGGCCACATCCTTCAGGTGCACCATGGCGCCGTCGGTCGTGGTTTTCAGCAAGATGGCGCCGAACTGTTCTACCGTTTGCAAGCGGCTTTGCGCCGACACGGTGGCGTTCAGCTGCTGGCCCTTGATGGACGGCGTGCCGCCCAGTTCACCGGCCGACACTTCCGCATTCTGCGCCTGCACGGCCGTGATCACGTCCGCCGGGGTCAGGTTGAAACTTTGCAGCTTGGCCGGATTGAGCCAGATGCGCATGGCGTACTGCGAACCGAACAGGGTCACGTCACCCACGCCCGGCACGCGGCTGAGCGGATCGACGACGTTGGCGGCCACATAGTCGCTCAAGTCGGTCTGGTCCATCTTGCCGTTTTCGGAAATGAAGCCGAACACCATCAGGAAGTTCTTGGTCGCTTTCGACACGACGAGACCCTGTTGCGTGACAGCCGTCGGCAGCAGTGGCGTAGCCAGCTGCAGCTTGTTCTGTACCTGCACCTGGGCGATGTCGGGATTGGTGCCGCTGGTAAACGTCAGCGTGATGCTGATGCCGCCAGTCGCATCGCTCGACGAGGACATGTAACGCAAGCCGTCGATGCCCTTCATCTTTTGTTCGATAACCTGGGTGACGGCGTCTTCCACGGTCTTGGCGGAGGCGCCAGGGTAGGAGCCGCTGATCGAAATCGACGGCGGGGCAATGCTCGGGTACTGCGCGATCGGCAGGCTGAGGATCGAAATCACGCCGGCAAGCATGATGACGATCGCGACCACCCAGGCAAAAATCGGGCGGTCAATGAAAAAACGGGCCATTAATATTCTCCTGAATTAGTGGGCGCTGGCAGCCGATGCTGCGGCAGAAGCGGCAGCGGCAGGCGCAGGAGCAGCTTCAGCCTTGGCCGGCACGGCAACGGCGGGGGCGCCTGGCTTGACTTTTTGCAAGCCTTCCACGATCACGCGGTCGCCTGCGGCCAGGCCGGACGTCACCAGCCAGTTGGTGCCGACGGTGCCGCTGGTAGTCAGCACGCGTTGCTCGACCTTGTTTTCCTTGTTCAGGATCAGGGCCGTTGCCTGGCCCTTCTGGTTGCGCGTCACGCCCACTTGCGGCACGGTGATGGCTTTTTCATCGACGCCCGTTTCCAGCTGAGCACGTACGTACATGCCTGGCAGCAATTCGCCTTTCGGGTTCGGGAACAGCGCGCGCAAGACCACGTTGCCGGTGGTCGGATCGACGCTCACGCCAGAAAACTGCAGCTTGCCCGATTCGCTGTACTTGCTGCCGTCCGGCAGGAGCAAGTCAACCTTGGCCTGGCCTTCGCCGACTTTTTTCAGCGAGCCGTCGGCCATCTGGCGCTTCAGGCGCAGCAAGTCCGTGCTCGACTGCGTCACGTCGACGTAGATCGGATCGAGTTGCTGCACCGTGGTCAGGGCTTCCGCCTGGCCCGCCGTGACCAGCGCGCCGGCCGTCACGGTCGAGCGACTGGTGCGGCCGCTGATCGGCGCCGTCACGGTGCTGTAGCGCAGGTTGATGTTCGCCGATTCCAGCGCCGCAGTGGCGGACTCGACGTCTGCCTTGGCTTGCTCGAACGCGGCGACGGCATCATCGTATTCCTGGCGGCTCACGCCTTCGATGGCAACCAGTTCCTTGTAGCGCGACGCTTTCGGGCCGGCCGTCAGCAAGTTGGCCTTGGCTTTCGACAGCGCGGCCTTGGCCGAATTGGCGGCCGCCTGGTACGTGGCGGAATCGATCTGATACAGGGCCGTGCCCGCTTTCACATCGCTGCCTTCGACGAACAGGCGCTTCTGGATCAAGCCACCGACTTGCGGGCGCACATCGGCGACCTGGTAGGCATTCGTACGGCCGGGCAATTCGGCGCTCATCGGCAACGCGGCCGGATTAACAGTAAACACGACCACCTGTGGCGCTTGCTGCGCGTGAGGTGCTTCCTGTTTTTTACTGCAGCCGGCCATGATTACAGTGGCGCACAGAACGGCAATAGCGCCGCTCGTACGCGGCGACGTCAGGGAAAAGGTTGGTTGCATCTTGGACTTTCTGAAAAAGAAGCTGGCTAGTGTCGTTAGAAATGACTAAATTTATTAACGCAGATCAAAGAATGAACGATCATTCTAAAATCGTCAAGCATCGTTACAATTGAAACATAGTAACTATCAAGCGAATTAAATTATCAATGAAGCAATAAAATGAAGACAGCGACAGCGTCTGCACGTCAGCCAGTTCGGACAGGGAGCTGGCGGGCGGCGGCAAAACGGCAATGCGGAAAGTTGGATTGAATGAATACTGTAGCAGGGTAATGCGTTTTTTGCTGAAGCCCTGATCGCGCGCGCAACACTGCCCTGCGCCTACACGCCCGGCCACCATAAATATTTACCAATGGTATCGAAAAGACATGCCGCGGCGGACGCGCTAGTATATTGAGCAACGCGTGACCAACACGTGACCACAGCGTGGCAAGCGGGGGCGCAACGATGACAGCACAGGAGCGACATACAAGACAGCAGGATGGGGCGCGCGGCACGGAGGCGCCGCCACTGCTGTCGACCGGCGTCGCCGGCCTCGACGCCATACTCGATGGCGGCTTGCTGGCCGAACGCCTGTACCTGGTCGAAGGCGTGCCCGGCACGGGCAAGACCACCCTGGCGCTGCAATTTCTGGCCGAAGGGGCGCGCAACGGCGTGCCGGTGCTGTATATCGCCCTGGCGGAATCCGAGATCGAGCTGCGCGGCGCGGCCCTGTCGCATGGCTGGGACCTGGCCGGCATCGCCATCGAAGAGGTGGCGCCCAGTGACGACATCCTCGACCCCGAGCGCCAGTACACCATCTTCCACCCGTCTGAAATCGAACTGGCCTCGACCAACCAGCGCATCCTGGCCGCCATCGAAAAGCATCGCCCTGCCCGCCTCGTGCTCGATTCGCTGTCCGAACTGCAATTGCTGGCGGAAAACCCGCTGCGCTACCGGCGCCAGGTGGTGGCGTTGAAACAATACCTGGCCAGCCGGCACTGCACCACCCTGCTGATCGATGACCGTTCCGCGCTGGACGACGGCTTGCAAGTGCGTAGCGTGGCCCACTGCGTCATTTCGCTGGAGCTGCAAAACCAGGACTATGGCAATGACCGACGCCGCGTGCGGGTGGTGAAATACCGGGGCGTGCCATTTCGCAGCGGCACGCACGACTACAAGATCGCCCGTGACGGCCTGGTCGTCTATCCGCGCCTGGTGGCGGCCGACACGCGCCGCGATGGCGGCCATCAGCGCCTGTCGAGCGGCGTACCCGAACTCGACATCATGACAGGCGGCGGCCTGGAAGAAGGCATGAGCACGCTCATTTCCGGCCCGGCCGGCAGCGGCAAGTCCACCCTGGCGGCGCAATTCGTGCACGCGGCAACAACGCGCGGCGAACCGTGCGCCATGTTCCTGTTCGAGGAAGCGCGCAGCAAGCTCTTGAACCGCGCCGACAGCGTCGGCATGCGCCTGCAGGCGGCGCTCGACTCCGGCCTGCTGAGCGCACAGCAAATCGATCCGGCCGAGCTGGCCCCGGGAGAATTCGCCCAGGCCGTCGTCGACGCGGCAGAAAGGGGCGCGCGGGTCATCGTCATCGATAGCCTGAACGGCTACATGCATGCGGTGCCCGATGAACGCTTCCAGAGCACCTATCTGCATGAACTGCTCAATTACCTGAGCCAGCGCGGCGTGGCCACCCTGCTCGTCGGGGTGCAGCAAAACATGCTGGGCACCTCGATGACGACGGCGGCCGACGCCAGCTACCTGGCCGACAGCGTCATCATGCTGCGTTATTACGAAACGGAAGGCGAGGTGCGGCAAGCCATTTCCGTGTTCAAGAAGCGCGGCAGCGCGCACGAGCGCAGCATCCGCCGCTTCGAGATCAGCCCGCAGGGCATCCGCATCGGCCCGGCCCTGGCCGGCTTTCACGGCATCCTGTCGGGCTTGCCCACCATCGGCGGCACGCCCTTCCCCTAGGAACTGCCATGGAGCAGCGCATCCTGATTTACGCGCCTGGCGGCCAGGACGCCGCCCTGGCCGCCAGGGTACTCGCCGGCCAAGCCATCGCCAGCCACGCCTGCCGCTCCGCCGGCGAGCTGGCCGAGCAGCTGGCGCTGGGCGCCGGCGGCGTGCTGACGGTGGACGAGGCCTTGCACACAGGCGCCTACGCCGTGCTCGACGCCTACGCCCGCCAGCAGCCGGACTGGTCCGACCTGCCCATCACCCTGCTGACGCACGCGGGACTCGATTCGCTGCCCTTGCAACAAGCCGTCGCCACCCTGGGCAACCTGACCCTGCTGGAACGCCCCGTGCACATACTGACACTGATCACCTCGGCCCATGCCATGCTGCGCGCGCGCCAGCGCCAGTACCAGGTGCGCGAGACGCAGCGGCGCAAAGACGAATTTCTTGCCAGCCTAGGACATGAACTGCGCAATCCGCTGGCGCCCATCAAGACTTCGGTGGCCCTGCTCAAGCATCTGTACCCGGCATCGGAGCAGATCGGCAAAGTGAGCGGCGTGATCGAGCGCCAGGTGACACACCTGACGCGGCTGGTGGATGACTTGCTCAACGTGGCGCGCATCACCAGCGGCAAGGTACTGCTGCAGCGCGAGAATATTGAATTACAACAAGTGCTCGACCATGTGATGGAACTGTGTCAGGCCGCCGCCGACAGCCGGCACATCAGCATCACGCAGGCGTTGCCGCCGCTGCCCATCACGCTGCACGCCGACTATGCCAGGGTGGTGCAGATCTTTGCCAATCTGGTGTTGAATGCCGTGAAGTTTACGCCGGACGGCGGGCACATCCACATCACGGTGCGCCTGGCACAGGGCCTGCTGCAGGTGATGATCGAAGACAATGGCATCGGTATCGAACCGGACGCCATCGCGCGCATCTTTTCCATGTTCGAACAGGGGCGCACGGTGGAAGGCCAGATGGCCAGCGGCCTGGGTATCGGCCTGAGCCTGGCGCGTCAATTTGCCGAAATGCATGGCGGCGGCATCGACGCCTACAGCGACGGCCCCGGCCGTGGCAGCCGCTTCATCGTCACCTTGCCGGCCAGCGCCGGCGACGCCCCGGCCGTCATGCCGCCGGCTGCCGTCCAGGAGTCCCCCACCGGCGCAAGCGAGCCCGTGCAAGTACTGGTGGTGGACGACAACCTCGATGCGGCCGATTCCTTGCAAAGCCTGTTCCAGCTCGAAGGCTATGCCGCCAAGGTCGCGTATGGCGGCGTGCAGGCGCTGGCGGCCGTCGAGATGGCGTGGCCACAACTGGTGGTGATGGACCTGGGCATGCCGGACATGGACGGTTATGAAGCGGCGCGCCAGATACGCCAGCGTGCGCAAGGGCGCGACGTACTGCTGATCGCCCTGACGGGCTGGGGCCAGGTTGAAGCCCGCGCTCGGACCGAGCAAGCGGGCTTCGACCACCACCTGACGAAACCGGTGGATTTCGACGCCATTGCCGCCCTGCTCCGCGCACACCTCGCGCGGCAGGCAGGGACAGCTACGCAGACGCAATAGCGCTTATTTCCACTTGCCGCGCAATTCCTGCACCTTCTGTTGCAGCAACTCTGGCGTGGCGGCCTCGGGCGCCACGGGCATGCCGACGGCCAGCGACAAACGCGAGCGCAAGCCCGCCTTGAAGGCGCGCTCGAACAAATGGCCGTTGCGATGGCTCAACAGATGCCCCCACAAGCCGCGCAGCGCCAGCGGAATCACGGGCACCTTGCTGCGCTCGACTATCTTCGCAATGCCGCCCTTGAATTCGCTGATCTGGCCGGTGCGCGTCAGCTTGCCTTCCGGGAAGATGCAAACAAGCTCGCCCTCATGCAGCGCTTGCGCGATATCAATGAACGCTTTTTCCATCAGGAAAGGATCTTCCTTGGCCGGCGCGATGGGAATCGCCTTGGCCGTACGGAAAATCCAGCCCATCAGCGGCATTTTGAAGATGCGGTGGTCCATGACGAAACGGATGGGGCGGGGGCTGGCCGCCATGATGACGATGGCGTCCACATAGCTGACGTGGTTGCACACCAGCACGGCCGCCCCTTCCGTGGGGATACGCTCGCCATCGACCACTTTGACCCTGTGCACGGTCTGGATCAATATCCACGCCAGGAAACGCATGAGGAATTCCGGCACCAGCGAGAAGATGTAGGCGGCCACCAGCGCATTCAGGATGGCTGTGACGAGGAACAGCTGCGGAATCGTGAACCCTTGTCCCAGCAGCACGATGGCCACGCCGGCCGCCGCCACCATGAACAGCGCGTTCAGGATATTCATGCCGGCGATCGTGCGCGAAATGTGTTTCGGGTCGCAGCGCGTCTGGATCAGCGCGAACAGGGGCACGATGAAAAAGCCGCCGAAGACGCCGATCATGACGATGTCGATCAGAATGCGCGGTACGCCCGCCTGGCTGACAAACGCCAGCGCGTCGACCACTTGCGTATTCGCATACGCATTGCTGGCAAAATACAGGTCGATGCCGAACAGCGACAGGCCGATGGAGCCGAACGGCACCAGGCCGATTTCGATCTTGTGACCGGACAGGCGTTCGCACAGCAGCGAACCCGTGCCGATGCCGACGGAAAACACGGTCAGCAGCAGCACGAACACGCTATGGTCGCCATGCAGGAAATCCTTCGAATACACGGGGAACTGGGCCAGGATCAGGGCGCCGTAAAACCAGAACCAGGAGTTGCCCAGCATGGCCAGGAAGACGGGACGGTTTTTGCGTGAAAAATTCAGGTTGCGGAACGATTCGGCGACGAAATTCAAACTCACCTTCAAGTCCGGCTCGGGCGCCGGCGTGCGCGGCACGCGGTAGCTGGCGAGCAGGCCGAACACGGCCACGGCGATGGTCGCGCCGGCCACCAGTTCCACGCCCAGCGGCTTGTGCACGATCAGCACGGCGCCGAGGATTTCGCCCAACAAAATGCCGACAAACGTCCCCATCTCGATCAGGCCATTGCCACCGACCAATTCCTCGGGTTTCAGCTGCTGCGGCAGGTAGGCATACTTGACGGGGCCGAACAGGGTCGAATGCACGCCCATGCCCACCACGGCGGCCACCAGCAGCCACAGGGTATGCGTCATCCAGCCAGCGGCGGCCACGGCCATGATGGCCAGTTCCATCCATTTCACGAAGCGGGCCAGGCCCGCCTTTTCAAACTTGTCGGCCAGCTGGCCCGCCGTGGCCGAAAACACGACATACGGCAAAATGAACAGGCCGGGGATCAGGTTGGTGATGGTGGACGGGTCGAGCGTGGTCCAGCTCAGCGCATCGTAGGCGAGGATCACCATCAGGGCCGTCTTGAACAGATTGTCGTTGAAGGCGCCAAAGAACTGGGTCCAGAAGAAGGGCCCGAAACGGCGCTGCGACAATAAGGAAAACTGGCTGCTTTGACTCATGGCATGGGGAACGGGCAATTAAGGAATTGCTAAAATACAGCACTATCTTGCGCACGACAATCTGAATGTCGTCATCTTGCTTGGCATCAATACGTAAAGCGCCGCGCCGCGCCATGCTGGCCCCGCACCCTACTACTTCCATGGCACAACAAAAAACGCCTTTTTCTTGATAATAAGGTAATGTGCGCATACATCGGGCGCCTTCGCCCTGACCATCCAGGAAAGCTGCCCCATGTTTGGATTGATATCGCTGATCATATTTGGCTTGCTGATCACCGCCTTCGTGCAGGTGCTGCAATACCGCAGGAAAGTGGCCGATCTGGAATTGCTGACGGCACGCCTGCGCAAGGACGTCGACAGCGTGCAGGCCCGCCTGCACATGCTGGAAGGGCGCGCCGAAGCACCAGCGGCCGCGTCTGCCAGCGTGGCGCCAGTGGCCGTGCCGGCGCCCCCACCCGCGCCCCAAGCCGCTGCGATCAAGGTGGCCGAAGTGGCGAAGGCCGCGCCGGCAGCAGCCCCCGCGCCAGCCGCACCCGTGCCGCCGAAACCAGTTCCGCCTGCCCCGCCAGTTCCCCCCAAGTCCGCCCCTGCCGTCCCCAACACCCCGTCCTGGATCGCGCACCCGAACGGTCTCGTTGCCAAGGCGAAGAACTGGCTGTTCACGGGCAACCTGGTCGCCAAGCTGGGCTTGCTGATCCTCTTCCTCGGCGTCAGCTTCCTGCTCAAGTACGTGTCGGCGCAGGTCACGCTGCCCATCGAGCTGCGCCTGGCCGGCATCGCGCTGGCCGACATCGCCCTGCTGGCCTGGGCCTGGCGCATCCGCATCAGCCGTCCCGGCATCAGCTTGCCGCTGCAGGGCACGGCGCTGGCGATATTGATGCTGGTGACGTTCGGCGCCTTCCGCCTGTATGAACTGATCCCGGCCGGCATGGCGTTTGCCGTGCTGTTCGTGCTGACGGCGTTCACGTGTTTGCTGGCCGTGCTGCAAAACGCCGTCTGGCTGGCCGTTTTCGGCATCGTCGGCGGCTTTGCCGTGCCCCTGCTCGTGTCGACGGGCAGCGGCAACCATATCGGCCTGTTCAGCTATTACGCGCTGCTCAACGCGGGCGTCTTCGCCATCTCCCTGAAACGCGCCTGGCGCGTGCTGAATGTGCTGAGCTTTGGCTTTACCTTTGTCGTCGCCACCACCTGGGGCCTGCTGCGCTACACGCCCGAGCACTACCTGTCGACGCAGCTGTTTTTGATCCTGTTCGTGCTGTTCTATATCGGCATCGCAATTGCCTACTGCGCACGCCAGGCGCCGCGCCTCAAGCATTACGTGGATGGCACGCTCGTGTTCGGCACGCCGCTGGCAGCCATGGGCCTGCAATATGGCCTGGTGCGGCACTTTGACTTCGGCCTGGCGTTTTCCGCGCTACTTGCCGGCTTGACCTACACGGGACTGGCCGTGGCGCTGTGGCGCAGGACCGGCTTCAAACTGCTGGCCGAAGCCTTCCTGGCGCTGGGCATCGTCTTCGGCACCCTGGCCATCCCGTTCGCATTAGATGGCCGCTGGACCTCCGCCGCCTGGGCGCTGGAAGGCGCGGGCATCGTCTGGGTCGGCTTGCGCCAGCGTCAGACACTGGCCTGGGTCTTCGGTCTGCTGGTGCAGGGGGCCGCCTGGCTGGCTTTCCTTGGTGCCATGCAGGAACTCAATACGGCAGCGGCCCTGGACGCCAACATCTGGCTCGGCTGCACGCTGCTGGCCGCCGCCGCACTGGTGATGGCCTACAATTTCCGCCGCCACGGCAGTCACTTGCACCCGGAGTTCATGCGCAGCCTGTCCGTGCTGTTCCTGACGGCCGCCACGGTCTGGCTGCTGGGCGGCATCTGGACCGAAATCCTGCTGCGCACGGATGCCGCCACGCAATTGAACCTGCTGACCGTCAGCGCGCTGGCAGTGGCAGCCGTGCTGGCGGCGCTGGCGCGGCGCGAACAATGGCATGCGCCGCGCGCCCTGCTGCTGGCCGTGCAGGTGCTGGCCGGCATGGTCATGCTCAGCCGCGCCAGCTGGGCCTGGGACCAGCACCCGGCCAGCCTGTTCCAGGGTTCCTTCCTCAGCGCCCTGCTGCTGGGCGCCGCCGCCTTTGCCAGCGCCCGCTTCCTTGCGCTGCGCGCGCGCGGCGGCGACGAGCTGCCGGCCCTGGTAGCGCGCCCCCTGCTGGTGTGGAGCGGCTTGCTGTGGTTTGCCGCCATCCTCGTGCCCTTCACCAGCTGGCTGCTGCGCCTGATCGACGGCGACCTGACGATGCAGCCGCACGCGGGCGAGCACTGGCTGGCGCTGTACCTGATCGCCGTATCCGTCACGACGCCCGCGTTCGCCCTCTTGGCGCGGCGCCTCGATTGGCCGCAGCTGCGCTGGTTCACCGTGGCCGCCTGGCTCGGCCTGGGCTTGTGGAGCGTCAACATGCTGCTGGCGCTGTACCTGCGCGATTACCTGCCGACGGGCTTGAGCTGGCTGGCCCTGGCCAGCGCCCTGGCGGCCGGCGAATACCTGCTGCGGGCCTGGCCGCAAGCGGGCTGGCAACTCGACGTGCGGGCGCAGCGCCTGCTGCATACGCTGCGCACTAGCGCGCCCTGGCTGATGCTGTGGCCGGTTGGCGCCATGCATGTCAGCGCCTGGCTGGCACAGCATGAAGACAAGGTCAGCCCTGCCTGGGCCCGCTACTTGCCGGCGTGGAGCATGATGCTGGTACTGGCATTGCTGATCCGCCGCTGCCGAGCGAACGCCTGGCCAGTGGCGCCGATTGCAGACTGGTACCAGCGTTATCTGATCCCGCTGGCGGCGGCATGGTCGCTGCTCTTGATCGCCGCATGGAACATTTTCGACGATGGCGCCATGGCCCCGCTGCCCTATTTGCCGCTGCTCAATCCGCTGGACCTGAGCACGGGCTTTGCCGTCCTGCTGGCCATTGCCAGCTACCGTTTATTCCCGGCCGGCCAGATCCCGCTACCCGCCGTGTGGCAAACGCGCCTGCCTGTCGTGGCTGCGTGCTTGCTGTATGGCTGGTTCAACCTGATGCTGCTGCGCACCGTGTCGCATTATCTGGGCGTGCCATATACCTTTGACGCCATGCTGGCCTCGCAGTTCGTGCAAGCGATGCTGTCGCTCGTATGGAGCATCACGGCCCTGCTGCTGATGCGCCACGCGGCGCGCCAGCAGCGGCGCCAGCAATGGAGCATGGGCGCCGTGCTGCTGGGGCTGGTAGTCGTGAAACTGTTCCTGATCGACCTGTCCAACGTGGGCGGCATCGAACGCATCATTTCCTTTGTCGGTGTCGGCTTGCTGATGGTCTTGATCGGCTACCTGGCGCCCTTCCCAAAAGCTGCCGCGTCAGCGCCGGCCGAACCGCAACAAGGAGCCGCATGAAAGCCACATTGATCTGCTGCAGCCTGCTGATGGCAGGCGCCGCGCTGGCCGCGCCTGGCCAAGACCGGCCACAGGACTATGCCTGGAGCATGCCCATCCAGTCGCCGGCCGGCGCCGGCGTCGTGCAGCTAACATTGCCCAGGGAAGTCTACCTGCACGCCAGCTCGGCCAGCCTGGCCGACGTTCGGCTATTCGACGCCGACGGCAAGCGCCTGGCCTATGCCCTCGGCGCGCCGCCCGCGCAATCGGCCACGCAGCGGACAGCCATTCCAGTGCGCATTTTCCCGGTGACGGGCGCGCCGGCAACTGGCGACGGCTTGCAAGGCATCGACATCCGCACGGCCGACGATGGCCGCTTGCTGTCGGTCAGCACACGCGCCAGCACGGCCGCGGCGACGGCGGCGCTGCAAGCGCTGATCCTCGATCTGGGCAGGCAAACGCAAGACAAGCGCATCGCCGCCTTGCGCTTCACGCCACCGCCCCGCACGGACAATTACAGTGCGCAAGTGTTGCTGGAAGTAAGCGACGACCTGAAACAATGGGACGCCATCGGCACCACCACCCTGAATTGGCTCAGCAACAGCGACACGCAAACCCTGGCCAACGACAGCATCGCCTTTGCGCCGCGCGCGTTTCGCTATGCGCGCCTGAGCTGGCAAGCGGGCGAACCGCTGGCCTTTGCGGCGATTACGGCGCAAGCCGTCAGCGAAACGGACATCCCCCCATCGCGCGCCAGCGTCGTGCTGCAAGGCGCGCCCGGCAAGCAGGCAAATGAATGGCGCTACGCCACTCCTCTCGCCATTCCCGCCGACAGCATCGCCCTGCAATTGACACAGACCAATACGGTACTGCCTGTGACCCTGGGCGTGTATCGCCAGAACAGCTATGTTCCCCGGCACCGGCTGCACCTGCGCCACCAGGCGCGTCCCGCGCAAGGCGCGTATTTCGATCCCCTGCTGAGCACCACGTTTTACCGCATCGGCCTCGATGGCAAAGAAAGGATCTCGGGCGACCTGGCCATGCCCGTGACGCAAACAAACGAATGGGTGCTGCAGACCTCCACGGAACATCCTGTCCCCGCAGCCAATACGCCCTCCTTGCGTCTGGGTTGGACACCGGCCACCGTCGTTTTCCTGGCCAGCGGCAAGCCGCCCTATCAGCTGGCATTCGGCAACAGCAACGCCGCCGCCGTTGCGCAACCGCTGGCGCAGGTGGCGCCCGGCTTCAGGGCGGACGAACTGCTGGCGCTCAAGACTGCCAGCGCCGGTCCGCTCAAACCCAACGGGGGCGTAGAGGCGCCAGCACCCGCCACAAAGGACGGGGCGCCGTGGCGCCTGGCCGCGCTATGGGCCGCACTGCTGCTGGGCGTGGCCGTGCTGGGCTTTTTTGCCTGGCGTTTGCTGTCGCAGATGAAAGCGGAACATGGCAGTGCCGACAAGCAGGGGCAGGAACATTAACCTTAACCTTAACCGTCTGAACGCGGCACGCGCCGACTCACTGCCGCAGCAGTGCCTTGAACGTCCGCGGCATCCACGGCCGCGCCGCCAGCATGAAGCTGATGGCCAGGCGCTCATCGCCAGGCAGGCGCGCGTCTTCCTGGTGTTGCTGCGAGAATTCCACGGCCACCTGCTTCAGGCGTTCGAGCAAGGCCGCCGTGGATTTTTTCGACAGCATCACGTTCACCAGGCGCAGCAATTCCGTCTCACCATCGAACTGCGAGTTCAAATAGTCGCCATAGGCTTCCTTTTTGAAATACGTGTGGATAGGACCGTTCGGTATCCATGCAAACGTGCGCGCCACCAGCAGTTTGACCCGGTTATTCGGCAGCAGTTCCAGAAAACCGATCTTGTCGAGACGCAGCAGGTATTTCACGGCTTGCGCCTCGCTGATGTCGTAGATGGCGATGATCCGTTCCAGCGGCAGCAGGTTCAAGGCGGAGACGGCCACCACGAACAGCCTGGGATCGTCGATGATTTCCTTCTCTTGCGCATACGTCAGCCCCGTGATCAGGGTCGGCGCGGCCTGCGCCGCATGTACGGCCTGCGCCAGTTGCTGAAAATCGCTGCCGATGGCGACCAGGATCTGGTCCAGCCGCTGCAGCGTGAATTGCTTCTGCGAAAACATGCGCTTGACGCTGGCTTCGGATATGCCGATGCGCTGCGCCAGTTCGGCATACGTGACGGAGCGCGCTTTCAACAGGCGTTTCAAGGCTTCGATCAAGGCGTGGGTCTGGGGCATGGCGATCCTTTAATTACTACAAGCCAATATAGTATCAAAAAGTAATACCATGAGTATGACTGCCCACTACGAGTAGCGTTTTGATTGACCGAAATGCTGCCGTCGACAATCATGCCTCTGCCAATCAGGCATATCAAGAAGGAGACATCCATGAAACGCTTGCTACCCATCTGCTTGTCCTTGTCGCTGCTGGCCGCTTCCATGGCGGGTTCGGCCCATGCGGCCGTCTCGGAAAACCTGTCGAAAGGATCGCAAAACCTGAGCCAGGGTTCCGCCATCGTGGTGGCCGGTTCCATGTCGATGCTGGTCGCCTCCGGACAGATCATCGTTGCCAGCGTGGAGACGGTAGGCGAAGGCATCGTCATCGTGCTCAAGGGCGCGTCCGAGGCCGGTGGCGCGTCGATACAGATGAGCACGCAAGCGGCCAAGGGCCTGTCACTGGCCGCCGGCACGGTGGTCAGCGTGGTGGCGATGTCCACTGGCCACATGCTGGTGCTGTCCGGCAAGGCCATCGCCTTCATCCCGAATGAACTGGGCAAGGCACTGCTGCATCACTCCCAAGTGTAAGCCCCCATCAAGAAGAACAGGACATCCATGAAACACTTACTCGCCATGACCTTGCTGTGCGCCGTCAGCCTGACATCGCAGGCCGCCAATTCCGATGCCAGCAGGGCCTCCGACAACGCCAGCACAGCGTCGGCCATCGTGCTGATCGGCTCCATGTCCGTGCTGGCCGCCGCCGGTGAAATCGTCATCGACACGGTGGAAGACGTGGCCGACGGCAGCGTCGTCGTGCTCAAAAGCACAGCCAGGGGCGCCTCGAAGGCGGCCACGGCATCGGTCAAGCTGGGCAAGCAAGCCGCGCAGGGCCTGTCGCTGGCGGCCGGCACGGTGGTCCAGGTGGTGGCCGTCTCGACGGGACACATGCTGGTGCTGTCGGGCAAGGCCATCGCCTATGTGCCGAATGCGGCAGGCAATGCCATCCTCCACCATTCGAAAGCGTGAACCCATGAAACGCCTGACCGCCATTCTCATCAGCCTGGCCCTGGCCGGCACCGCCCATGCGGGGCGCTCGTGCGAGGAAAAACCCACCGACGCCACCACGCTCGTCAAGTCGATGGACCTGGCGCAAAAAACCTTGCAGGCGCTCGATGGCTCGGGCGCGCAAGTGGCCCTGGTGGCGCGCGTCGGCCAGGACCTGTCGAAGTACAATTTGCGCTATTCGCACGTGGCCCTGGCCTGGCGCGACCACCCGAAAGGGCGCTGGCTGGTGGTGCATGAACTCAACGAATGCGGCACGGCGCAATCGTCGCTGTTCAACGAAGGCTTGGGCAATTTCTTCATGGATGATGTGTTCATGTATGAATCCCTGATCCTGATTCCCGGCCAGGATACGCAGCAGCAACTGGCGCGCCTGCTGACGTCAAGCACGCCCAAGCGTATGCATGAGCCGCACTACAATATGCTGGCCTACCCGTTTTCCACCAAATACCAGAACTCGAACCAGTGGGTGCTGGAAATCCTGGCCGCTGCCGGCAACGAGCCTGGCAAGATCGAAACGCGCGCCGAAGCGCAAGCCTGGCTGCGCAGCGCCAGCTACGCGCCGCAAACGCTGAGCATACCCGCCGCCACGCGCCTGGGCGCGCGCATGTTCCGCGCGAATATCGCTTTTGACGATCACCCGTTCGAGCGTCGCATGACGCGCCAGATCGACGTCGTCAGCGTCGACTCCATCGTGCGCTTCATGCGCCAGCGCGAACCGAAGGTGCAGGAAATCGTGGTGCGGGGAAATTAGTCTGACGCCAGGCCAGACAATAGCAAGGCGGGCGCGTGTGTCAGCGGAGCGGCGCTGCACAGCACGATGGACAGCTCGGCATGCGCCAAGTTCACGCAAGCGCCCGCGTCCATACCCAGCTTGTAGCGCGCCTCCGCCTCGCTCCAGCGCTGGTAAAACGCCTTCCGGCGCTCCTCCTGTGGCAGCTTTTCCATATCCGCCGCCACGGCCGCGCCAAACGCCTGGCGCGCCAGCGCCAGCACGTCTCGGCCAGAATCGCGCAGCTCAATATCGAGCCCCAGCCGCGTGGTGCCGCTCAACGCACATGCAACCCAGTGGCCACTGTGCGAGATACTGAAATAGGGACCACCTGCGGGCGCCAGCAGCCGCGGCGCCTGACTTGGTCTTTCTTCCAGCGCGATGGATTCAGGCGCCACTTCCAGCATTTCCCCCATGCTTGCACGCAGCAGCGCGCGTCCCAGCAGGAACTGGCGCCGGCGCAGCTGCCGCACAAAGCCTGCGTACCGGGCCACTTCCGCCGGACCCAGCCACGTTTCATACCGATGGAGCTGCGCAACGGCGATTGTGCGAATATCGAGCAGGCAGATGCTGGCGCCGGTGTTGGACAGGGTTGAAAACATGACAGCGATTCGATAGTCAAAGGAATAGTCTGCCATAATTCGCCGGTACCGGCTCGGCAAAAAAATCAGCGCGGTTTCCCGTCGCTGCTAGCAAGTTGAGCGCCTTGCCGACGTTTGTCTGGTGCACCGGTCCTCCCTGCTGCTTACTTCGCTGCTTTCAACTTCACGAACGCGCCCTTCAAGGCCGCGTCCGACATTATGTTGCCTCTATGGCATTCGAATTGCGTGGCACTGAAATTTCAATTTGCTTGTAATTGCTGACAATATTCACAACCACATCGGGGGCCTGCCGAGTGGGCGCGTTTTTGCAGCGCAAGCATGTCCGACAAGAAGGCCAATTGCATGACGTTTTAGCGGATTTGCCGACAGGTCATTTCCGCCTGAGGATAACCAAGAGAGAACCAGAGCTAGCTACGCCGTGTCGATAATCTGTACATAGGCGAGAAATATCACGGCGCAGCAGCGCTTCAATCAAATCCTGCCAGGACTTTATAGCTAATTTCAGTATTACTCGCGTGCAGTACTTCCAGCCTTGCGCCCTTGTAGCCCAGAATCATGGACTCGGACAAATCATAAGTCACATCATTACTAAACGCCGCCCGTGCCATGTTGTGATCGAATTCACGATAGCCTAGGGTGATCTTGTCACCGATGCGACCACTGTAAATCAAGGTACTCTGGAAACTTGCCTGCTGGTAGTTTGTCGTGACGCCCATCACGTAATCGAGCTTTGCGCACGGCGCACGCCCAATGCATACGGAACCATCCTTGCTAAACAGATGCAGCTTGTTATGCTTGGCAACGGCACCCTGCGCATTCGCAATCACCACACTGCCGAAGGTTTGATATTCTTCCTTGTCTGCAATTTGCGAATACGTTCCCTTACGCACAATATACTCGCCGAGAGGCTGATCCTGCGTCAAAATCAGCGCCCGCGTTTCCAACGCATCGCTCTTGGTCAACATTCTTTCACCAATACCAATGGTCACCACCGTGCCCACTTGCGGCAAGGTCGTCTGGTAGGCAGAACGCGGTACCGGGCGGCTCTTGCATCCGGCAATGGCAAGACTACACATCATCACGAATAACAGCTTAAAACCATGTTTCACAATTACTCCATTAGTTATCTGAACCGCAATTTTACATTTAAATAGATTTTCGCCTGGAAATTCTCAACAACAAACGGTGGCCGATGCTATTGGTCCAGTTAAAACTGTTTTGCAATACCACCACCCCCGTCCGATTCTTCACATCGAGACCAATATAGCTGGAGTAGCCTGCCACGAAACCCACCTGATAGGTAATTTTATTGCCATCGATATCATCCACCAGCCAGGCCAGTGCCGCCGCCTCGACTGGCCGGTTGACACGCACACTTAAAGTGTCATTCAAGGCGCGGTCCAGCACCGGATCCTCGCTGCCCCGGATATTCGCCCGTGCATAGCGCAACAGATCATTCGCTGTCGAATACAAGGCAGCCGAGCCCGTCAACACATCGGTGAACTCCCAATCCGGCGCTTCGCTACCGCGTCGCATGAATTTGGGCTGGTCGCCCACATGGCCATGGGCACGCGCAGCAAAGCCAGGCAAGCCCTGCGGGTGATAACCGGTGCTGCCGAGTGCAAGTGGCTGCAAGATGGTTTCACTGACCAGTGCATCCATCTTTTTCCCCGTGCGCAGTTCCAGCACATGGCCCAGCAAGCCATAGCCGATATTCGAATAGTTGGGCGCTGCCGTTGCGGGTGCATCAAAATCGGCAAGGTAGGCCAGCAGATAGTCGCGGTCGAAATGCCGGTAAAAGCTTTCGCCCGTAAACAGATACTTGACGAAGTACAACAGGGTTTGCGGCGTGAATGGCTGGCGCGGCAAGCCCGAAGTATGCGTGACCAGTTGCAGCAATGTGATCTTGCGCGCGGAGGCGCTCAATGGCGTACCTGGCGGCAGCAACTGTTCGAGCTTGTCATCCCAGGCAAATACCCCTTGCTGCACCAGGACCGCCGTGGTGGCGCTCAAGAAACCCTTGCTGATCGATCCGACGGCAAACAGGGTATCACCATCGGGCCGGTGACCGCTGACGGCATGCTCGGTCGTGCCATAGCCAAAACACTGCACGCTGCCATCGGGCAACAGGACACCGACCACCACACCAGGCGTGGCGCCCTTGTCGACCAGCGGCTGCGCCAGCGCATCGACTTCCTTGCGCAAGTCGCCGCTGATGGCATAGCGCTCGCCCGATGCTTTGTCGGAGTCGATTTCCATGCGCGACAGGGTGCCACATGCCGTCAACGCCGCCAGCATGCCCAGCAGGCATGCACGGCCGGCGTAGCGCCGGCAGGCAGTTTGCAACGAGGTCACGGCCGGTAACGCTTGAAGATCAGCGACGTATTGATGCCGCCAAAGGCAAAGTTGTTCGACATGACGTACTCGGTTTCAATCGCCCTGCCTTCGCCGGCGATGTAGTCGAGCGGGGCGCACTGCGGGTCGACCTGCTGCAAGTTGATGGTGGGGGCGAACCAGCCTTCGCGCATCATCTCGATGCTGATCCACGCTTCCAGCGCGCCGCAGGCACCCAGGGTGTGGCCCATGTAGCTTTTCAGCGAACTGATAGGCGTGCGCTCGCCAAACACCTCGAACGTGGCTTGCGATTCGGCGATGTCGCCCTGCTGCGTACCGGTGCCATGCGCATTGATGTAGCCGATATCGGATGGCTGCAGTCCCGCGTCGGCCAGCGCCAGCAGCATCGCCTGGCGCATGGTGGCGGCGTTCGGCTGGGTCACGTGGCAGCCGTCGCTGTTGGTGCCAAAGCCCACCAGCTCGGCGTGGATGGCGGCGCCGCGCGCCTGCGCATGCTCGAATTCTTCCAGGATCAGGCAACCGGCGCCTTCGCCGATCACCAGGCCATCGCGGCTGGCGTCGAACGGGCGCGGCGTCGTGTCGCCCGCGTCGTTGCGCGTACTGGTGGCGAACAGGGTGTCGAAGACGGCCGCCTCGGTGGCGCACAGTTCTTCGGCGCCGCCGGCGATCATCGCCAGCTGCTTGCCGCCAGCGATCGCCTCGTAGGCGTAGCCGATGCCCTGGCTGCCCGAGGTGCAGGCGCTCGAGGTGGTAATCACCCTGCCCGTGACGCCAAAAAACACGCCGATATTCACGGGCGCCGTGTGCGCCATCATCTTGATGTAGGTCGTGGCATTGATGCCCTTGGTGGTGCGCTCTTCCATCATGCGGCCAAAGTCGCCGATGGCGCTGGGCGTGCCCGCCGACGAACCGAAGGAAATGCCCATCTGTCCGCTTTTCACCACGGGGTGCCCGGCCAGGCCAGCATGTTCGAGCGCCAGTTCGCTGGCGCGCGTGGCCATCAGCGCGATGCGCCCCATGCTGCGCACGGCCTTGCGGTTGTAGCGGTCCGTCAGCGCGAACGGCGCGGCCGGCGCGCCCAGCTGCGTATTCAAGCCTTCGTAATCGGCCCATTCCCCCATGCGCACGATGGCATTGCGGTACTCGCCCAGGCGCTGGCGGATGGCTGGCCAGTCATTGCCGATCGGGCTGATGCCGGCCATGCCGGTCACGGCTACCCGACGGCTCATGCCATGCCTCCATTCACGGAAATGACCTGGCGCGTGATGTAGCCCGCTTCCTCGCCGACGAGGAAACTCACGGCGGCGGCCACTTCTTCCGGCGTGCCGACGCGGCGCGCGGGGATCATCTTCAGCGCCTCATCGAGCGGCACCTCGCTGATCATGTCCGTCTCGATCAGGCCCGGCGCCACGCAATTGACCGTGATGGCGCGCTTGGCCAGTTCCAGCGCCAGCGCCTTGGTGGCGCCGATGATGCCGGCCTTGGCGGCGCTGTAATTGACTTGCCCGCGGTTGCCGATCAGGCCAGAAACGGACGCCATGGTGACGATGCGCCCCGGCTTGCGGCGCTGTACCATCGGCATCACCAGCGGGTTAAGCACATTGTAGAAACCATCGAGGTTGGTTTGCAGGACGATGTCCCAGTCCTCGCCCGACATGGCGGGAAACGCATTGTCGCGCGCCACGCCGGCGTTGCACACGACGCCGTAATAGCAGCCATGTTCGGCGATGTCCGCTTCCAGCGCGCAAGCTGCCGCGGCACGGTCGCCGATATCGAATTGCAGCACGCGCGCCGCGCGCCCCAGCGCCCGCACCTGCTGCGCCACCGCGTCGGCTTCGCCGCGCGCGCTGCGGCAATGCAGCACCACGTCAAAACCGTCGCGCGCCAGCCGCAAGGCGATGGCCTTGCCGATGCCGCGCGACGAGCCCGTCACCAATACACTTTTACTCATGCTGCGCTCCATTCATACTCTCCTGCAGAAATTGCTTTGCATCCTCGGGCTGAAATACCGTGATCGTCGCCTGCGCCAGCACGGCGCCCGCCATCTCGATACGGCACTCGAACGCGCCCAGTCCATTCTCGCCCTGCAAGGCCTGCTGCACATGCACCTGCAGCACGCTGCCATCCACAAACAGGGGCAGCTGCGCTTCGTAGCGCCGCGCCCCCAGCAAAAAACCGATCTTCACGGGCGCGCCGGCCAGCCGCGCCAGGTAGCCCGCGTGCGCGGCGATCGCCTGCGCCATGTATTCGATGCCGACCCAGCTGCCCACACCGGCCGACGTCGCGTCATACAACACGCTGCCGGCATGGATGGTGACTTCGGCGCACAGGTTTTCCGCATCGGCCGACAACACCCGGTCGAGCAGCACCATGGCACCGGAATGAGGCACCAGCTCGCGGATAGGAGGAAAACTCATGCTCCCCTCCCGAACAGCAGGGCGGCGTTCGAGCCGCCGAAGGCAAACGAGTTGCTCAGCGCCCAGCCGAGCGGACGCCCCAGGCGCGCACCGGGCAAAGCCAGGCGCAGCGGCGGCAGGGATTCATCGGGCACGCCATCCCACAGGTGCGGCGGCAGCAAGCCCTCAGCGTTATCGTCCTGCATCGCCAGCCAGCACAGAGCGGCCTCGATGGCCGCCGCCGCGCCCAGCGCATGGCCCGTCAGCGGCTTGGTGGAACTGACCATCGCCGTGGCGCCGAACAGGTCGGACACCACGCGCGCTTCCATCGCATCGTTCTGCGGCGTGGCCGTACCGTGCAAATTCACGTAGTCGACTTGCGCCGCCGTGATGCCCGCGCGCGCCAGGGCCTGGCCAATAGCCAGGCGCGCGCCGCCGCCTGCGGGATCGGGCGCCGACATATGGTGGCCGTCGGACGATTCGCCCCAGCCGCGCAAGGCCACTGCGGCCGGCTGCGCCGTCATCAGGAACAGGGCCGCGCCCTCGCCGATATTGATGCCGTCGCGGCCCGCGCCCAGCGGATTGCAGCGCAGTTCGCTGACGGATGCCAGCGCGGAAAAACCGGCCACGGTAAAGCCGCACAGGGTATCGACGCCGCCCGTCAGCACGGCGTCGCACAAGCCCATGCGGATCAGGCGCGCCGCGCTGGCCATCGCCTTGGCGCTCGATGAACAGGCGCTCGAATGCACGAGGGTCGGGCCGTCGATGCCCAGTTCCTCGGCCAGCATCAGGGCCGGCGACGCCATCTCCTGCTGCCCATAATGAAAGGCGTCCGGCAAGCCGTCGCCCGCCACATGCTGTCCGATCGCGCCTTCCGTCTCGGCGATGCCCGACGTGCTGGTGCCGAGCACCACGGCCACGCGGTCCGCGCCGTAGCAGGCGATGGCCTGTTCCACGGCCGGGCGGATCTGCGCCAGCGCCGCCAGCGCCATCCGGTTGTTGCGGCTGCGCGCGGCGATGCCATGCTGCGCCACCGATGGCAGGGCCGCATCGACCACACCCAAGGGCAGCATGCGCCCCGGCGTGTAGGTATCTACGGGCAGCACGCCGCTGTGCGCGGCAAACAGGCGCGCGCGCACCTCGTCGCGGCTGGCCCCCAGCGCGCAGACGATGCCGCAGTCATTCAAATACACGGTCAAGCCAGTCATTCAGCTTCCTTCCGGGGCGTTCTGTATCGTCAGGCGATAGCGGTAGCGCAGGTTGTCGAGCACCACCGTGCCGCTCCAGCGCGGCATGGCGCTGTAGTCGATCACCGTCACCGCCTCGTCATGCAGGAACAGGGTGCGGCGCAAGCCGCTGTCCTCGATGCGCCAGCCGGCTGGCAACGCTTGCGCGATGGCTTCGCGCGGCCACAGGGTCAGCTGCATGTCTTCCAGCACGTCTTCCGCACGCACCTGTGCCGGCAGCATCAGGTGGCGCCACGACGTCATCTCCTTGCCGTCGTAATGCAGCGACAGCACGCGCTGGCCGAACGCCAGTCCCACCAGATCCAGGTGCGACGGTTCCACTTCCAGCGCCGCATCGAGTTCGTCGATGCGCCCTGCCCGTTCGACGACCAGGTGCTGCTGCACGCTGACCGTGGCGCCCAGCGCGGCCGGCGCCAGTTTCAGGCCCAGGCGCGCCGGTGCCGAAGGAGGCGTGCTGGCGCAGCCGGCCAGTGTCAGCAGAAATGCCGGCGCCCATCGTTGACAACGCAAAAACATCAGGTTTCTCCTGCGGCATCGGCCGCGCTACGAGGATCGGCTGTGGCAAAGCACGGCGACAGCAGCCATACCAGCGCCGTGCCGATCAGCATGGTCAGGCCGAATGCCTGCAAGGCGGCCGTCTTGCTCAGGGCCAGCAAGCCGAAAGACAGAATGGTATTGGCCGCCGACAAGCCCACGGCCAGCCACGGCGTATTGTTGCGGCGATCCGGATGCTCCTGCATGAAGATGCCGTAATCGACGCCCACGCCCAGCAACAGCATCAGCGCCAGCACGTGGAACAGCTGCAGCGGCAGGTTCAAATAACCGAGCAAGGCCAGGGCCGCCACGCTGGCCAGCGCCGTCGGCGCCAGCACGCGCCAGGTGCGGCGCCGGTAACGGGGCAGCAGCAAGCCGAACACCACCAGATAGGCACCCAGCACCACGGCGCCCATGTAGACGCGGTAGCGGCCCAGCACCGAAGAAATTTCACTGACTTTGTCGACCCACTGCACCCCGGGCAAACCGTCGGCCGCCTGCGCCAGCAGGGGAATGGCCGCATACTGCATGCCGCGCAAGGCGACGATGGAGGCATAGCCGCCTTCGACCTTGCCCAGCCACAGGTGGCGCCACGGCTCGCTGGCCGGCACCTTCAGGAAGGCATCGATCGACAGCGGCGCACCGGCTTGCGCCAACTGCGCGCGTACCTTGCCGGCCCACTCGGGACCTTCATCGACCGACTGCGCCAGCAAGTCGAGCGCTGCGCCCGGCCGCAGGATGGCCGTGTCGAGCAAGGCCCGGCGCGCCGCCTGTGTCCGCAGCGATGGCACCCAGTTCGACATGGCCTGGACGCCGCTGATGTACTTTTGCGCGATCAGCGGCAGCAGGCGCTGCTTCAACGCTTCCTCGCGCTGCAGCACGGCTTCCGCGCTATCGCCGCGCACCAGGTAGAACTGCACCGGCGTGGGCCCATCGAGCAATTTGCTCAATTTGAGCTGGTCGCGTATCAGGTGCGCGGGCGGCGTTTGCAGCAGGCGGATATCATCGTTGACACCGAGGCGGCTGATGCCGAAGACGGCAAACACGGCGAACAGCACGCCGCCAGCCAGGGTGGCGCGGTTGGCCCGCAGCAGCGGCCAGCGCGCGCGCGCCGCGCCGTAGCGCGCGACCAGGACGCCGCTTTTCAGGGTGCCGCCGCGTATCAGCGCGGGGAACCAGAACACCACCGTCAGCCAGGCAAACACCAGCCCCAGGGCAGAAAACACGGCCATGTGGCGCAGGCCGGGGAATGGCGTCAGGGCCAGGCCCAGGTAGCCGATGACGGCGGCCAGCAAGGTCAGGCACAGGCCCGGCAGCAAACGGCGCAGCAAGGCGCGCGAGTCGAGCGCCGGATCGGCGCCCAGGCGGTTGCATAGAAAGTAAATGCCGTAATCCTGCGCCACGCCGATCAGACTGGCGCCAAACACCAGGGTCATCAGGTGGACTTTACCGAACAGCAGCCAGCACACGGACAGGGAACCGAGGCAGCCGATGCCGATCGACAGCAGGATCAGCGCAATCGGCTTGACCGAGCGGAAGGTCAGCCACGTCAGCAGGATGATGCCGGCCAAAGAGCCCAGGCCGATGGTCGACATCTCGCCCGCCGCCTGGCTGCTGGCGGCAGCCGCATGCAGGATCACGCCGGCGCTGATGATGTCCACACCGGCCACGGCTTGCCGCGCCGCCGCCTCGGCTTGCGCCAGCACGGGCAGCGCGCTTTCCTGCGCACCCAGCGAAAAGGCGGGCAGGCGCAAGTTCAGCGGCAGCAGCACATACTGGCGTTCGCCGTCGGCGACGAACAAATGGCCGTCGCGCGGCCGCACGGGGGTTTCCTGCGCGCGTTCCTGCACCCAACCGCTGAACAGGCCGAAAGGATCATCCTGCCAGGCGCCCAGTTTCGGCCCGCCGAAAGGACTGTAGAGCTGACTCAACGCCGAATCGCGCCAGAATGCGGGCGTTTCCTGGCGCAGCTGCGTTTCCTGCGGCGCCGTCAGCAGGGTCAATCGGTGCTGCTGGAACAGGGCCAGCCAGTCGTTCTGCGTCTGCTCGTCGAGCGGCGTGGACTGGAACAGGCCCGCGTGGCGCGCCAGCACGGCGCCGTAGGCGTCAGCCGCGCGCTTCGCATCGCTCCATTCGGCCGCGCCGACCAGCACCGCCACGCGCTGCTGCGCCGCGTCGACCATATGCGTAAACGATGCCTGCAGCACAGGGTCGCGCTCCTGCACCGGCAGCAAGGCAAGAATGTCGGTTTCGGGAGCGATGCGCTTGCCCAGCCACAGATAGGCGTTATGCGCGAGCAGCAGCGCCACCACCAGCGCCCAGGCGATCGCCAGCAAGCGCCCGGCGTTGCGGCCACGCTTCGTCAATGCGTTCAAAACAGGGCCGCCTCTTGCGCCGTGATGGCGGACGGTCCCGTTTCTATCGCTGAAAACACGATGCTCGTGCGGTCGCCGCTCGCTTCGCTGATGCTGATGTTTTTCACGAAGGCGCCGCCATCGAGGCGGATGCTGCCGATGGCCTTGGCCAGCGCCGGCTGGCGCGCCTTCAGCGCCACCTGCCAAGTGCCGCCATCGATGCTGCCGTCCACTTCAAACAGCGTATCGAGTTGCGCCAGGTCGCCGGCCAGCAGCGAAAACAACACGCTGTTGATCATCTTGACCACCGGCTCCGTCTTCGCGTCCAGGCGCATGGCCACGCGCTCGCCCTGGAAATGCACGATCTCGTCGCGCGTCAGGCGCAGGGTATTCGGAAACGGCTGCAAGGTGCGCCACAGCACACCTTTGCCGGCCACCACGCAAAAGCGGCCATTCGAGGCCAGCGCCTTCTTCATGCCCGCCAGCTGCTTGCTCTGGTCGAAACGGCCGCACAACTGTTGCGGCTTGGCCAGCATGGCCTCGATCTTTGCCACGGGCGCGGCCGCGTGCAGCGGCGCCATCGCCATCAGGCACAGGCCTGCCAGCAAAACTTTGAATTGTCTTTTCATACGGCCTTCAATCCCAATTTTTCAAACAGTATCGGCGGCGAGGCAAAGCACATCTCGCCGCTGGCGATATCGACGGCCACCTGCGTCGTGCTGGCGCGGTTCAGGCGCTTGCCCGTCACGCTGTCGCTGACCAGGTACTCGATCTTCAAGCGGTCTTCCCACTCCACCAGGTCGGCGCGCAAGGTCAGGCGCTGGCCGAAGGTGGCTGGCGCCACATAGCGCAAGTGCATGTCGATCACGGGCCAGGCATAGCCGGAGGCTTTCATGTCGACGTAGTTGTAGCCGATGCTGTCGAGCAGCGCGCAGCGCACCACTTCCAGGTATTTCACGTAGCGGCCGTGCCAGACGATCTCCATCGGGTCCAGGTCGAAGAACTGCACCTGCATCTCCACCTCGGCGTGCCAGCGGCTGGGCGTGGCCTTCTTGCCGCGCACTTTATGCGTCTCAGTCATGCCCGGCTCCGTACAACGGCCACGCCTGGGCGCGCATGCGTTCGAGCAGCACGCGCAGTTCCGGGTCGAGCCGGCGGTCTTCCTCGACGGGTGCGATATCGGCGGCCAGCGCCTCCAGCATCGCCGCCAGCGCCGCTTGCGGCGGCACGTCGGGGCTGACCTTGCAGCGCAGCCAGACGCCTTGGCGCACGGTAATCAGCAAGGCCGCGGCCACCTGCTCGCACAGTTCCAGCACGCGCAGGCAGTCGCGCGCGGCGATGGTGCCCATGCTGACCTTGTCCTGGTTGTGGCATTCCGTCGAGCGTGAAAACACGGACGCCGGCATGGTCAGCTTCAGTGCTTCGGCCGTCCAGGCGGAGGCGCTGATCTGCAGCGCCTTCAGGCCGTGGTTGATGGCCGCGCGCGGCCCCGTGGCGCCAGACAGGTTGGCCGGCAAGCCCTGGTTGTAGCGGCTGTCGACCAGCAAGGCCATCTGGCGGTCCAGCAAGTCGGCCAGGTTGGCCACCGTATTTTTCATGCTGTCCATGGCGAAGGCGATATGGCCGCCGTAGAAATGGCCGCCATGCAGCACGCGCTCGCCTTCGGCGTCGATGATCGGGTTGTCGTTGGCGCTATTGAGTTCATTCTCGATCGACGAACGCAGCCACGGCAAGGCGTCGGCCAGCACGCCGATCACGTGCGGCGCACAGCGGATCGAGTAGCGGTCCTGCAGGCGCTTGCCATTGCGCTCCCAGGAATCGGTGGGCAGATCGGCGCGCAGCCAGGCCGCCACTTGCTGCATGCCGGGATGCGGCTTGACGGAGAACAGGGTTTCATCGAAATGGTGCGCGTTGCCGTCGAGCGCAAACGAGGCCATGGCCGTGATGCGTGTCGTCAGGCGCGTCAGATATTCGGCGCGCTCATACGCGAGGCAGGCCAGCGCCGTCATGACGGCCGTACCGTTCATGATCGCCAGGCCTTCCTTCGGGCGCAGCCGCAACGGCGTGATGCCCGCTTCGCGCAATGCCTGTTCCGCCGGCACCTGCACGCCGTCGCGCCATACTTCGCGCTCGCCGCACAGTACCGCCGCCAGGTAGGACAGCGGCGTCAGATCGCCGCTGGCGCCGACCGAACCTTCGGACGGAATCAGCGGCAGCAGGCCCGCATCGAGCAGGCGCGCGATCTGCGCCAGCAGTTCCACGCTGACGCCGGAGAACCCCTTGGAGAGCGACGCCAGGCGCGTGGCCATGATGGCGCGCGTCTGCGCCGGCGTGAAGAATTCGCCCAGGCCGCAGCCGTGATAGGTGTACAGGTGGTGCGGCAGTTCGGCCACCAGTTCCGGCGGCACGGTCACCGTGCACGAATCGCCGTAACCAGTGGTCACGCCATAGATCGTGCCATCCTCGCGCAGCAGGCGGTCGAGAAAGTCGGCGCCGCGCGCGATCGCCGCCAGAAAGACGGGGTCGCTGGACAATTCGGCGCTGGCCCGGCCATGCGCGATATCGGTAATGTCTTCGATGCGCAGGCGCTCGCGGTCGAAGCGGACGGCGCGCCGGGTGTTTTTCAGGTCAGCGAGTTGCATCGGGAGTATCCAGTCTTGAAGTATCGGGGAGTTGCCAAAAATCGTAGAAATTGAACCATTCGAGCGGCGCGCGCAGGCAGTGGTATTGCAGGCGCGCCGCATAGGCGGCCGCCAGTTCGGCCAGCATCGCCTCGCGTGCCTTGCGCGGCAGGTGCAGCGACTCGCGGAACAGTTCGAAATGCACTTCCGAGCGTTGGCCGATGCGCATGGAAAACAGCAGATACACCGGGCATTGCAGCACGCTGGCCAGCACATACGGGCCGATCGGGAAAGCGGCCGGCTGGCCCAGGAACGGCGCCACCGCCACGCGCGGCTGCGGCGAGACGGGAACGCGGTCGCCGGCGATCACCACGAACTCGCCTTGCGCCACCTTTTCCGCCAGCAGCATGGCCGTGGCAGGCGTGATTTCCGTTACCTGCATCAGATTGAGCTGGCTGTCCGGATTGAGGCGCTCGAGCATGCGGTTGAACGCCTGCGCATGGCGCGTGTGCACGAGCACTGTCAGCTTCAAGCGCGTATTGCGCTGCGAGAGCACGCGGCACAAATCCAGGTTGCCCAGGTGGGCGCAGATCAGCAAGGCGCCGCGCCCTTCGTCCAGGCAGCGGTTGACGCCATCGTCGCCATCGACGCCGTGCAGGCTCACGCTGCGCGTGTCGTACAGGCCGCCCCATAGCAGCATCTTGTCGAGGATGGTTTCGGCAAACGTGGCGAAGTGCCGCAGCACGCTCAGGTTTGCCGGGCCGCCGCAGGCCGCGACGCGGCGCAAGTAGCTGCGCGACACGCGGCGCGCACGCGGCTTGGTCAGCACGTACCACGCCAGCACCGGGTACAGCACGATGCGAAAAGGCCAGCGGCCGAAAACGCGGCAGATCCAGAACAGCAGGCGCATGCCGGCCACGAAGCTGACTTCATTGAAGCCGGACCAGTGTCCGCGCGACGGCTGCGGTGCCGCCGTCATCGCGCGCGCCAGTGGCGGGCCAGCAGGCGCGGTGCGCGCCACAGCATGCCGAAAAACAGACGCGCGTGCATGCGCGAAATGAGCACGTTGTCGCGCCACAGCTCAAAATGCGAGACGCCGTCGCTGGGGTAACCGACGCGCGTGGGCAGATTCGCCATCGACAAACCATCCCAGTACAGGCGCACCAGCACATCGGTGTCGAAATTCATGCGCTGTCCCAGCTGGCACTTCTCTGCCAACGCCATGAAAGACGCCAGCGGATAGACGCGAAAGCCGCACATGGAGTCGCGAATCTGCAGCGACAGGGTATTGATCCATACCCAGACGTGCGTCGCATAGCGGCCGTAGTAGCGCGCCCTGGGTACCGAAGCGTCGTACACGGGGTAGCCAACCACCACGGCCGCCGGCGTGGCTTGCGCCTGCGCCAGGAAGCGCGGCACATCGTCCGTTTCATGCTGGCCGTCGGCATCGATCTGCAGCGCATGGCTGTAGCCGTGCGCATGCGCGTGGCGGCAGCCCGTCAGCACCGCCCCACCCTTGCCCTGGTTGTGCGCATGGCGCAGCAGGGTCACGCGCGAAGGATGCGCGGCGGCCAGCGCATCCAGGGTGCGCGCGCCGGCGTCAAAGCTGCCGTCGTCGACAAGGATCAGCGGCACGCCATGCGGCAGCAGGCGCTGCACCACAGCGCCGATCGCGTGTTCATGATTGAACACGGGAATCACGATGCACGGTTGAAAACGCACTTCAGTCACTGTGCGCTCCGGCGCGGCCAAAGCGCAGCAGCGAATGGCAATAGCCGATACCGTCGCGCGTGGTCAACAACTCCAGGCCGGCCGCTTGCGCCAGGCGGATGTAATCGGTGCTCTGGTAAATCTTGCTGTTACCGCTGGCCATGGCCGTGAAGTACGGCGAGGTATTGATCAGGCAATAGGCGGCGATATCGTACTGCTGGCGGTCCCAGAAGGTATCCATGATCAGCACCTGCCCGTTCGGCCCCAGCGCCTGCGCCACGCGGCGCAGGATGCTGGCGATGGCTGGCTCGCTGAAACAGCTGAGAAATTGGCTCATCCAGATCAGGTCCATGCCGGCCGGCAGGGGCGCCGCGTCGTCGAGCAGGTCGCAGGCGTGCAAATGCGCGCGCTCGCGCACGCCGGCATCGGTGAGAGTCTGGTCGGCCACGGCCAGCTGGCGCTCCAGGTCGACCAGGTGCAGTTCCACGCCCGCATGGTAGGCCAGCGCCGCACTGGCGAACTTGCCCGTATTGGCGCCGATGTCCATGATGCGGCGCGGCGCCGTGGCAAAGACGTCCGGGAATATTTCGGGGAACGAGGTATCCGAATAATGGTGGTCAAAGGCGAACCAGCTGCCCTTGGCCGGCTCCGACAGGGCAGACAGGCCCTGGTACAGGGTAGGCCATTCGCCCAGCGCGGCCAATCCCAGCGGCTGCTCGGCGTCGAGCGAACGGTCCAGGTCAAACAAGCCCTGGTAGCAAACGTCATGCATGAAGTCCAGGTTGACCTGGGTGATGCTGTCCGTCAGCATGCAAAAACCGACTTTATCGAGCACATACGCGCCATCGCGCAGCGAGACGACGCCGGCCGACAGGCACGATTCGAGCGCCACCTTCAGCGCATATTCCGTCCAGCGGCCGCTGGCGGCCATCTCGGCCACGCTCAAGCCGCTGTGGCCTGTATCGGCCAATGCCTGCAGCATGCCGCGCTTCCAGGCATAGCGCACGCATTGAAAGACGACGGGACCGAAAGCGATTTTTTGCGCCTCGAAACGGGCGGCAAAGGCGGTCTGGCGTTCGGGTGAGAATTTTTTATCTAACATGCGCTCGCTGCTGGAGTGGGTGTATCGGTGCCGCCATCGGGAACGGCAGCGGCATTCGGGTGAAACAGGATGCGGCCGCTGGCATGCTGGCCGACGTCCGACAGGTAACGAAATTGCAGGCTGGCCTTGAGCGCGTCGTATTCCAGCGCCAGCCGCACCGGCCGGTCCGGCAGCACCGGCTGCTGGAATTTCAGCGCATGCATGGCGCGGAACCGCGCGGGCAGGTCCAGGTGCTGGCGCGCGAAGTGCAGCGCCCACTCCACTTGCACCACGCCGGGCAGCAAGGGCGCGCCCGTGAAATGGCCGTCAAAATAGAACAGATTCGCCGGCACGCGCAGCTGGAACAGCAACCGTGGCGTTTCGCCGTCGGCCGAGCGCTCGATCAGCCGCGCATGCGGCAAGCGGGGTTTCTCGAGCAATGCCAGCAACAGCGCCTGCGTCGTCTTGCCCTGCGCATTGATGGGCAATTGTTCCAGGTAGCGCCAGCGGCGCGGCATGGCAATGGCGTCGACCTGTCCGCCCAGCGCCGTTTGTAGCCGGCGGTTCAGGGCCAGCTTGCCTTCGGCATCGAGCAGCGCCCGGCCAGCGGCGCTGCAGACGACAAAGGCGGCCACCTTCTGACGCTCGCCGGCCGGCGCATCGCACAGCAGCACGCGCGCGTCCAGCACCAGCGGCGTGGCCAGCAATGCCGCTTCGATGGCATTGAGGGAAATGCGTTTTTCTTCGATCTTCACGATGCGGTCGCTGCGTCCCAGCAGCTGGAAGCGTCCTGGCGCCGTTTCGCGCGCGCGGTCGGCCAAACATAGCCAGCCATCGTCGGCCAGGTGCGCCGAACGCACTTCCAGCGCGCCGTCAGCCATCAGGCGCCAGTCGACGCCGGGAAAACCCTGCCAGCTCTCGTCGTCAGGGCGCTCCGGCATGCGCTGGCGCCAGGCGACGCCGCCGGTCTCCGAACTGCCGTAGATTTCGCGCGGCACGCGGCCCAGCAAATGCCCCGCCGCCAGCGCGCTGTCCAGGGCCAGCGGCCCGCCCGAGGAAAACACGGCGCGCAGCTGCGCGCGGGCGCCGGACCAGTCGATGTGTTCCGGCAGGCGTTTCAGGTGCGCGGGGCTGGCGGCCAGCACGCACGGACCGCGCGCCAGCAAGGCAGCCAGCTGTTCCGGGTAGTCCACGCTGTGCGCATGCACGGCACGCCCGGCCGCCAGCGGCCACAGGACCTTGAACAGCAAGCCGTAGATATGCTGGTGCGAGACGGTGGCGACGACGGCCGCGCCATCGGCGTGTACACCAAACAGCTGCTCCAGCGTGGCCACCTCGCTGGCCAGCTGCGAGAGCTTTTTCGGGATAGCTTGCGCTGCGCCCGTACTGCCCGAGGTGTACACCACCAGCGCCGGGAAATCGTCGGCGAGCTGCGTCCACGCACGCTCGGCCAGGCTGTCTGATGGCGGCGGCAGCGGCGCATGCGCTGCCGGGAACTGCCCCAGGAAACCATCCACGGACGTAGCCAGCGAAGCGCAGCTGGCCGGCAGCGTATCGGCAGGCAGCCAGACGGTCTTGCCCGCCTGCCAGGCGCCCAGCAAGGCGGCGCCAAACTCGATGCTGTCGTCCAGGTACAGGGCGAAATGGCGGCCTGCCTGGCCTTCCAGCAAGCCGGCCCAGGCGGACATGCGCGCCGCAAAGTGCGCGTAATCGAGCACCGCGCCATCGCGCCAGCCCACGGGCATGGCCGGCGGGCGGCCATGCATGAACAGCGCAAGGCGCGCCAGCGGGGAAATCGGCGGATGTGCGTCAGGCAGAGTAGCTTGCGGCAGAGAAGATTCAGGCATGGTGCAAACGCTTAAAACGCAGGCGGACGAGATACTCGCCGCCAAATAACAGGGCCATCAGGACATAGGCGATGACGCCCGTGTACAGTGACCAGACGGCTTCGCTGGCCCACAGTGCCGTACCCAGCGCGATAGCGCCATTGACGATAAAAAAAACGCACCAGACTTGCGTCACGCGGCGCGTATAGCGCACGGCGGCGGGCGGAAAATCCTTCTCGCGCAAGCGCGCCAGGCGTTCCACCACCGACGGCGGCGCCCACAAGCTGTAGCCGAAGGTGGCCAGCAAGACGACGTTGACCAGTACCGGATACAGTTTCAGCGGCAGCAGCAGGTTGCTCCACAGGGCGATGGCGGCCAGCAGCAGCGCGGCGGCCACCGACCAGCGCGCGGCGCGCTGCAGCTTCAGCGCGGGCAGGCGGCAGGCGGCAGCCAGCAACAGCAACAGCGCCAGCCAGCGCGGCTCGACCTGGCCGTGACCGAACCAGATCGCCAACGGATACAGTACGGTCAGCAGCAACGCGACGGCATTGAGCAGCACGCGTTATGCCGCCTGTTCAGACACCGACATCGCGCGCAGCGCCTCGACCACATCGTCGATCGTGCGGATGGTCTTGAACACTTCCGGCTGCAGGCGCTTGCCCGTCAGCTGCTTCAGCTTGACCGCCAGGTCGACCGCGTCGATGCTGTCGATATCGAGTTCGGCGTACAGATTCGACTGCGGCGTCAGCGCCGCCGGATCGAGCTCGAACATTTCGGCCAGCAGCTGCACTACCCATGCGTACAATTCATCGCGGCTCATTGCGCTCATATCTACCATTTTGCTGCTCCTTACTTCTTTCTGTGAGTGTCAACCATGGCCGCCAGCGCCCGTACCGAGGCAAAGTGGCGGCGCGTATCGGCCGAATCGGCCGACAGGGAAATGCCGTATTTTTTTTGCAGGGCGACGCCCAGTTCCAGCGCATCGATCGAATCGAGTCCCAGGCCCTCGACAAACAGGGGCGCATCCGTATCGATATCGGCAGCGCTCACGTCTTCCAGTTGCAGCGCCTCGATGATCAGTTCCTTCACTTCTTGTTCAAGCATGTTGTTCCTGTTTCCCGCTAAAGTAATGTTGCAAATGAGTGGTCAAGGTACGCGCCGCCATCACGTCGCTGGCGCCACCGCCGGTAAACTCGCCGATCGCCAGGTCGTCCTGCACGGCGATCTCGAAATGCGCACGGCGGGCCGGCACGCGCCACCATGGCTCGCCCTTGCCCAGGGTCCTGGGCAGGCAACGGATCAGCACCGGCGTCACGTCGCGGCGGCCGCGCACGGCGATATTCGCCGCGCCCCGCTTCAGCAGGACCTCGCCGCTGCATGGCGTGCGCGTGCCTTCCGGGAAAATGATCAGGTTATTGCCGCGCTCCAGCGATGCCAGGCAGGCGTCCACCAGTTCGGCGCCGCCCGTGTTATTGATATAGCCTGCCGCGCGCACGGGACCGCCCGTAAACGGGTTATTCCACAAATCGGACTTGACGATGCAATCGGCCTGCTTGACATACGCCATCAGGAAAATCGTGTCGATCAGGGTCGGATGATTGGCCAGGATTAGCAAGCCGCCGCGTTCCAGCTTGTCGAGACCGCGCAAGTCGTAGCGCAGTACGCCGAGAAAACGCATCAGACCGATGTACAAGCGAAAACTCCAGCGGATGATGGTGCGCGCGCAGGCAATGCGCGTCTCGCACCGCCACACCAGCATCTGCAGCACGGGAAACACCAGCACGCGCAGCAGCAAGCCACCGAGGCCGAAGGCGGCAAAACTGAGCGCGGTCGCGATGGTACGCCAGCCTATCGACAGGCCGGTGCGGACAGCCTTCAGCCTATGCATGACGGCTCCAGCACCATGCCTGGCGGTTGGCCGCATGCTCGAACGTGCGGGCCTCGCCGAGCATGAATCGCAATACGGCCAGGCTGCCCGGCATGGCGCCGGCGGCCACCGCCAACGCGTCATCACTGCCGCGGGCGCGCCACGTCAGGCTGAAAGCGGTGCCGGGGGTAGCCTCGGCCTGCAGCAGCCAGGCAAACGCATGCGACTGCTCATGGCAGTCTTCAAAAGCTTCGAATGGCACCGGCAAGGGACACTCCGCCAGCACCAGCAATACCTGTGCCGCGCCATCGGCCAGCAAGCCGCACGCCTCGATCACCGCGGCTTCGAGGCTGGCCGCACCGGCAGCGATGGCCAGCTGATTCGCCGTATCGGCGCGGGCGATGGAAAACAGGCCTGCGCTGGCATTGTGTACGGCCATGCCGAATGCCGTCGGCGACAAGGGTTCGCCCTGGGCCAGCGCCGACAACAGTTCGACGGCGCGCGCCACCTCGCCATGGCGGGAACAAAAGACGAGCGGAATATCACGCTGTTCGCCGAGGCAGGCGTACGCCACTTCGAGCGCCATCTTGCCCAGCTGACCGGCGCGGCGGCGCAGCATCGGCGTCATCGCACGCACGCCCGGCTCGCCAGCAGCAGCAATCGGTGCGACGGGCAAGGTGCTTTGCGCCCACGCGCGCCATTGCTGCGGCGTTTCCAGGCCTGGCGCCCATGCGGCATGTCTGACAATTGAAAAACGGACACCGTCGGTGCGCATATGCATATCCCTGAGCTCAAAAAAGGCGAACTCACGTCAAAACTGCGCAAAAAGCCTCGCCGGCGTTCTTTTCAAATTATAAACGAAGGAAGTAAAAATAACTAAAATAAATGGCCGTGGAGCAACTTTTTAAATGCAAATACAAAATCCATCTTTTAAAGATGGACCTCACTTTAGTTACTATTTGCAACACTCACATCGATTATTTTCAATGGGAGAATAAGCATTCTCCGGCAAACCGCCGGCATTCTCGGAACGGGTGTTTTTTTATCCATGATCAAAACAAGGTGCGCATACCACAAAGTGGAGCGTTGTTTTTAGATAACACACTCAACATGGCGCAATGGCGCGGAAAATACGGTCGCCGGGCATGACTGGCCACTGCGCGCCAGGATGGAATGCCCCGGAAAAACGGGCAGCCACATATTATCCACGCATGGCTTAAAGCGGGTGCGCGGCAAGGACGATACAGAGCGTTTGCTTTATGCCAGTTCCAGCCGGCCGATTCAACTCTGGCGGCTTTACATATCAGCATGAAAAAACATGAAACGCCGTGACGATGGGCGCGCCCATATGCAGGGTCTTGGCCGTCAGCGACATATTGGCGACACCATCGGACGAGGTGGCCAGGATGGCCTTGCAGGGATGGATGCCCTGCCAGTGCGACAAGGCCAGCCCGAAGGGCAGCGACCAGCAGCATCAAGAAGCTGCACCGAGCCGCGCCGGCCATGTAGCGGGGAGCAGTATGCAGGAAGGCGGGGCCAAAGCATGTATCCAGGGCCAGGGCGATGACGATGACGATGAACAGGGAGTCCGTGCGATCATCAATCCGGGCAGGCGCAACAGATGGTGGCGCCCGCCAATCCGGTGACCAGTGCCGCACAGTAAGGGCAATATACTGTGCGCCAGCATGGCCACCTCGCCAACGTTAAAACACCCAGAGCTTATCGGCCGGCATGTGCAACCAGTACTTGCCCGCTTCGAGCTTGTGGCGCGAATAGGCGCGCAGGCTGATGTTTTCGGCGCCGCCGCGTTCGAACAGGCATTCCCAGCGGTCACCCAGGTACATGCACGTCAGCAGCGGCAGCTCGATGGCATTGTCGACCTGCGTGGCGCTGATCTTGACTTCCTCGACGCGGATCATAGTGGTCACCTCCGTGCCCACGTTGGCGCCGCGCGCCACGCCCTGCATGGAGGCGCCATCGACCAGCAGGCGCACCTGATTGCCTTCGCGCTGCACCACCTTGCCGGGCAGGCGGTTGTTACTGCCCATGAATTCGGCCGTGAACAGGGTGTCCGGCGTTTCATACATGCTTTGCGGCGTGCCCTGCTGCTCGATCTTGCCGTTATTCAGCAGCAGGATGCGGTCGGAAATGGCCATCGCCTCGCCCTGGTCATGCGTCACCATCAGCGCGGACAGACCCAGGCGCACGATCAGTTCGCGCAGGAAGGCGCGTGCTTCCTCGCGCAGCTTGGCGTCCAGGTTCGACAGCGGTTCGTCGAGCAGGATCACGGGCGGGTTGTACACCAGCGCGCGGGCGATCGCCACGCGCTGCTGCTGGCCGCCGGACAGCTGGTGCGGATAGCGCTCGCCCAGGTGACCCAGGCCCAGCTGCGTCAGCACTTCCTTGATGCGCGCGGCGATTTCCGTGCTGCCCATCTTGCGCAATTTGAGGCCGTAGGCGACGTTGTCGAACACGGTCTTGTGCGGCCACAGCGCGTACGACTGGAACACCAGTCCCAGGTTGCGGTGCTCGGCCGGCATTTCGAAATGCTTCGCGCCATCGAAGACATTGCGCTCGCCGATCTGGATGGTGCCCGCCTTCGGGCTTTCCAGGCCGGCGACGGCGCGCAGCAAGGTGGTCTTGCCGCTGCCCGAAGGCCCCAGCAAGGCGACCACTTCGCCTTTTTTCAGGTGCATCGAGACGCCCTTCAGGATCTGGTTGGCGGAGGCGCCGGTGCCGTAGTCCAGGTACAGCTCATTGACGGTCAATTCATTCATGATGTGGTCTCAGTCTTTGTATTTAGTTATGCGGCTCAGTTGTGTAACTTCACGCCGAAGCGCAGCGCGATGCCCAGGCCGATGGCCACCAGGGTGATATTGATGAAGGACAGCGCCGCCACCAGATCGGTCGAGCCGCCCGCCCACAGCGACACCAGCATGGCGCCGATCACTTCCGTGCCCGGCGAGAGCAGGTACACGCCCGTCGAATATTCGCGTTCGAAGATCAGGAACACCATCAGCCAGGCGCCCAGCAAGCCGTATTTGATCAGCGGCAGGGTCACGTCGCGTGTCACCTGGCCGCGGTTGGCGCCGACGGCGCGCGCCGCCTCTTCCAGCTCCGGTCCCACTTGCAGCAGCGCCGTGGAAATCAAACGCATGCCGTAGGCCATCCACACCACCGAATACGCGAGCCACAGGGCGAAGATCGTCGAGCGCACTTCGCGCAGCACTGGTATCACATGGCCGCTCAGCCACAGGGCCACGCCGTTGTCCATGCCTTTCAATATGCCGTCGAGCCAGGCCGGCACGAACAGGAACACCCACAGGAACGACAAGCCGGCCAGCAAACCCGGCACGGCGCGCGGCACCAGCACGCTGTAATCGAGCAGGCGCGTGATGCCGTCCTGCTTGCGGTGCATGGCCAGCGCGATGAAGCTGTAGCAGCCCACGGCCAGCGCACCGCCGACGACGCCGATCAGGATGGTGTTGACGATGCCGCGCACCAGCGATGGCTGGTCGAAAATATCGCGGAAGTGCTGCAGGGTCAATACGTCGGCCAGGTGCACGCCCTCGCCCCAGTACTGCACGAAGGAGCGCAGCACGATGCCGCTCAAAGGCAGGATGATGGTGAAGATCAGCCAGCCTGCCAGCAGGGCAAACGCCAGCCACTTCCAGCGGCCCAGCGGCATCGCCTTGCTGCGCGCGCCCTTGCCCTTGATCGACACATATTTGTTGGCGGACTTGAGCAGCCAGCGCTGTATCATCACCAGCGGCATGGTCACCATCACCAGGCAGACGGCGACGGCGGCCATCAGGTGGTACGACGGCGTGCCGAGTTTATTCGTCAGCTTGTACAGATAGGTCGGCAGCACCAGATGGCCTTCCGGATCGCCGAGCACCAGCACCAGGCCGAATACTTCGAAGCCGAGGAAGAACACCAGCACGCCCGCATACGCCAGCGCCGGCATGATCATCGGCAGCGACACGTTGAGCATGACCTGCACCGGCGAAGCGCCGGCCACGCGGGCCGCCTCTTCCACGTCCGAACCCAGGCTTTTCAGGGCTGACGAGGCATACAGGTAGACGTGCGGCACGTGCGTCAGGCCGGCGATGATGACGATGCTGGTGAAGGAATAAATATTCCAGGGCACGAAGCCGAACAGCTCCTTGGCCCAGACCGAGTAAAAGCCCACGGGTCCCATCGACACGACGTAGCCAAAGCCCATCACCATCGGCGAGACAAAGATCGGCACCAGCAGCATCGGCGCCACCCAGCCGCGGCCAGGCAAATCCGTGCGCACCATCAGGAAGGCCAGCATGCCGCCCAGCGGCACGGCGATCACGGTCAGGCCGCAGGCAAGCATCAGGCCATTCTTGAAGGCCATCGAGAAATCGGGATCATCGAAGATGAAACGATAGGAATCAAAGCCGAATTCGCGCACCGGCATGAAAAACGGCGCGTTCAGAAAGCTCTGGTAAAAAATCAGGAACAGCGGCAGGAAAATGGCGACCATGGTGATCGCCACGACCACGCCGCGCGGCCAGTTCAGGCGCGACAAGGGAGAGCGCGACCGTGCAGGCAGCGGCAAGATAGCAGTTTGCATGATGAATCCAATGAATGAGGGGTGCGGCATCCAGCCGCCGGCGAACGCCCGCGGCTGGCCAAGGAACTCCGATAAAACCGTAGCGAGCGGCAGTGAGTTGTGGCTGAGAAGCGGAGCTGTGCGAATGCACAGTGAGCATCGGAGGCCGCAAATCGCGACGCGCAGTAGGTTTTTCGGATGTTCCTACTTTTTGCCGGCCGTTTCTTTCCACTGCTTCAAGAAGGCCATGCGCTTGGCTGGTCCCAGGAATTGCAGGATGATCGGATGCACGGGCACCGGCTTGACATTGGCCGCGCCGATTTCCTTGATCAGGTCCGCCGAGGTGGTCTCGCCCGTGACGTCGGCGCGGATGGCGAACAGCTTGGCGCCGTTCGCGATGATGGTCTGGCCGCGGTGCGACAGGATGTAGTCGAGCCACAGCTTGCTGGCGTTGACGTTCTTCGCGTTCTTGTTGATGAACTGCACGCGCGACAGGATCAGGGTGTAATCCTTGGGCAGCACCACGCCAATCGACGGATCGGTCTTGGCGCGCACCAGGGCGTAGGAGCCCAGCACGTTGTAGCCGATCAGGTTTTCGCCCGACGAAATGCGCTCCATCATGGTGCCCGTCGACGACTGCACGCGCACCTTGGCCGTGCCAAACGCGTTTTGCAGCGCCAGGAACTGCGGATATTCCTTCGCGTCCTGCGACATGAACATGAAGCCCACGCCCGACTTTTCGATGTCGTAGGTGGTGACCTTGTCCTTGAATTTCGGCGTGGCGATCAGCTTGACGAAGTCGTCGTGGTTCTTCGGCACTTCCTTCGGATCGAGCAAACGCTTGTTGTAGACGATGGCGGCAGGCTCGAACGTGGTGCCGTAAGCCTGGTCGTCCCACATGGCCCAGCCGGGAATCTTGCCCGCTTCGACCGACTTGTATTTCAGGGCGTAGCCATCGGAGGCCAGGCGCATCTGCAAGTCCATCGCCGACGACCACATCACGTCGGCCGTGTTGCCGCCGGCGGCCACTTCGGAAATGAAGCGGTTGTACACTTCCGTCGAATTCATGTCGTTGTATTCGACCGAGATGCCGGGATACAGGGCGCTGAAATCCTTGATCAGCGGTGCGGCGGCCTTGCTGTCGGTGGCGCTGTAGATCACCACCTTGCCTTCCTTCTTGGCCGCGTCGATGATCTTCTGGTAATCGGCCGGATAACCTGCCGGCACCTGCGCGAAAGCGGCGCCGGTGCTACCCGCGAAAGCGGCGGCCAGGGCGATGGCGAGAATGGTTTTGGTTTGCATGGTTTGTCTCCGTCTGTGATTGTTGTATGGTTTGCTATGGGACTCAGCGCATCAGGCCCAGTTCGGCCGCCTGCCTGGAGTAGCGTTCGACTGCCTGGTTTACGTACTGCGTCAATTTGTCGCCCGTCAGCGCGAACGGATACATGCCCGATTGCGTGCGCCACTGGGCAAACTGCGGCGTGGCCATCGCACGGTCGAACGTGGCCACCCAGCGCTGGTAATCCTGCTCCGGCACTTGCGGCCCCATCCACAGGCCGCGGATGATGGGCCAGACCACGTCGACGCCCTGCTCACGCGCCGTCGGCACGCTGGCCAGCACGCCGGGCAAGCGCTTTTCCGACAGCACCGCCAGCACGCGCGCATGGCTGTCGCCCGCGTTCAGGGTCGCTTCCGATGTGTCGCCCGACATCACCTGCACGTAGTTGGCCTGCATCGCCGTGAATATCTCGCCGCCGCCTTCCAGCGCCACGAAGCGCAGCACTTTCGGGTCGATGCCGGCCCGGCGCGCCACCAGCGCCATCTTCACCCAGTCCTGGCTGCCGATGGTGCCGGACACGCCGATCAGCACCTTGTCGGGGTGGCGCTTGAGCGCGGCGATCAGGTCGGCCAGACTCTTGTAGGGCGAGTCGCTGCGCACGGCGATCATGCCGTAGTCGGCGCCCAGCGCCGCCACCCAGCGCACGTCGCCCGTCTTGGCGTTGCCGAACTTGCCTTGCGCCAGGTTCAGCAGCGAACCGCCCGAAAACACCACCAGGGTGTTGGCTTCGGCACGCCGGCGCTGCGACCCCATCGAGCGCCACGCCACCGCGCCGATGCCGCCCGGCAGATAGCTGATGCGCACCGAGGACGCGAACGGCGCTGCCGCCGCCGGATCGGGCTGCAGCAGCCCTTTCTGCGCCAGCTTGCAGGTCAGGTCCATGGCGCCGCCCGGCTTGGACGGCACCACGCAGTCGACTTCAGGCGCGGCCGCTGCCGCCAGCGCGGGCAGCGGCGCGGACAACAACAACAGCGACAGGAACGCGGTGCGCAGCATGCTCATGCCTTAAAAGCGGTGCTGGATGCCGGCGATCAGGCCGCGCTGCGTGTCGCCGAAACCGGCGTCGTCACGCGACAGGCTGACCAGCTGGTTGTGCTTGGCCTTGGCGTAGGCGCCCGCCACATACAGGTCGGTGCGCTTGGACAGGGCATAGCGCACGCGCGCCACGTACATGATCGGATCGGCATTGAGGTTGGCCGCCACGTTTTTCACGTCCTGGTAGTAGATCACGCCCGTCAGGGTGACGACCGGCGTGGTCTTGTAGCTGACGCCGCCCCAGTACAGGGTGCCGCGCACGTCGGCCTTGCCGGCTGCCGCAGGATCGAGCTTGTAGTCGCGCGCCGCCGCCTGCACTTTCCACGGGCCGTCGTCATACATGGCGCCCAGGTGGTAGACGGTGGTCTTGTCGCGCGCGCCGCCGGCGATGGTGTTGCCGTTGACCTGTTCATACGTGGCCAGCAGGCTGACCGGACCGGTCTTGTAGGTGACGGCCGTGGACAGCTTGGCGCTGTCCGAGTTGCCCGTCGACTGTTCGCCGAAACCGTACGATGCGCCGTAGCTGAAGTCGCCCGTCTTGCCCGAGTACTTGACCATGTTGTCGAAGGCCGTCGTCATGCCGTATTTGCTTGGGCCCGTCGCGTTGGCCGAGGTGGCCCACGAGTAGAACGGCGCATACGCCATCGGATCGAATGGCAGCACGAAATCGTACACGGTGGTGAACGAACGTCCCAGCACGACGCGGCCAAACGCGCCTTCCAGGCCCACGTTGGCCTGGCGCTTGAACAGCGCGCCGTCGGCCGCGCCCGTGTCGACCAGGATGCCGCCTTCCAGATTGAAGACGGCTTTCAGGCCGCCGCCCAGGTCTTCGCTGCCCAGGATGCCCCAGCGCGAGGTGTTCATGCCGCCGGAGCTCACTTGCGTCATCGAGCTTTTGTTCGGACCGGCGTTGCTGGTGTTGCTGATGCCGGCGTCCAGGCGGCCGTACAGGGTGACGTTCGACTGGGCGTGGGCGCTGCCAGCTGCGGCAAGTACCGCCATGGCGGCCAGCGAGAATGCGGTTTTCTTCATGTAAAGTGTCTCCCTTAGATATAGTTATTGGTGATATGCCTGATCAATTTCATGAATCAGGATCACACTATATGATCGTGATCCTTTCAATTCGCTTTCAGACTGACAGGTGTCGTCCGCCAGCCACAAGGAGGACAAACTTATTCATCGCCGCCCCTGTCGGCGCGGCGCCAGCAGGCTTACACTGTATCGTTTCAAACGAATGGCGGAGACCATGCGCATATTACTAGTGGAAGACCATCTGGAGCTGTCGCACTGGCTGGCAAAGGCCCTGCGCGACGCGCACCTGACGGTGGAGACCGCCCACAACGGCGCCGATGCCGACGCCCTGCTGCATACGCAGGAATATTCTTTGGTGCTGCTCGACCTGACCCTGCCGAAGATGGATGGCCTGGACGTGCTGCGCCGCCTGCGCGCGCGCGGCGGCACGCGCGGCAAGACTCCCGTCATGATACTCACGGCGCGCGGCGGCCTCGATGAAAAAGTACAGGGCCTGAACCTGGGCGCGGACGACTACATGGCCAAACCGTTCGAACTGGCCGAACTGGAAGCGCGCGTAAAAGCCCTGCTGCGCCGCAGCCAGGGCAACGAAGCCCTTGTGCACACCTGCGGCGCCCTCAGTTTCGACACCGTCACGCGCATGTTCAGCTATGGCGGCGCGGCGCTGGCGCTGACGCCGCGCGAACACGCGGTGCTCGAAGCGCTGATCACGCGCTCGGGGCGCGCCGTGTCGAAGGAAAAACTCTTCGACGAAGTCTTCGCGCTGGCCGACGACGCCAACCTGGACGCCATCGAACTGTATATCCACCGCGTGCGCAAAAAACTCGAGAGCGGCGTGGAAAGCGGCTCGCCCGACGGCGCCGTCATCACCACCCTGCGCGGCATCGGCTACCTGCTGCAGCCGCGCAGCGCCATGGCGCCGGCCGCGCCAAAATGAGCGTGCGCGCTCCACGCCCGCCCCTGCTGGAACGCCTGCGCCGGCGCCGGGCGCAGGGCCGGCCGCTGGGCAGCCTGCGCAGCCAGCTGCTGCGCTGGCTGCTCATCCCGCTGGTGATGCTGGTGCTGCTCGATGCCGTTTTTGTCTACCGCAACGCGCTCGACGCGGCCGACATGGCCTACGACCGCTCCCTGCTGGCGTCGACGCGGGCGCTGGCCGAAAGAGTCTCCATCGTCAACGGCAAGGTGGTGGCCGAAGTGCCTTATGTGGCGCTCGACAGCTTCGAGACCGACACCCTGGGCCGCATCTACTACAAGGTGACGGGCATCAATGGCGAGCTGGTGTCGGGCTATGGCGACTTGCCGCCCGTGCCGAAAAACGTGCCCCGCTCGCAGAATTATCCGGCCCTGGTGCGCTTCTACCACGCCGACTACCACGGCAAGCCGATCCGCATCGCCGCCCTGCTGCAGCCCGTGTATGACGACTCGATGCGCGGCATCGCCCTGATCCAGGTGGCCGAGACGCTGGACGCGCGGCGCGGCCTGTCGAACCAGATCCTGTTCGACACCCTGATCTGGCAGGCCGCGATGATACTGGTGATGGGCGCCCTCGTGTGGTTTGCCGTGCGCCTGGTGCTGCGCCCGCTGATGCGCCTGAAAACGGAAGTCGAGACGCGCACCCTGTCCGACCTGTCCGACGTCGATCCCACGCTGGTGCACAAGGAAATGCGCCCGCTGGTGAGCGCCATGAACGGCTCCATGTCGCGCCTGCAGCAGCTGATCGCCAGCCAGCGCCGCTTCATCGCCGATGCCTCGCACCAGCTGCGCACGCCGTTGACGGTGCTGAAAACCCAGGCCGAACTGGCCATGCGCGAATGCGACCGCCAGGCGGGCGCGCCGCCGGACATCGCCGCCCTGCGCGACATCGTGCGTTCGATCGCCGTCACCACCGATTCGACCGTGCTGCTGGCCAACCGCCTGCTGACCCTGGCGCGCATCGAGCATGGCGGCGAGAACCTGGCGATGGACACGGTGCCCTTGCGCGACGTGGCGCAGCAGGTGGGGCTGGAAATGGCCATGGCCGCCGTCGGCAGGCATATCGACCTGTCGCTGGAAGCGCCCGACGAAGCGCCCGTGCATGGCCAGGCCCTGCTGCTGCATGAACTGGTGGCCAACCTGGTCGACAACGCCCTGCGCTACACGCCGCAGGGCGGCAGCGTGATCCTGCGCGTGCGCGCGGGCGGCCGTGGAGACGAAACGGTGCTGGAAGTGGAAGACAGCGGCGCCGGCATCCCGCCGGCGGAACGCGAACGCGTGTTCACGCCGTTCTACCGCGTCGGCGCGGCGCTGGAAAGCAATCCGGGCGGCGCCGGGCTTGGCCTGGCCATCGTGCGCGACATCGCGGCCCTGCACGGCGCGCGCCTGGAACTGGCGACGGCGGCGAATGGACATGGGCTGAAAGTCGGCGTGTATTTCGCCCCGGCGCCAGTCGATGCTAAGATCGCGTCCTGAGATTTTAAGGAAGGCAGCGCCATGATGACCAAAGAAGATGTAACCGAACTGTTTGCCAATATCGCCGAGAACGCGCCGTGGGATTTGTCCCAGCCGCTGCTGTGGGGCTATTACTTCACCAACCCCACCTCCGAACCGCTGGAACAGGCCGCCACCCTGCTGGCGCTGCAGGGCTACCGCCCGGTGGAGCTGTATCAGCCAGAACTCGACGACCCGGCGGCACCGCCAGTGTGGGTGCTGCACGTGGAAAAGGCCGAAGTACATGGCGTCGACAGCCTGCACGCGCGCAATGGCGAACTGATGGTGTTTGCGCAGGAAAACCAGCTGGCCAGCTATGACGGCATGGACGTGGGCCCCGTCGCCGCGCCTTGAGCGGTGTAGGCGTAGGTCGGATCAGGTCCGAAGGGCCGTAATCCGACAGCACCATCCATGCCAACAATGTTGTCGGATTACGTGCGGCCTTGCCGCACTAATCCGGCCTACTGGCCATGACCACATGGGCGTGGGCGCCGTCATCCGGCAACATCACGCATAAAAAAACGGCGCCCGCGGGCGCCGTTTTGCATGGCTCGCCGCAAACGCTCAGCTGAGGTTTTCCAGGCGGATCTTGGTGACCGTGCCTACCACGCTATTGAGGGCTTCCATCTTCTCGATGGCGGCCGTGACGTTCTTTTCCTGCGTCTGGTGCGTCAGCATGATGATGTCAGTGTGCGTCTCGCCCTCGGCCGGCTCTTTTTGCAGCATGGCGTCGATCGAGATGCAGCGGTCGGCCAGGATGCGCGTCAGGTCGGCCAGCACGCCCGGCTGGTCGGCCACGTGCATGCGCAGGTAATAGCTGGTGGTGATTTCCGACATCGGCAGAATCGCGATATCGGTCATCGCGTTCGGCTGGAACGCCAGGTGCGGCACGCGGTGTTCCGGGTCCGCCGTGGCCAGGCGCGTGATGTCGACCAGGTCGGCGATCACCGACGAGGCGGTCGGCTCGGCGCCCGCGCCGCGGCCCGAGTACAGGCTGGCGCCGACGGCGTCGCCATGCACCAGCACCGCGTTCATTGCGCCTTCCACGTTGGCGATCAGGCGCTTGGCTGGGATCAGCGTCGGATGCACGCGCAGCTCGATGCCTTCCACGCCGTTGACGGTGGCGCGCTTGGTGATGCCCAGCAGCTTGATGCGGTAGCCCAGCTGCTCGGCGTAGCGGATGTCGACGGCATTGAGGTTGCTGATGCCTTCCACGTAGGCCTTGTCGAACTGCACCGGGATGCCGAAGGCGATGGCCGACATGATGGTGGCCTTGTGCGCGGCGTCGACACCTTCGATGTCGAAGGTGGGGTCGGCTTCCGCGTAACCGAGTTCCTGCGCCTGTTTCAGCACGGTGGCGAAATCGAGGCCCTTGTCGCGCATCTCGGACAGGATGAAATTGGTGGTGCCGTTGATGATGCCGGCGATCCATTCGATGCGGTTGGCCGTCAAGCCTTCGCGCAGCGCCTTGATGATGGGGATGCCGCCGGCGACGGCCGCTTCGAAGGCCACCATCACGCCCTTGTCCTGGGCGGCGGCGAAGATTTCGTTGCCGTGCACGGCCAGCAGGGCCTTGTTGGCCGTGACCACGTGCTTGCCGTTGGCGATCGCCTGCATGACCAGGGTTTTCGACAGGTCGTAGCCGCCGATCAGTTCGACGACGATGTCGATCTCGGGATCGTTGACGATCTGGTAGGGGTCATTGACGACCTTGCAGCCGCCGGCGACGAGCGCTTCGGCGCGCGCCACGTCGCGCACGGCGACGGCGACGACTTCAATGCCGCGGCCCGCGCGGCGCTTGATTTCTTCCTGGTTGCGTTTCAGGACGCTGAACGTGCCGTAACCGACGTTGCCCAGGCCCAGCAGGCCGATCTTGATGGATTTCATAGTTGTGCTTGACTGCTCATAAGTGGCGCCCCCTTTGGGCGGCGCCAGGTTGATCGAGATTGCTGCTGGCTGGTTCAGCCCCGGCCGTGACGCTTGCGGTAACCTTCGAGGAAGCGCGCAATGCGCCCCATGGCCTCGGTCAGGTCATCGGAGTTGGGCAGGAAGACGACGCGGAAATGGTCGGGCGCGATCCAGTTGAAGCCCGTACCCTGCACGATCAGGACCTTCGCTTCAGCCAGTAATTCATAGGCAAACTGCTGGTCGTCGGCGATCGGGTAGATCTCCGGGTCCAGGCGCGGGAACATGTACAGCGCGGCCTTTGGCTTGACACAGGTGACGCCCGGAATATCGGTCAGCAGCTTGTGCGCCAGGTCGCGCTGTTTCAACAGGCGCCCGCCGGGCCCCACCAGGTCTTGTATGCTCTGGTAGCCGCCAAGCGCCGTCTGGATGGCAAACTGCCCCGGCGCGTTGGCGCATAGCCGCATCGAGGCCAGCATGTTGAGGCCTTCGATGTAATCTTTTGCGTGGCGCTTTTCACCCGAGACCACCATCCAGCCGGAACGGTAGCCGCAGGAGCGGTAATTCTTCGACAGGCCGTTCATGGTGATGAACAGCACGTCGTCGGCCAGCGAGGCGATCGACACGTGCTCGGCTTCATCGTACAGCACCTTGTCGTATATCTCGTCGGCGAAAATGATCAATTGGTGCTGGCGCGCCAGTTCGACGATCTGCAGCAGCACGGAAACCGGGTACAGCGCGCCCGTGGGATTGTTCGGGTTGATGACGACGATGGCTTTCGTTTGCGGCGTGATCTTGCGGCGCATGTCCTCGATGTCGGGATACCACTCGTTCTGCTCGTCGCACACATAGTGCACGGGATTGCCGCCCGACAGGCTGACGGCGGCCGTCCACAGCGGGTAATCGGGCGCCGGCACCAGCACTTCGTCGCCACTGTTGAGCAGCGCGTTCATCGACATGACGATCAGTTCGGAAGCGCCATTGCCCAGGTAAATGTCATCGATGGTCACGCCGGCGATATTCTTGCCCTGCGTGTAGTGCATGACGGCCTTGCGCGGCGCGAACATGCCTTTCGAATCCGTATAGCCGGCCGCGTTCTGCAGATTGAGCATCATGTCGCGCACGATCTCGTCGGGCGGATCGAAGCCGAATACGGCCAGATTGCCGATATTGAGCTTGGTGATCTTGTGGCCTTCTTCTTCCATTTGCCTGGATTTTTCCAGGACCGGGCCGCGGATGTCGTAGCAGACGTCCGCCAATTTATTCGATTTCTGAATCGGTCGCAAAATAAATCCCTGTCGTGATGCGGCGCGGAGACCGAAGCTTGCAGCATGATAGCCGCGCCAGAACTATGAACCCGTGAAACTGCGATGCGAAAGACTGCAAGGCGAAAACAACCATTCTCGCCGAAAACAGGCCATTTTATCAAATTAAACATGGCGAACCCCAGCATTTGACGCCGATTCTGCCACGCCGGCGTCTCCGCACGGCAATCGGGCGGGCGCCATCTTCATCTTCCCTTAATCTTGCAGCATTACCATGGCGCAGGCAGGCATTGCCACTGTGGCGCCGAACATTGCAATTTGGAAAGGATATTGCTTTTCAGTCGCTCTTTTCTGTCATTTATGGCATGCTTACGCCCTTGGCCGCGGCACGCAGTTTGGCCGCGCGCGCACCGATCAACCGACACGACCAGCCCCGATATCGCCATGAAACTCCACGCCAGCAGCACCCAACAATACCAGACTGTCACCGGCTATGACGAAAACGGCGTCGAGATCAATGCCCAGCCCTACAACTACAGCCTGATCGTCATGCCGGAAACACCGCCACGCGCGTGGGAAGTCACCAGTTTCGAAGAATTAACGGAGGCGCATTTCGCGCAAATCCTGGCCGACGCACCCGACGTGGTCATCCTCGGCACGGGCGAGCGCCAGCGCTTCGTGCATCCGAAACTGACGGCCGCGCTGACCATGCGCCGCATCGGCGTCGAATGCATGGATAGCCAGGCTGCCTGCCGCACCTACAATATCCTCATGGGCGAAGGCCGCAAGGTCACCCTGGCACTGATCCTGGCTCCGGCCGCAGGCAAGGCCGCATGAAAATCAACGTCAACGAGCTGCACTCGTCGCGGGTGCTGATGTGGTCGCTGCTGGGCATCTTCATCGTCGTCACCCTGTATGCGCTGGGTATCCGTACCCTGGTGCCGCCCGACGAGGGCCGCTACGCCGAGATGGCGCGCGAAATGTTCGTCACGGGCGACTGGATCACCACGCGCCTGAACGGCATCAAGTACTTTGAAAAGCCGCCGCTGCAAACGTGGATGAATGCGCTGACCTTCGCCGCCTTCGGCCTGGGCGAATGGCAGGCACGCCTGTGGACTGGCCTGTGCGGCATCATCGGCGTGTGCATGACGGCCTACGCGGGCAAGAAAGTGTTCGGCCCGCGCGTGGGGCTGTATGCGGGCCTGGTGCTGGCATCGAGCCTGTTCTGGCTCGCTTCCGGCCAGATCAATTCGTTGGACATGGGCCTGTCGGGCATGATGACCCTGACCCTGGGCAGCCTGCTGATCGCCCAGCGCGACGACGCCACGGCGACGGAGCGGCGCAACTGGATGCTGGCCTGCTGGGCCGCCATGGCGCTGGCCGTGCTGGCCAAGGGCCTGATCGGCATCGTGCTGCCGGGTGGCGTGCTGGTGCTGTATTCGCTGTGTGCGCGCGACTGGCGCATCTGGACGCGCTTGCACCTGGTCAAGGGCTTGCTGGTGTTCTTCGCCATCGCCACGCCGTGGTTCGTGCTGGTCGCCCTGCGCAATCCGGAACAGCCGCATTTCTTCTTCATCCACGAGCACTTCCAGCGCTTCCTGATGAAGGGCCACAAGCGCGAAGGCGCCTGGTACTACTTCCTGGTGCTGCTCATTCCCGGCATCCTGCCCTGGATAGGCGTGCTGCCGCAAAGCCTGGCCGCCGCGTTCCAGCGCCAGGAAGGCGCCTTCCAGCCCCGCTTGATGCTGCTGATCTGGGCCGTCTTCATTTTCTTCTTCTTCAGCTATTCGACCTCGAAGCTGCCTGGCTACATCGTGCCCGTCTTCCCGGCGCTGGCCCTGCTCGTGGCGCTGTATCTGGAATCGGCCTCGCGCCGCCAGCGCCTGTTCGCCGCCGGCCTGCTGTGCGTGCTGGGCGCGGCCATCCTGATCGGCGGACCGATCGCCTTCGGCAAGGCCAGCGCACGCGACGCGGAAGCCCTGGTCGCGCTCAAGGGTTACCAGCCATGGCTGATGGCGGCCGGCTTCTTCGCCCTGGCCGGCGGCGCCCTGGCCTTGCTGCATGCGCGCCAGCTGCGCCGCGACATGACGGTGCTGACGATTGCCGGCGCCGGCTTCCTGGCCACGCACTGCATCCTGGCCGGCTCCGAACTGTATGGCCAGAACCGCGCAGGCACCGACATGCTGCCGCAGATCCAGGCCGAACTGACGGCCGATACCAAGCTTTATTCGGTCGGCATCTACGAGCAGTCGCTGACGTATTACCTGCAGCGGCCCGTGATCCTCGTCGATTACTGGGATGAGTTCACGTTTGGCCTGAAACAGCAGCCCGAGCTGTCCATTCCGGACATCGAGACTTTCATCACGCAATGGACGAACGATGCCCATGCCGGCGTGCGCGGCATGGCCATTATCAGCCTGAACCGTTACAAGGAATTGCAAGCGCGTGGTGTGCCCATGCGCCTGATTGCCGAAGATGCGCGCCGCATGGTCATTGCCAACAAATAATGTTTAACCGGGGCGCGAGGCAGCACGGACCGCGCCCCCGGCCAGCCTGCCCCACCCCCGCATCAGCTGGATTTTTCACCGCTGAACTGGCTGCGCCGCCATACTGACGATATAAAATAGCCATGCCTGCCAGCCGCCTTTAACGGCACTGGCAGCCTCGGCGATGCCGATACCCTGACCCAACACAGATTCAAGAATTGCGCCCATGACCTCTACCCTGCCCTTTTTGCCCTTTTCCAAACCCACCATCGATGAAGCGACCATCGCCGCCGTCGGCGACGTGCTGCGCTCGGGCTGGATCACCAGCGGCCCGAAAGTGCAGGCCTTCGAAGCCCAGCTGTCCGAGTATTTCGGCGGGCGTCCCGTGCGCACCTTCAATTCGGGCACGTGCACCATGGAAATCGCACTGCGCATCGCCGGCATCGGCCCCGGCGACGAGGTCATCACCACGCCCGTGTCGTGGGTAGCGACGGCCAACGTCATCATCGAAGTGGGCGCCACGCCCGTGTTTGCCGACATCGACCCCGTCACCCGGAATATCGACCTCGACAAGCTGGAAGCGGCCATCACCCCGCGCACCAAAGCCATCATCCCCGTCTACCTGTCCGGTTTGCCCGTCGACATGGACCGCCTGTACGCGATCGCCGACAAGTACAAGCTGCGCGTCGTGGAAGACGCGGCGCAAGCGTTCGGCTCCACCTGGAAAGGCAAGCGCATCGGCGCGTTTGGCGACTTCGTCTCGTTCAGCTTCCAGGCCAACAAGAACATCACCACGGGCGAAGGCGGCGCGCTGGTCCTGAACAACCTGGAAGAAGCCAAGCTGGCCGAGAAATACCGGCTGCAGGGCGTCACGCGCAGCGGCGTCGACGGCATCGACGTCGACGTGCTGGGCGGCAAATACAACATGAGCGACATCATGGCCGCCATCGGCCTGGGCCAGTTCGCCAATATCGACGCGATCACGGCCCACCGCCGCGCGCTCGCGCGCCATTACTTTGCGCAATTCGGCAGCGACTTCGAAGCGCAGAGCGGCGCCCAGCTGCCCGTACAGGATTTTGAGAACAGCAACTGGCATTTGTTCCAGATCATCCTGCCCGACAATGGCCCCGGCACGCGCGCCGCCTTCATGCAGCAAATGGCGCAGCAAAACGTGGGAACGGGCTATCATTACGCACCGATCCACCTGTTTACCATGTACCGCGAACGCGGCTTTACCGAGGGCATGTTCCCCGTCTCGGAAAAGATCGGCCGCCTGACCGTGACCTTGCCGATGTTCTACGCCATGACGACACAGGACGTGGAACGCGCCGTCGCCACCGTCAAATCCATACTCATCAAATGAGCAGCGCGCCGATGAAACCTGAACTGTCCATTATCATTCCAATCTACAACGAACAGGATGGTCTGGCCAGCCTGTTCGCCCGCCTGTATCCGGCCCTCGACGCCCTGCAGACGAGCTACGAGATCATCTTCGTCAACGATGGCAGCCGCGACAATTCGGTGGCCATCCTGGCGGAACAGTTCCGCCAGCGTCCCGACGTCACGCGCGTCGTCCTGTTCAACGGTAATTATGGCCAGCACATGGCCATCCTGGCCGGTTTTGAAGCGTCGCGCGGGCAGATCATGGTCACGCTCGACGCCGACCTGCAGAACCCGCCCGAAGAAATCGGCAATCTGGTGGCGAAGATGCGCGAAGGCTACGATTACGTGGGCTCGATCCGGCGCAAGCGGCAAGATTCCGCCTGGCGCACCCTGGCCTCGAAGATGATGAACCGTCTGCGTGAAAAGATCACGAATATCAAGATTACCGATCAGGGCAACATGCTGCGCGCGTATGGCCGCAACGTGATCGACCTGGTCAACCAGTGCGCCGAGGTCAACACCTTCGTGCCCGCCCTGGCCTACACGTTCGCCCGCAAGCCCACGGAAATTACCGTCGAGCACGAGGAACGCTCGGCCGGCGAGTCGAAATACTCGCTGTACAGCCTGATCCGCCTCAATTTCGACCTGGTCACGGGCTTTTCGCTGATACCCCTGCAAATCTTTTCCATGCTGGGCATGCTGCTGTCCTTCAGTTCGGCCGTGCTGGTGATCTATCTGCTGGCGCGCCGCTTCCTGTTCGGCGCCGAGGCGCAAGGCGTGTTCACCCTGTTCGCCATCGCCTTCTTCCTGATGGGCGTGATCCTGTTCGGTATCGGCCTGGTGGGCGAATACGTGGGACGCATCTTCCAGCAAGTGCGCGCCCGACCCCGCTACGTGGTGCAAACCATCTTGCAGGACGGCATGGTCCAGGCGGAAGCCGAGGCGGCATCGTATGTGCGCCTGGAAAAGCGCCAGGTGGGCCGCTGATGGGCGCCCCGCGCGGCGTCGTCTTCGGCTACCACAATGTCGGCGTGCGCTGCATCAAGGTGCTGCTGGCCGGCGGCGTCGACATCGCCCTCGTCGTCACGCACGAAGACAGCCCCACGGAAAACCTGTGGTTCGAATCCGTCGCCAGCCTGTGCCAGGCCGAAGGCATTCCGTACATCACGCCTTCGGACGCGCGCGCGCCCGAATTGCTGGCGCAGGTGCAGGCGGCGGCACCGGACATGCTGTTCAGCTTTTACTACCGCCACATGCTGCCGGCCAGCATCCTGGAAGTCGCGCCCGCCTACAATATGCACGGCTCGCTGCTGCCGCAGTTCCGCGGCCGCGCGCCCGTCAACTGGGCCGTGCTGCATGGCGCCCCGCAAACGGGCGCCACCCTGCATGAAATGACGGTCAAGCCCGATGCCGGCGCCATCGTCGCGCAAACGGCCGTGCCCATCCTGCCCGACGACACAGCCTTCGAAGTCTTCGGCAAGGTCACCGTGGCGGCGGAACAAACGCTGTGGGGGGTACTGCCAGCCTTGCTGGACGGCACGGCGCCGCGCCAGCTCAACGATTTGCGCCAGGGCGGCTATTTTGGCGGCCGCACGCCGGAAGATGGCCGCATCGACTGGAAGTTACCCGCACAGCAGGTATACAACCTGCACCGGGCTGTCGCGCCACCGTATCCAGGCGCCTTCACCGAAGTCAACAATGTCATTTACACCATCGAAAAAGCCCGTTTGAGCAAGCATTCCGCAGGAAGTTTGCCACCGGGCTTGGCGGTAGTGGATAATTGTATCTTTGGCGTCTGCGGAGACGGCCGGATGCTGGCCATTTCCGCGCTGAGGGCTGCCGGGGAGCCGATTTCGGCTCAGCAATTGCAAGCAAGTCTGACCGCCCGCGTCAGCACACATTGATATCACTCAAGAGAATCTCACATGAAAAAAGTCCTCATCTTAGGCGTCAACGGCTTCATCGGCCACCACCTGTCCAAGCGTATCCTGGAAACCACCGACTGGCATGTCTACGGCATGGACATGAACACGGACCGCATCACGGAATTGCTGGAAGATGACAACTACAAGTCGCGCATGCACTTCTTCGAAGGCGACATCACGATCAACAAGGAATGGGTCGAGTACCACGTCAAGAAATGCGACGTGATCCTGCCCCTGGTCGCCATCGCCACGCCATCGACCTACGTCAAGCAGCCGCTGCGCGTCTTCGAACTGGACTTCGAAGCCAACCTGCCTATCGTCCGCTCGGCCGCCAAGTACGGCAAGCACCTGGTCTTCCCGTCGACCTCGGAAGTGTATGGCATGTGCCATGACGAGGAATTCGACCCGGAAAACTCGGAACTGATCTGCGGCCCGATCAACAAGCCGCGCTGGATCTATTCGAACGCCAAACAGCTGATGGACCGCGTGATCTGGGGCTACGGCATGGAAGGCTTGAACTTCACCCTGTTCCGTCCATTCAACTGGATCGGCGCGGGCCTGGACTCGATCCACACGCCGAAAGAAGGTTCCTCGCGCGTCGTGACGCAATTCTTTGGCCACATCGTGCGCGGCGAGAACATCTCGCTGGTCGACGGCGGCGCGCAGAAACGCGCGTTCACCTACATCGACGACGGCATCGATGCATTGATCCGCATCATTGCCAACAAGAACGGCATCGCCAGCGGCAAGATCTACAACATTGGCAATCCGACCAATAACTACTCGATCCGCGACCTGGCCGGCATGATGCTGACCCTGGCCGCCGAGTACCCGGAATACGCCGAAGGCGCGAAACACGTGAAAATCGTGGAAACGACTTCGGGTGCCTACTACGGCGCCGGCTACCAGGACGTGCAGAACCGCGTGCCGAAAATCACGAACACCTGCGAAGAGCTGGGCTGGGCGCCGACCACCACCATGGCCGATTCCCTGCGCAATATTTTCGACGCCTACCGCAGCCAGGTAGCCCAAGCCAAAGCCTTGATGGATTAATGTTGAGCAAGCCGTTCCTGACCCTGAAAATCGACGTCGATACCTATCGCGGCACCCGTGAAGGCATGGGCAATCTGGTGCGCATGCTGGCCGCGCACCAGGCCAAGGCCACCTTTCTGTTCTCGCTGGGGCCCGACCACACGGGCTGGGCCCTGCGGCGCGCCTTGCGTCCCGGCTTTTTCAGCAAGGTGTCGCGCACGTCGGTGGTCGAGCACTACGGCTTGAAAACATTGATGTACGGCACCTTGCTGCCGGGACCCGATATCGGCAAGCAATGCGCGGCGCAATTGCGCGCCGTGCGCGATGCCGGTTTCGAGTGCGGCATCCACACCTGGGATCACACCCTGTGGCAAGACAACGTGGCCAGGCGCAACGCCGCCTGGACCATCAACATGATGCGCAAGGCCGCCAACCGCTATGAACAGGTGTTTGGCGTAGCGCCGCATACGCACGGCGCGGCCGGCTGGCAAATGAATGTCAGCGCCTTTGTCGAACACGACACGGCCGGCTACCGCTTTGCCTCCGATGGCCGCGCCATGCTCGACGCGCGCGGCGCCATGGTGCATCCGGGCAATGGCCCGCACCGCGTGCGCAATGGCAACACCATCCTGCAATGCGTGCAATTGCCCACCACCCTGCCGACGCTCGACGAACTGCTGGGCTGCGAAATCGACGGCAAATTGATTACAACTGGCAATGTTGCCGCACATATATTGTCGCTGACGGCGGACAACCCGCGCGATCACGTATATACCTTGCACGCGGAACTTGAAGGTCAGAAACTCGCCCCCATTTTCGAACAACTGCTGGCTGGCTGGAAAGCCCAGGGCTACCAGTTCGCGGCGATGGGCGATTATTATGAAAAGATAAAAAATACGGACTTGCCCGTTTGTCCCGTCACCTGGGATGAGTTGCCAGGCCGTTCGGGACGCCTGATTGTGCAGGGCAAAGCGGCCTGAATGCTGTATTGTTGCACCTGGATGCGTTGCCAGGTTAAAAACAGCGCTGATGATGACCGTTCAGGAGAGAACCTGTGGCTGATAGCCAATCCCTCGTTAGCATACCCGACTTTAGCGCCGCCATGACCAGCGGCAAGACTTTTCAGTTACTGGGCCGCCCGGCCAAGGCCACGGTGCTGTTTTTCTATCCGAAGGACAACACTCCTGGTTGCACCACGGAAAATATTGCTTTCCGTGATGCCTATCCGCAATTCGTCGCCGCCGGCGTGGAAATCTACGGCATCAGCCGCGATTCCCTGCGCTCGCACGAAAGTTTCAAAGCCAAGCTGGAACTGCCGTTCGAGCTCATTTCCGACCCGGACGAAGCCGTTTGCCTGCTGTTTAACGTCATGAAGATGAAACAGATGTACGGCAAGACCGTACGCGGCGTCGAGCGCAGTACGTTTGTGATTGACGCCCAGGGCCGATTGGTGAAAGAATGGAGAGGCGTGAAGGTCGCAACTCACGTGGAAGAAGTGCTGGAATTCGTAGCGCATCTGAATTGATCGTTCATTTTGATCCAATGCGCGTTGTCGGCTTCCAGCAAGCCTGGTTCAACCGCAGTTCAGTTCACGCTACCTATCGCCATTTTGAGTCAACGAAGCGCCTCCATCCACTCCGCCAGGCGGGCCTGCAGCCCGCCGATGGCATCCATGACCGGCCATGCTGCCGGCCTTCCGGCAGTTACTCGTCCTGTAGCATTGTTATTCCCCCGCATCCACCCCATGAGAAGTGCCGCCAGAAGCTGGCTGCCCATGGGCGATTCATTCCAGAAATTTTTTGATTGAGATCCTGATGCCACTGCCAAAATTACCGAGCAAGCCAGCCACCATCCTGGCCACCCAAGATTACCCAACCGCAGGCGCAGCGCGCCCGGCCACCAAAACCCCGGCAGCCAAGAAAGTGGCTGCACCGATCATTGAAGCGGCGATCGCCGAAGTTGCCAAGCCGGTCCGCAATGCGGCCACGAAGATCAAGCAAGTGGCGGCCCTGATGGTCGCCAAGCCGGCGCCTGCACCTGCGCCGGTTGCGGCCGCGCCTGCAGCCGTTGCCGCGCCTGCGGCGAAAGCCAAGCCGGCGGCAAAAGGCAAGGTCACGCCGATCAAGCCCATCAAGCAGGCAGAGCAGCCACATCCGGCCAAGCACAAGCCTGTGGAAGTGCAGCTCAAGTCATCGGCCAGCCGCGCCGCCGACCAGCGCGGCATCAGCAAGCTGTTCGTGCTCGACACGAACGTGCTGATGCACGATCCATCGTCGCTGTTCCGCTTCGAGGAACACGATGTGTACCTGCCGATGATGACCCTGGAAGAGCTGGACAACCATAAAAAGGGCATGACGGAAGTGGCGCGCAATGCACGCCAAGTTTCGCGCACCCTGGACGCCCTGATCAGCAACACGGACGACGACGCCATCGAACACGGCATCCTGCTGTCCAAGCTGGGCAACAAGGACGCCAAGGGCCGTCTGTTCTTCCAGACGCGTCTGCAAAGCGCCGACCTGCCGGCTGGCTTGCCAGTGGGCAAGGCCGACAACCAGATCCTGGCCGTCGTGCGCTCGCTGGAAGCAGAGCAGGAAGGCCGCCCCGTCGTGCTGGTGTCGAAAGACATCAACATGCGCATCAAGGCGCGCGCCCTGGGCTTGCCGGCCGAAGACTACTTCAACGACCATGTGCTGGAAGACACGGACTTGCTGTACTCGGGCATCGTGCAATTGCCGGACGACTTCTGGAACAAGCACGGCAAGGACATGGAATCCTGGCAGGAAAGCAAGAACGGCTACAGCTCGACGTTCTACCGCGTGACGGGTCCGTTCATCCCATCCTTGCTGGTCAACCAGTTCATCTACCTGGAACCGAAAAACGGCGAAACGCCATTCTACGGCCAGGTAAAACAGATCAACGGCAAGACGGCCGTGCTGCAAACCCTGCGCGACTTCAGCCACACGAAGAACAATGTGTGGGGCGTGACGGCGCGCAACCGCGAGCAGAACTTCGCGCTGAACTTGCTGATGAATCCGGAATGCGACTTCGTCACCCTGCTGGGCCAGGCCGGTACCGGCAAGACCCTGCTGGCCCTGGCCGCCGGCCTGGCGCAAGTGCTGGAAACCAAGCTCTACAATGAAATCATCGTCACCCGCGTGACGGTGCCGGTGGGCGAAGACATCGGTTTCCTGCCAGGCACGGAAGAAGAAAAGATGTCGCCATGGATGGGCGCCTTCGACGACAACCTGGAAGTGCTGAACAAGTCCGACTCCGATGGCGGCGAATGGGGCCGTGCGGCAACGCAAGACCTGATCCGCTCGCGCATCAAGATCAAGTCGCTCAACTTCATGCGCGGCCGCACGTTTGTGAACAAGTTCCTCATCATTGATGAAGCCCAGAACTTGACGCCGAAACAAGTCAAGACCCTCGTCACGCGCGCCGGTCCCGGCACGAAGATCCTGTGCCTGGGCAACATCGCACAGATCGACACGCCGTACCTGACGGAAGGCTCGAGCGGCCTGACCTACGTGGTCGACCGCTTCAAGGGCTGGACCCACAGCGGCCACGTCACCCTGGCCCGCGGCGAGCGTTCGCGCCTGGCCGATCACGCCAGCGAAGTGCTGTAACGTGCTGTAACTTATAGCGGGCAGCGCAAGCTGCCCAGTCATTCGAAAGCCCCGGCTGCAGCGATTGCGGCCGGGGCTTTTTTACGTGTGCCGCGCTTGGCTGATGCCCCGCAGGGCCATGCGTCCCGTGCAGCGGACTATATTCTGGATTTCAAGCGATGCTTTTTCAGACTCGAAAATAGATACGCAATGCAGTCATTGTTCATGTTCAGTAAGTCGCCAGACGGTCAGTCCATACAACGAGCCCAGATTGTCCATTTCCTCGTTCTGTTGATAACGACGCAGTTCCGGCACCACATCGAGCGACTGCCATAATCCAGCCTTGGGACAGGGATCGCCGGCCTTGGCGCGCAGTTCGTTGGGCGCGATCGGGGCGCTGCCTTCCGGCGCGTAATCCTTTCTGGCCTGCCTTGCGAAATCGACCAGGTCCTTGGGATAGAACTGCGCGCTGGCATAACTGCTGTCGTCGATGTCGAGCAAAAAAGTGATGGCTGCGGCTTCCCAGGACCAATAACCCCAGAACGAGATATCGCGCGTATGCGCATTGTAATAAGGCTCGCGCCGGCTGGCGTGGTACCAATCGTCCAAATACTCGGCCATCAAAGCTGGACGATCTTTTTCCGCTGCTGAAAAAATTTTCAATGTCTTAAAATATGGCAGATGCCGCAAACAAGAGTCGGGAGGTTCCGGTCTGCTACTGACAAAGAACCCGAGCATCCGCTCCAGCATCCCATCTTTTTGGTAATTATTAAAATCAATGATTGGCACCAGAAGTGGAATTGCATTATCCCAGCCCAATAAAATACCAAAACACATCATCCTATTTACACGATCAAAATCATTACCAGGTAATTCGAAATGTGGAAAACCTCTATCACTTTCTGATATTTGTCGAGAATCGTAAATCTCGTTATACTTGGCGTAGGATTCCCAATAACCCAGCACCTCAGGATAAAAATTTCTTATTTTTTTAATTTCGATACCGGCGCTATATTGAACAGAGAGAAAATCTATTGCATCCCAAGATCGCCTTCTTGTGGCGACCATTAGCTTTACAGGCTCAATCTTATTCAGATGAACTTGATTTTTATTAAGGCCATCACCCACAACATCAAAAGTTTCAACTATGTCGTCACACTTTTCCTTATAGATATCATAGGATAATAATTCCTCTCTCTTTTTCCGAGTAAAATTTCCGATATCAATAATTTTTCTCATAGATCATTTTTAATCCATTATTTATAATTTCGCCTTGTGAATATTCAAAGAAATTTCACAATTTATTGCCATCTCCGACATCAATACGGCCAAGCATTGGGAATCGACAGGCATTTATATTCGTTCAATAAAATTCTATATTGGCATTTTTGCAATGACGTACGATGGAAGATGGTCGCACAAGATTCAAAAAAAAGTCCTTACTCACAAAGTCATTGTTCGGTAAATCGCCAGACGGTCAGTCCATACACCGAGCCCAGATTGTCCATTTCCTCGTTCTGTTGATAACGACGCAGTTCCGGCACCACATCGAGCGACTGCCATAATCCAGCCTTCGGGCAGGGATCGCCGGCCTTGGCGCGCAGTTCCTTGGGCGCCATCGGGTCGCTGCCTTCCGGCGCGTAATCCTTTCTGGCCTGTCTTGCGAAATCGACCAGGTCCTTGGGATAGAACTGCGCGCTGGCATAACTGCTGTCGTCGATGTCGAGCAAAAAAGTGATGGCTGCGGCTTCCCAGGACCAATAACCCCAGAACGAGATATCGCGCGTATGCGCATCGTAATATGGCTCGCGCCGGCTGGCGTGGTACCAATCGTCCAAATACTCGGCCATCAAAGCTGGACGATCTTTTTCCGCTGCTGAAAAAATTTTCAATGTCTTAAAATATGGCAGATGCCGCAAACAAGAGTCGGGAGGTTCCGGTCTGCTACTGACAAAGAACCCGAGCAGCCGCTCCAGCATCCCATCTTTTTGGTAATTATTAAAATCAATGATTGGCACCAGAAGTGGAATTGCATTATCCCAGCCCAATAAAATACCAAAACACATCATCCTATTTACACGATCAAAATCATTACCAGGCAATTCGAAATGTGGAAAACCTCTATCACTTTCTGATATTTGTCGAGAATCGTAAATCTCGTTATACTTGGCGTAGGACTCCCAATAACTCAGCACCTCAGGATAAAAATTTCTTATTTTTTTAATTTCGATACCGGCGCTATATTGAACAGAGAGAAAATCTATTGCATCCCAAGATCGCCTTCTTGTGGCGACCATTAGCTTTACAGGCTCAATCTTATTCAGATGAACTTGATTTTTATTAAGGCCATCACCCACAACATCAAAAGTTTCAACTATGTCGTCACACTTTTCCTTATAGATATCATAGGATAATAATTCCTCTCTCTTTTTCCGAGTAAAATTTCCGATATCAATAATTTTTCTCATAGATCATTTTTAATCCATTATTTATAATTTCGCCTTGTGAATATTCAAAGAAATTTCACAATTTATTGCCATCTCCGACATCAATACGGCCAAGCATTGGGAATCGACAGGCATTTATATTCGTTCAATAAAATTCTATATTGGCATTTTTGCAATGACGTACGATGGAAGATGGTCGCACAAGATTCAAAAAAAAGTCCTTACTCACAAAGTCATTGTTCGGTAAATCGCCAGACGGTCAGTCCATACACCGAGCCCAGATTGTCCATTTCCTCGTTCTGTTGATAACGACGCAGTTCCGGCACCACATCGAGCGACTGCCATAATCCTGCCTTGGGACAGGGATCGCCGGCCTTGGCGCGCAGTTCCTTGGGCGCCATCGGGGCGCTGCCTTCCGGCGCGTAATCCTTTCTGGCCTGCCTTGCGAAATCGACCAAGTCCTTGGGATAGAACTGCGCGCTGGCATAACTGCTGTCGTCGATGTCGAGCAAAAAAGTGATGGCTGCGGCTTCCCAGGACCAATAACCCCAGAACGAGATATCGCGCGTATGCGCATCGTAATATGGCTCGCGCCGGCTGGCGTGGTACCAATCGTCCAAATACTCGGCCATCAAAGCTGGACAATCTTTTTCCGCGGCTGAAAAAATTTTCAATGTCTTAAAATATGGCAGATGCCGCACGCAATCATTCAAGGAAACAGATCGATTTTCGGAGTAATAGCTTAATATCCTCTCAATCATCCCATCTTTTTCGTGATTATTGAAATCTATAATTGGAATCAACTTCGAAATCAAACCACCCCAACCCAATAAAATTCCAAAACAAAGCATTCTATTTACTTTGTTATAGTCTTTTCCAGGCAATGCGAAATGAGGAAATCCACGGTCATTTTCATTTTTCCGACTATTGTCATATTCCTCATTATATCTCGCATATAGCTCCCAACACTCCAATGCCTCTGGGTAGCGTGATCTAATTTCATTTATACTATGCCCAGCACTGTACATATTTGCGAGATTATTAACGACAATCCATGCCTGCTCTTGAGTAGCCACCATGAAATTATATAAGGGGATTTTTCTTAATTTCTCATCTGACTGTCTAAAAGCCTTGCGCAATTTTTCAATACAGGTGATGAATCCTGTAAAATTTTCTTCGTAGACATCATGGGACAACAAATTCTCCCTCTTTTTTTTCGAAAAGTCAGCAGAACTTAATAATGCATTCATTCTTTACCTTTTTTATAATTCTTTTTGGCAAATCAAAAATTATTTGCACGTGATGTTCAGAGCCCCTTGATTTATTATGCAAACCCAGTTGGCGCCCGCCATGGCCGCCAGGCCGTGCTGGCCGCTGTCCTGCTCTTTGCTGATCGCCATGGCAGGCCGGCCGGTACCTGATTTTCTACGCGATGCTGGCCTGCAAGGCGGCGCTCAAGTTGTTATCCATCTAATGGACCGTGCGCACGATTAAAAAATGGCGTTCGTCATCGCTGTCCGCGTCGAATAACGCATGGCCGTGAAACGGGCGCCAGTCGTCGGTGCTGGCGGCGGTCAACAACTGCAGCAGGGCGGGTTGACCGATCAGCGTGCGCAGCGAGATGGCGGCGTCGGTGGACAGGGCCGCGATCTGAAACGCAACCCCCTGGCTGAGTCCTTCTTCGCCGCGCACGCATTCGGCAAGCAAGCGATTTTCGCCCTGTGGCGTGGTCAATTGCAGTAATCTGGTGCCTTGCGTGAAGTCCGTAAGCGGCGAAGCGAGCATCAGCGACTCCCAATAGGCGGTCTCGCGCCTGAAAATTACTAAATATGCATTTTTTCCTAAAGACATTACACCTCAGAATTATTTTTCTAGCAAGAGTGATTCGATTGACATGCGCGCTGCCGGGCAGGAGCTTTCCTGGCGCTATGTTCTAATACCAGGCTTTGACCATCCCAACTTTCCTGCAATGCATCCCATTCTCCCGTTGTTGCTCTGCGCCGCCCTCTTCATGCTCATCCACATTTCCGTCATGGCCGCGTGCGCTCGCGCATTCGGCATTACCGTGCGCAGCATCAGCTACGGCGTGGGACCTACCCTGCTGGCCGTGGGAAAGGTCCAGGTCAAGCTGCTGCCCCTGGCCGGCAACGTGGTGCTGAAGGATACGCGCGAGGAAACCTTGTATGACGACGATCCATGTCTTGACGCCTATAACTTCCAGCCGCTGTGGAAGCAGGTGCTGCTGCCATTGAGCGGCGTGGGGGTGCTGCTGGCCTTGTCGCTGGGCATCATGGGGGCGTCGGGCTGGGAGCGCTTTGTCGCTGCCTTCGGGCAGATCGTCCACGGTGCGCTGGCGCCGTTGTCGACGGCGCAGGCATTGCTGGGTGATGGGGAAACGTTTGCGCGCACGCACGGCTTTGCACTGGCGTTCGCCCTGTTCTCGTTGAAACTGTGCGCCTTCAACCTGCTGCCGTTTGCCGGTTTGAACGGGGGGCAGGCGCTGCTGGCCATCATGCGCGGCGGCAAGCCGTATGCGGCGTGGGAAGAGGCGGCGGTGAAGTGGCTGCTGCTGCCGGGGCTGGCGATCTTGCTGGCGTGGGTGGCGGCATTCGGCTGGTATGGCTGGAAAATCATGGCAGCCTAGGCCGCTGGCGCTATTATTTTTTTGGCACTTGTCGTATGCTCGCACCACCGTCTTGACGCCCTCGGCAAAGGAGCTGGCATTTTCTCGTTCGACACTTGCGGCACACGCCTGGCCCTGTGGGCCATTCGCGCCTACCAGCGCTACCTGTCGCCATGGAAAGGTTTTTCCTGCGCCTACCGCGTGCTGACGGGGCGCGACAGCTGCTCCGCCTATGGCTACCGGGTGATTGAACGTCATGGCTTGCGCACGGGCCTGCCCCTGTTGCAACGCCGCTTGCGCGCCTGCGGCGAACGGCATCGCCAACACCTCGCGCTGCATCCGCAAGTACGGCGCAGCGCGCGCCGCCAGGCACAGGCGGGGTATTGCGACTGCGACGTGCCCTGTGACCTGCCATCGATGAACTGCCTGGACAAGGCATGTGATACTGCTGATATCTTCGAGTGCTGCGACTGGCCACAGCGCAAGAAAAAAGACAATCGTCATTGAGGTGATGACGCGAATTTAAATTACAAATGAAATATTCATTCATGAAATGAATGATGCCCATTATCACTGTGAATTGGCTGGAAACGGGTCAGCGGCCTATACTCAAGCCGTCTCCCCTACACTGCTTCCCATGCACACCCTGCTCAGCCCGCATACCTCGCGGGCTTTTTGTTCCCGGCCATTGCCACTCCGTCTTACCCCTTTTAACGATCACCGGGCGCGCCGTTCCCCGCCAGCCCAGCTCCCCACAGGGAGCACCGCATGATCGTGCGCGAGCGTCCTTCGGCGCTGCGCTTGTTCCTCGTGGTGCGCGGTTCCGTCCTGCCGCGCATCCGCACCACGCTGATCGTCAATACCCTGATCGCCACCCTCGTCACCTGGTGCCACGGCACCCTGTTCGACCACAAGGTGATCCTCACGACCATCCCGTTCACCCTGATCGGCTTGCCGCTGGCCATCTTCCTGGGCTTTCGCAACACGGCCGCCTACGACCGCTACTGGGAAGCGCGCAAGCTGTGGGGCGAACTGGTCTTGCGCAGCCGGAATTTCTCGCGCCAGTGCCAGACGATGATACGCAGCGACACGCCGGCCCACGCCAGGCTGGGCCTGGAAGACGTGCGCGTGCGCATGATTTACCGCACCATCGCCTTTTGCCACGCCCTGCGCCACCAACTGCGCGACACGCGCGGGCCGGCCGATTTGCAGCCGCTGCTGCGTCCGGCCGAATGGGACGCGGCCTGCAAGGCATCGAATCCGTCCGACTACCTGATGCTGCAGATGGGCCACGACCTGGCCGACTGCGTCCGGCAAGGCCGCATCGACAGCATCCTCGCCACGCAGATCGATAATACGGTCTCGGCCATGGTGGGCGCAGGCGCTTCGTGCGAACGCATCCGCAGCACGCCGATTCCGTTTTCGTATTCGCTGCTGCTGCACCGCACGGCCTACCTGTACTGCTTCCTGCTGCCTTTCGGCCTCGTCGATTCGCTCGGTTTCATGACGCCCTTCGTCGTCGCCATCGTCGCGTACACCTTCTTTGGCCTCGATGCGCTGGGCGACGAGATCGAGGAACCGTTCGGCGAAGACGCCAACGATCTGCCGCTGTCGGCCATGTGCCGCGCCATCGAAATCAGCTTGCGCGAATCCGTGCAGGACGAGAACGTGCCGCCGCCCATGCAAGCCGACGATTTTCTGCTGCACTAAGCTTGACCTTACCATTGGGGTAAGGCTTACAGTGGACACACTTAACCATTCAAGGAGTGCTTGCCATGTACCAGTTACAAGTTGAAAACATGAGCTGCGGCCATTGCGTCGGCTCGGTCACGAAAGCGGTGCAAGGCGTCGACCCGCAAGCCCAGGTGCAGATCGACCTGGCCAGCAAGCGCGTCACGGTGGAATCACCGGCCGAACTGGGCGCCATCAGCGCGGCCATCGTGGAGGCGGGATTTCCCGTTACCAGCGCGCAATAAACAACACGCAAAGCGACACGCACACAGAACAGCCGGCCCTTGCGCCGGCTGTTTTTTATCCATCCAGTTCGGGATAATGGTGGAAAATGCCTTCCTCGTTGAAGGGTATCCTGCGCTTTGACTTCAGGTAGCGGGCAATGTTCGGCCGCGCCGCCACCATATCGTGCAGCGCAAACAAGGCGGGATACTGGGGCGCCAGGCGCGCCATGGCTTGCGGAAACGCATACTGCAGGCCGGCCAGCATCTGGAACAGCGACAGGTCGCCATACGTGAGTCTGGCCCCCACCAGATACTGGCCGCGGCTGTTCAGCAGCACTTGCGTGAAATAATCGAGAAACTTGGGCAAGCGCGTGGCGCGGAAATCCGCGCTGCGCAGCATGGCGGCCTGTTTTTGCTCTTCGTAATATTGATTCATCGACAGCGGATGGTGCGTGTCGTGCACTTCCGTCAGCCAGTCGGCCATCGTCAGCTGCAGCTGGTTCAGCCACAAACGGCCGCTTTCCGCGCGTGGCGCGAGGCCCAGGCGCCGGCCCAGATACAACAGGATATTCGTCGTCTGGCCGATCAGCACATCGCCATCGCGCAGCACGGGCGGCGCGTAGGCGGCCTGTGGCGTGCTGCCGCCATCGAGGCAGGCCAGCATCGCGGGAACGCCTTGCCCCTTGCGCTCAGGCAAGCGGGCGACGTCGCGGTAGTCGGCGCCCGCCTCTTCCAGGGCCAGACGGATGAATTCGCCACGCCCCTGTATCGTGGGCCAATAGTACAGTTCATACGCCATATCCACCTCCGTTGACTTACATCAAGGGCAACATGCTTTCGCTTCCTTGTCACCGGCCAGCCCCAGGCTTTGCAGGATGGGGCAATCGGGCTTGTCGTCGCCATGGCACGATTGCGCCAGGTGAGCCAGGGTATCGCGCATTTCCGTCAGTTCGGCGATGCGTTGATTCAAATCGGCGACATGGGCCAGCGCGATGCCTTTCACGTCCGCGCTGGCGCGCTGGTCGTTTTGCCACAGCGACAGCAGCTCGCGGATCTGCTCCAGCGAAAAACCCAAACCCCGCCCGCGCTTGATGAAACGCAGGGCATGCAAATCGTTCGGTGTGTAGATGCGGTAACCGGCGTCGCTGCGCGCGCTGGGTTTTAACAATGAAATACTCTCGTAGTAGCGTATCATTTTTGCCGATACGCCCGTCTCGCTTGCCGCCTGGCCGATATTCATCCTATGACTCCTTGGTATGCGCGCTGCGGGCTTTCCAGCGGCGCAGCAACAGGGCATTGCTGATCACGCTGACCGAACTGAAGGCCATCGCCGCGCCCGCCACCATGGGGTTGAGCAGGCCGAAGGCGGCCAAGGGAATGCCGATCAGGTTATAAATGAATGCCCAGAACAGATTCTGCCGTATCTTGCTGTAGGTGCGGCGCGAGATATCGATGGCGTCCGCCACCAGGGCCGGATCGCCGCGCATCAGGGTGATGCCGGCCGCATGCATGGCCACATCCGTGCCCGTCGACATGGCGATGCCCACGTCGGCGGCCGCCAGCGCGGGCGCATCGTTGATGCCGTCGCCCACCATGGCCACCTTCGCGCCCTCGCCTTTCAGCGCGACAATTTTAGCGGTTTTATCGGCCGGCAGCATTTTCGCCGCCACCGTGTCAATGCCCAGCAGCTTGCCGACGGCGTCCGCGCTGCCCTGGTTGTCCCCGGTCAGCATCACCGTCTGGATGCCCAGGCTGTGCAAGTGGGCAATGGCCGCCTGCGCGTTCGGCTTGACCTGGTCGGAAAAGGCGAACAAGCCCAGCAGTTCCGATCCCGACGCCAGCCACGAAATCGTGTTTCCCGTGTTTTCCAGCGACAAGGCCTGCTCCGCCAACGGCGTCATGTCCACGTGCAACTCCTGCATCAGCCGCGTGCTGCCCAGTTTCAGCTCCAGGCCATCGACCTGTGCTGCCAGGCCGCGGCCCGGCAAGGCCGACAGGGCCGTCGCGGGCAAGGGCTCGATGTGGCGCGCGCCAGCCGCATCGAGCACGGCCGTCGCCAGGCTGTGCTCACTGCCGCGCTGGATGCTGGCGGCCAGTTGCAACAGGCGGGCATCGTCGATGCCGTGCGCATGCAGGGCCGCCAGGGCAGGCTTGCCAATGGTCAAGGTGCCCGTCTTGTCGAACACGACGGTATTGACGGCGTGCGCCACTTCCAGCGCTTCCGCATCCTTGATCAAAATGCCGTAACGGGCAGCCACGCCCGTGCCGGCCATGATGGCCGTCGGCGTGGCCAGGCCCAGCGCGCAGGGGCAGGCGATGACGAGCACGGCCACGGCATTGATGATGGCGTTCTCCAGCTCGCCAGTGGCGAACCACCAGCCCAGCATGGTCAGCAGCGCCAGCACCAGCACCACGGGAACGAAGATCGCGCTGACCTTGTCGACCAGGTGCTGGATCGGCGCCTTGGCCGCCTGCGCATCTTCCACCAGACGGATGATACGCGACAAGGTCGTCTCGCCGCCCACGGCTTGCGTGCGCACCAGCAACAAGCCGTCGGCATTGATGGCGCCGCCCGTGACCTTGTCGCCCGGATGCTTATCGACCGGCAAGCTTTCGCCCGTGATCAAGGACTCATTGATCTGGCTGGCGCCTTCCACCACCACGCCATCGACGGCCACCCGCTCGCCGGGACGAATGACCACCAGGTCGCCCACTTTTACCTGTTCCACGGGCAAATCGATCTCCACGCCGTCGCGGCGCACGCGGGCTGATTCCGGACGCAAGACTTGCAGCGCGCGGATGGCCGAGGCCGTTTGGCGCTTGGCGCGGCTTTCCAGCCATTTTCCCAGCAGCACCAGGGTGATGACGACGGCCGACGCCTCGAAATACAAGTGCGGCAGCATTTCGCCCGCCGTCAGCCATTGGTAGACGGACAAGCCATACGCGGCGCTCGTGCCCAGCGCCACCAGCAAGTCCATATTGCCGCTGCCGGCGCGGGCCGCCTTCCAGCCGGCCTTGTAGAAACGCGCGCCAAAGTAAAACTGCACGGGTGTCGCCAGCGCGAATTGCAGCCAGCCGGGCAGCATCAGATGGATGCCGGCCCACTCGAGCAGCATCGGCAGCATCAAGGGGAAGGCCAGCACGGCCGCGAACGCCACTTTCATGCCATCGCGGTTCGGTGCGGCAGCGGGCGCGCTGGACTGGCTGGCGGCGGGCAGTTTGGCTACATAGCCGGCCTTGTCGATGGCGGCGATCAGGGTGCCCGCTTCCAGGCCGCCTGTCACCTTGATGCGCGCGCTTTCCGTGGCCAGGTTGACGCTGGCCGCCAGCACGCCTGGCACTTTCAGCAAGGCTTTTTCCACCCGGCCCACGCAAGAGGCGCACGTCATGCCGGCGATATTCAGGTCGATCTCGCGCTGCGCCACCGTGTAGCCGGCCTTTTCCACGGCCGCCTGCAAGGTGGCCAGGGGAATCGGCGTATCGGATGTGATTTTGGCCACTTCCGTGGCCAGGTTGACGCTGGCCTGGGTCACGCCGGGCACGGCGGCCAGGGCCTTTTCCACGCGGCCCACGCACGAGCCACAAGTCATGCCTTCGATGGCCAGCGCCTGCGCATGCGCGGCGGCGGGAGGGGGCGGACTGGAATTGGCGGGAGCGAGTGTACTCTGGTTCATGGCAGATCCTGTACGAAAGATTAACGAATAGGGTCAGGATCTGCTATCCCATGATGGGAAGGTCAAGCCCTATTTGCACGGTGTGCAGAGCTTGCTTGAAGACTTAGCGCACCACGCAGTCGATGGCGGCCGCCTTGGTGCCGCCGGCAGGGGCGCCGCCGCTTGAGGGCGATGGCAAAAAGGCCGGCGGCAGCGTGAACGGCAGGCCTGGATTGACGGGCAACAACACAGGCGGCTGCCTGAAGTTGGGTGTAAAGCCAAACTGGCCCGGAGCAAAGCTTTGCGCGCCAGCCGGATTGCTCACCTGAATCAGGCCGTCAAGCACGTGCACATACAGGCCCGGAGCCAGGCCTGGTCCTGCCGATGGCGCCGCCGTTGGCAACGGCATTGCCGAAGGAGCGACATAGCTGGCAATAAACGTCGTGCCGCGGATGCCAATGGTGGCGGCCGGCGTCTTCATCTCGAAGCGCTCCTTGTTGCGCTTGCCCAGCAGGCCCGTGACGGAGCGCAAGCCTCCCTTGAGCAAGCTGAAGATGGCATGGTCGCCATCGGGCTGCTCGGCCGTGTAGCTGAATTGCTCGATCACGAAACTGGTGTTCGGCTTCAGCGTGATTTCGCTATTGTCGATCAGCTTGATCAAGGCATAAGTCTCCTTTTCCGTCAGCAAGGTATCGCCCTGCTCGACCTCGGACTTGATGGCCAGGATTTTCACCTTGCCGTCCATCTTCTTGGCCATCAGCGGACCACTCAATTGCATGACGGTACCGGCCACCTGTCCGGCCCAGGCGTGCGCACCCACGCATGTCAGGGCCAGCCACAGCAAGGCCTTAATTGCAGTACATTTTTTTAGCGGCATCATCGAATTTGTATCCTGTGGGTTTATCTTTGGCGTCGGCAACATCCTTGCTGTCTTTCTTCTTGTCGTCCGGCTTGGCTTGCGGCGCGGACACGAGCGTATCGTTGGCACGATCGGCTTGCTTGATGATGCGCAAGGCATCATCGATGGCCGCGCTCGTGGCGGCGTCGATCACAGGCTTGTCGATGGTGGTCGCTGGCAGGAAGATGGCGTCCGCCATGCTCACCGTGCCATTCGGCGCCAGCAAGGTCACGCCGCTGCGCTGGCGGTTGATGCGCACGCCCGAGCCTCCCGTGATGCTGCCCGTTTTCGCCAGCACGCTCATGCTGGCCGCTGCCGGCAAGGTAAAACTTGCCGTGTCCGCAAAGCGTACGTTAGCGCCCGCGCTGGCGCTGACATTGCCGCCGCCAGCGATCTGCGCATTGCCGCCGACATTGATGTCGCGCCCCGCCGTCATGCTGACATTGCGCGCCGCCGCCAGTTGCGCGCCATCGCCCAGCAGCACGTCCGTGCTGGCATCGAGCGCAATGTCATTGCCTTCGATCTTGCCGACGACGGTGACGGGACTGTGCGCCGTCACGCTGACGTTGCCGCCATGCGCATTGATATTGCCAACCGCGACGCCGCCCGTGTTGTCGATAGCGATATTGCCCGCGCCCGTGGTGAGCGTTCCCAGGGTCAGGGTGCCCGGCGCCGAGGTATTGTTCAGCGTAATCCCGCCCCCCGCGCTATTGCTTGCGGTAAAACTGCTTAGCTGGTTACCCGCATGGCCCAGCACAATGCCATCGCGCGCTTGCGCAGTGACGCTGCCGGCGAGCAAGGCGCCATCCTGGCCGATGGCGCCGTTCAGGGCGCTCAATATCACATCATTCGCCGCCAGGCTGGCGAAGCGCAAATCGCCAGCCGCTTGCGTGATGGCCAGCTGGCCCGCCAGCCGGATGGCGCCGGCCGTCTGATTAAAACTGTTAGCGACGAGCAAGTTGCCGTTGCCGCTCAGCACGCCGCCGCCTTGCGCGTAACGATCCGCCGACAGGCTGCCGTTCAGCAGCAAGCTGCCGCCATTGACTTCCAGGCTGCCCAGCAGGGAACGGTCCGGCGCATTCTCGCCGAGGGTCAGGCTGCCGCCCGTCAACAGCAAGCCCGTCGCCGAGTTCAGGTTTTTCAGGACGGTGTTGCCGGCCGCCGCACTGTACGTGACGATGCCCTTGCTGTTGCTAAAGTCGACGGCCAGCACGTTCGCGCCCTCCGGCACGACGCCGCCGTCCCAGTTGGCCGCATCGCTCCACAAGCCGCTGCCGCTGCCGACCCAGGTCGACAATTGCTTTTGCGCAATCGATGCCTGCGCCGTGCCGCCCGTCGTTTCCAGGGTGTAATTGCCCGCATCGGCGCCCGCCAGACGGAAGCCGCTGGCCGTCACCAGTTTTGCGGCACCCGCATTCTTGTCGGCAAAGCTGCCGCTGCCGCCAACCACACTGACCACATCCTGGCCCAGTACGCCGCTCGCCGTGGCGCTGACTGCCGCATTCGTGCTGCCGTCATACACCTTGCCGGCGGCGCTCAGGCCAGCCAGGGTCAGGCTGGCGGGCGTAATGCTGGCCAGCAAGCCCGTCGGCAGGACGATAAAGTAATTGTCCGCATCGGCGCCCGTCAGCGCCGCGCCAGCGAGCTGCACGGCTTTGCCTACGCCCACGTTCTTGTCCGCAAAGTTGGCCACTGCCGAGGCCACCAAACTGTCGCCGGCGACACGGTCATCGCCCAGGCTCAGCTGCGCGCCCGTCGTGCCATCGTAGACCTTGTTGCCGACCACGCCGGACAGGTTCAGCGCACGCGCGCCGATATCGGCCGTGGTATTGCCCGCATTTCTATTGAGCACGTAGTTGCCCGCGTCGTCGCCGCTCAGCACCACATTCGTCACATGTACTGCCTTGCCCACACCCGCTTTTTTGTTGCCAAACGCGGCATTGCCCGCCACCGTCAAGGCGTCGCCCTGGATGCGGTCGTCGCCAAAGTTCACTTGCGCGCCCGTCGTGCCGTCGTAGGTCTTGTTGACGCCATTAAAACTCACGGTCAGGGTGCGCGCCGTGATGTCGGCCGTGGTGCTGCCCGCATTTCCATTGAGAACATAGTTACCCGCATCGGCGCCCGTCAGGTGGCCGGTCGCCACTTGGTAATCAACCGTTTTGCCAGTGCCGACATGCTTGTCGCGGAAGCTGCCCTGCAGGCCGGCCATGCCGACCTGGTCGCCCGAAACCATGCCTTCGAAGTAGCCGTTCAGGCCAGCTTGCGCGGTGCCGTCGTAGACGCGGCTTTGCGCGCCCGTGACGCTATAGTTCAGCACGCGCGCCGTGATGGCCGCCGTGCCGTCCGCCGTCGTCGCGGCCAGGCTGTAGTTGCCCAGTTCATTGCCGCCCAGGGCCAGGCCGCTCGCGTGCACGGCCTTGCTGCCGCCCGCATTCTTGTCGAGGAAGGCGGCGCTGCCGCTGATGCTGATGTTGTCGCCCGCCACCACATTGCCCAGCACGAAATTGACGCCGTCGTAGCCCAGGTTGCCGTCATAGATCTTGCCATTACCGCCGATGCTCACCGTCAGCGCGCGCGGCGTGATGGCGAAGGTCGTCGTGCCGCCCATCGTGATGTCGTACTTGGTCGACCACAGGCCCGTCGCCGCATAGCTGCCCACGTTGCGCGCGTTGCCGCCGAAACCGAGACTGCCATTCACGCCAGTGTCGCCGTCGAGCAATCCCACATAGCCGATCGCGCCGAGGAAGGCGGCCAGCTGGCCATCGTAGACCTTGCCCGCGGCATTGCCAGAAAGATTCACTTGCAGCGGCTTGAGGAAAGCCTTCAGCATCGGCGTCGTGTAGCCTTCGTAGATGCGCCACACGCTGCTGAAATTGTAGTCGTTGAAGCTGCCCTGCTGCTGCATCTGCACCGTGCTGCGGCCGCTGGAGCCGCCTGGATCGGTCTGCACCAGCGACGTTTCATAATTGAAAAAACCATAGCTGAACGGGGAACCGGAGGACACGCGGCCGACTACCGCGCCCACGGCCGCATAGCCGTTGCCAGTCACGGCGCCGCTGCTGAAGACATGGCTGACGCTGCCCGTGCTTTCACCGACCAGGCCGCCCATGTTTTCCCAGGCCAGGATGGGATCGGCAACGCCGGCCCGGCCCACGGCGCCGCTGGCATACGCATCATCGATGCTGCCGCCGTTCAGGCCCACCAGGCCGCCGATGCTGCGCGCGCCAGTGACATTGCCGGTGGCATAAGACTGGCTCAGCGCGCCCTGATTGTTGCCGACCAGGCCGCCGATCATCTCGCGCGCGCCCGTCACCACGCCGGTGGCGTACGAGGTCGTGATGCTGGCGCTGGATGCATTCCATCCCGCCAGGCCGCCGATGGCGCCGCCGCCATCGGCATTGACGCCGGTGACGGCGCCACTGCTGCTGGACATGGTGATGGCGCCGCCGTTGCTGCCCACCAGGCCGCCGACATTGCGCTGGCCGCTGACGGAAGTGCTGCTGTTCACGCCGTCGATGATGCCGCTGACGACCTCGCCCGCCAGCGCGCCCACATTGGCCGTGCCGGTGACGCTGCCGCCGCTCAGGGTCAGGTTGCGCAAGGTGCCGCCCTGGACGGTGCCAAACAGGCCTGCCGCCGAACCGGACCGTCCACTGCGGTCGATTTTCAAATTGCTGAGAGTAAATCCGCCGCCATCGAACACACCGGAAAAACCGCCGCCGCTGCCGGCGATCGGCACAAAACCCTGGCCATCGTTCCAGTTCGCGGTGCCGCCGGCGTCGATATTGCCGGCCAGGCGATAGCTGTTGCCGAAGCCAAGGCTGCCGATGCCTTGCAAGCCATGGATATCGGCGATCAGATAGGGTGAGGACGCGCCGCCGTCGCCGCCGACCGCGCGCAGGAAGCTGGCGCCGCTGCCGATGGCAAAGCTTCTGGCGCTGAACCCTGGCAGGACGGCCGCGTTTTGCACCCAGCTTCCGCCGTCGAGCACAAAGCTGCCGTCCACCGTCACGGCGCCCGAGGCCGTGATGGCGGAACCTGAATTGAGGTGCAGATCGCCGGTTCTCGCGAGCGCATCCGATATCCGCATGCCGCCCGTGTTCGTGCCGTCGCCGATGGTCAGCGACGCGGCCGAGATGCCGGCCAGTTCAACCGCGTTCAAACTCAGGGCCGCACCCGATTTGGTGCCCAGGTCGATGCTGCGCGCACTGCTCAAAGGTTTGATGATCACGTTCGCGCCGCCGGCCGTGCCGCCGAAGTTGAGCGTGCCGTTAATGCCGATATTGTCTGCCTGCAGGATCACCGTCTGGCCGGCAATGCCGCTGCCCTGCAACTGATCTCCGCTACCGGTCAGGTCGATAGCACCGCCCTGGAAATTGCTGATCAGGCTCAGATGGCCGCTGCCGACATTGACCACGCCGGCGCCACTCACGCCAGCGCCGGACAGATAAACGCTACCGCCATTGCTGGTGATCGGTGCGGCCAGATTCACATGCGAGCCAACGGCGCCAACGCTGCCGCTGCTGGCATCATTGGCCAACAATCTGACGGCTCCGCCATTGGTGCTGATGGATGCGTTGACATTGATCGTTTCGCCCGCCTGCGCCGTCAGGCCCACGCCTTGCTGCATGATATTGATGGCGCTGTTGAAATTGATGCGATGCGTTGCCTGCAAGGTGACGTTGCTGCTGGCGCCAGAAATGAGGTCGGCGCCGATGCTGGCGTTGCCAGTCGATGGCGCATCGGCGAACTGGTCGACGTCGCCCAGTTGGCCGTCCGAACCGGCGATCACGGTGATATCGTAAGGATCGAGCAGCCAGTTGCCGCGCTTGCCGCGCGCCGCGCTGGTATCGACCCGGATGCCGTCGACGGCCAGGTAGTGGCCCGAGGTTTCCACGAAGCCACCGTCGCCGCCCTGGGCGCCGCCGCGCGCGGAAATGCTGCCGTGCACCTGGGCCGATTCATTGCCCCAGGCGATGACCTTGCCACCGTTGCCGCTGACAATCGCATCGGCATTGACGCTGGAGTCCTTGCCGACGAGCACCTGGCGTGCATTCTGCACGGCCGCGTTCTTGCCCTGGTAGTCGCCGCCCAGCAAGACCGTGCCGCCGCCCGCCGCGCCGCTGGCATCGACCTTCGCATTGCCCAGTAAACCCACCTGCTCGCCCAGCACGTGAATCTGGCCGCCCGTGCCAGCCGCGCCCGTGGCGCTGGTGACGCTGCCCGCTTCGAGCAGCGCCTTGCCGCTGGCCTTCAGAACGATCCTGCCGTTCTCGCCGACGACGGCGCTGTTGGCGTTGAGCACGCCGCGCTGGCTGACCAGTGCGCCGGCCATGCCGATGCTGCCGCCCTGGGCGATGATCTGGCCCAGGTTCAGCGCCTGGTCGGTCGGCGCCGAAACGAGCACGCGCAATTGCGGATTGCCGGGGTCGGCCAGCTGCACGCTGCGCCCTGCCGCCAGGATCACTTCACCGTTCGGCGCCGTGATGATGCCCGTGTTTTCCACGTTCGGCGCGATCAGGAGCACTTGCCCGCCCTTGCCCGCGTTGATGGTGCCAGCATTGCCGACGCCGCCGGCCACGCCGCCGGCCGTGAACTGGCGCTTGCCGGCCAGGAAATCCTCGTTCGTCATGCCCAGGCTGGAAGCCACCAGCCCGTTCACGTCCACTTTCGCTCCCTGGCCGAAGACGATGCCGTTCGGGTTGATCAGGAAGACCTTGCCGTTCGATTCCAGGCTGCCCAGGATCTTGCTGGGGTCTTGTCCCGTGATGCGGTTGAGTACGGCGCTATTGCCGTTTTGCTGGATGAAGCGCGTGATTTCGCCCGCATGGATGGAAAAGCTCTGCCAGTTGATGATGGTGTTGGGCGTATTCGTGATCGAGAAGATGTTGCCCTGCTGGTTGAACGTCGCCTGTCCGTTGACCACCTGCGGCAAAGCGGGGTTGGCCTGCGCCGCGCCGAAGCAGCCGGCCAGCAGCAGCGCCAGCGCCGTGCGGCGCAAGGGTGGTGCAAACGGTGGTGTCAGGATGAAAACGGAGGCGTGTTGAACGTGGTTGTGCATGGTGTTCATCCTGATACTAGTAGGCCAAGGCGAGGCGGAAATGCAGGCGGTTGGCATCGCGCTGTCCCGTGTCGCCGCCATTGACGACATGGGCGTAATCGAGTTGCAAATTGGCGTACCGGCTCAGCAGCAAACGCAGGCCGAGCCCGGCGCTGCCGATGGCCTGCGACGCGCTTTCGCCGGGCAACCCATGGTTGCGGCGCAGCCATGCCGTGTCATAGAAAGCCAGCGCGCGGCATTGGTAGCCGAGCGCCTGGCCGCACCAGTTCGGCGTGTACCATTCCAGGTTCAGGTTGGCGCCCGAATCGTTCGATACCTCGCGCTCGGCAAAACCGCGTACGGACGAAGCGCCGCCGGCGCCGAACTGTTCGCCAGGCACCAGCGCATCCGGCGTGACTTGCGCGTTGACGAGCGCGCGCCATTGCCAGTCGCTGGCCAGCACGCGCCCCGTGCTGGCGCTCAGGCGCAAGGTGTTGTAGGCGGCCTTGGCGTGTGCGCGCACCCGGTCGAAATCAGCTTGCGCGCCGTGCTTGCCACCGGGAATGTTATGCGCGAAGGTGACCGCCACGCTGGTCTCGCCCGTGGGCAAGGTCCAGTTGCCGATGTAGCTGACGCTGAGCGGGTGCACGGTGACGTCGGCGCCCAGCTCCATGCCGAACAGCTGCACGCTGTTGCGGTAGGCCTTGTAGTCGACGCCGTACACGAGCTTGGGTTCGAAATCGCCGCTGCGGGCAAAGTTCTGGTTGTAGCGGATGCCGGCCATGCTGCCCTGGCCGCTGACGGCCAGGTCGACAATGCCGGCCGAGACGCTGCCCGAATCGACGTTCGAATAGCTGGCGAAAAAATCCATCGAGTCGCCCAGCGCATACAGCGGCAAATGGTAGCCAGCGCCATACACGCCCACCTTGTCCGGCTTTTCCAGGCTGCTCGTGTATTGCAGGCTGGCCACGTGATCGCGGCCGAACAGGTTGGCATGCTGCAGCACCACGCCCACGTGCGTCTTGCCCGTTTGCGCATTGCCCGTATTGTCCACATTGAGCATGGCTTTCCACGGCTTTTCATCGGCCACCGTGACGATGGCGTCGATGGCGCCGGCCGGCTCGTCGGCCTGCAGGCGCACTTCGATCTTGCGCGCGGGGTTTTCATTGGCCAGCTTCAGGCTTTGCGACAGGGCCGGCACGTTCGGCGTCTCGCCTTCGCGCAGGGACGGCAAGGCGCGCCGCACGTTGGCCTCGTCGGCCCAGGCATTGCCGCTGATGGCGAGCTTGCCCAGCGGCGTTTGCAGCACGCTCAGGCGCACCACGCCCCGCTCCAGTTCCTGTTCGGGCAATTGCACCTGCACGGCGCTGTAACCGCGCTCGCGATAAGCCGCTTCCAGCGCCTCGACGGCGCGGGCGATATCGGAAAAATCGCGCTGCGCTCCTGTAAAGGGCGCCAGCAGAGCGTCCACCTGCGCGGAGGTGAGCAGGGTATTGCCCTGGACGTCGAAGCGGAGGATCTCGAAGCGCGGCACGCCGTCGTCCTGCGCGGCAGGGACGGCCTCATCCACGGAAACGGCAGCGCCGGCGGCGCCGACGGCGAACAGCAGCGCGGAACCCGCAAGCAGGTGCACCAAACGATATGTCATGTGAAGGATTTCTTGTGTAACCGGACAAGCGCGCGGCCCGCAGGCGCCTGCATGTCCGGCAATGGATTGAAGACAAATTTTAGACGGCTTTTAGTTTCCAGTCAGAAATTTCTAACATTTCTCCGCGATTTTCATCGCAGCGCAACAAACCATGCGCGCAGCAGGATAAAAATGCCGCAATCGCTAGCATTTTCCGGCGCGCTGACAGCCTTACTTGCTGTGTAATTCCGTCACGCCATCCCAGTCGGCCGGCGGTGGCGCGTCGCGGTACTGCTCCAGGCGCGCCGCGTACAGCCGGTACAAGCCGTCGTCGGGAAAGTCCGCCTGCAAACGAGCCAGCTGCGCGCCGGCCGCCGCCCAGTCGCGCGCGCGCAACCGGGCCAGCGCCGCGTGCCAGCGTTCGAGCTGCGCCAGTTCGGCGGCGGGGGCGCCGGCCAGCAGGCAGCGCGGCTCGAAGATGGCCACCGCTTCCTGCTTGCCCAGCACGCGTATGCGATCGAGTTCGCGGTACAGGAAATCCGGCGCGGCGGCGCGCGTGGCCTGGCCCACCACGATGCCCACGCCATACAGCTTGCTGGCGCCTTCCAGGCGCGCGGCCAGGTTGACGCTGTCGCCCATCACGGTATAAGCGCGGCGAATGCGCGAGCCCATGTCGCCCACATGCATGGCCCCCGTATTGAGGCCGATGCCGATGCGCAGCGCCGGCCAGCCGCGCGCGCAAAACTGCAGGTTCAGCCGCGCCGCGCTGGCCTGCATCAGCAGGGCGCTGGCCACGGCCCGGCTGGCGTGATCGTCAAAGGCGACTGGCGCGCCCCAGAACGCCATCACGGCGTCGCCGATGTATTTATCCAGGGTGCCGCCATGGCTGTCGCGGATATCTTCCGACATCGCCGTCAGGTAGGCGTTGATGTATTCGCGCAGCGCGGCCGGCGCCAGCTGCTCGGAAATGGCTGTGAAACCGCGCACGTCGGCAAACAGCACCGTCAGTTCGCGGTTCTCGCCCTCCATCGTGTAGCGCTGCGGATCGTCGGCCATCTCGGCCACCAGTTCGGGCGCCACGTATTCGCCGAAACGTGCCACCAGCGCGCGTCCCTTGCGCACCTCGAAAAAGTAGCCCCACGCCAGGTTGGCGATGAACAGCGCCGCGATCAGCAACAGCAGCACGGCGCCGCCCAGCACCAGGTCATGCGCGGTGTACAGGTACAGGTTGATGCCGATGGCGGCCGCCAGCGCGCCCAGCGTCGCCAGCATCACGCCGGCCGGCGGCAGCACGGCCAGGGCGCCCGCCAGCAACAGGCCAAACAGCACGATCTGCACCAGTTCCAATGCCAGCGCATAGTCGGGCCGCGCCTTGAAGCGCCCGTCGAGCATGGACTTGATCAGGTTGGCGTGCACTTCCACGCCCGGATATTCGGCATTCACGGGCGTGGCGCGGATATCGTTCAAACCGGGCGCCGTGGTGCCCACCAGCGCGATGGCGCCCTTCAGCAGCGCGGCAGGCACCGTGCCGGCCAGCACCTCGGACGCCGAGACATAGCGGAAGGCGCCGCCATCGGGGCCGCCCGCGCCGCGGTACTGCACCGTCGTCGTCAAGGCTTCGCCGACGGGGATCGCCAGCGCGCCACGCGGCGTAAACAGCATGATGTGTTCGAGCCCGCCGCCGGCCAGCTCGCGCGCCGACAGGGTGTCGGCCGTGCCCGTGAAACGGGGAGCGATGGCGCGCGCCTGCAGGTAGACGGCGACGGTGGCGAGCGACAGCGACGGGTAATAGCCGTCGCCGATACGCTGCAACAGGGTCGAGGAACGCACGACGCCATCGGCATCGGTCAGCGCCGTGAAGATGCCGGCGCCCTGCGCGGCCGCCTGCAGGGGCGCGATATTGGCTTCGTAGCCGCGCGCCACGTAAGCCGTCACCGTGCGGCCATTCAGGTCGGCGACGGTGAAGGCCGGCTTGGGCAGCACGCCCTTCCTTTGCTGCTCCGAGACGCTGTAGCCGAGCACCACGGGCTGGCCGCGCATGGCTTCGGCGAACAGGCCATCGTAATCCATGGCCGGGCGCAGTTTTTCCAGCTGCGCCGTCAAGCCGGCCACGCCAGCCAGTTCGCCCTGCGCCAGGCCTTGCAGCACGGCGTAGCCGGAACTGGTGTCCGCTTCGGGGAATGCAATGTCAAAGCCCAGCGCGGCCACGCCGTAATGGCCCGTAAGCTGGCGCACCAGGCGCGCCTGGACGTCGCGGCTCCAGGGAAAACGGCCCACGCGCGCCAGGCTTTGCTCGTCGATGTCGACGATGACGATGCGGCGGTCGAGCTGCGGCGTCTCGGCCCGCATGCGCCAGTCGCCCAGCATGGCGTCCAGCCGCGCAATCGTGTCATTGCCGGCCAGGCACAGCACGGCCGCCGCCACGCTCAGGAATATGCCCAGCAGCGTTCGCGCCCCATGCTTGCGCCAGGCCAGCGACAGCTTCAAGGGGTATAGCCCGGAATGGCCGCCTCGTCGACGGCATCGATCTGGCTAGGATGCATGTGCTTTTCAGCGAAGGTCAGATAGACTTTGCTGCGAATGAAAACGTCGAACAGCTCCGGGTCGATATGCCCGTTCAGGCTAAAGTTACCCAGGATGCGCAGCGATTCGGACAGCGACTTGCCCTTCTTGTAGGGGCGGTCGCGCGCCGTCAGCGCCTCGAAAATGTCGGCGATGGCCATCAGGCGCGCCGGCACCGACATCTGCTCTTTCGTCAGCCCGCGCGGATAGCCCTTGCCATCCATGCGCTCGTGGTGGCCGCCCGCATATTCCGGCACCTTTTGCAGGTGCTTGGGCCACGGCAGCGCTTCGAGCATGCGGATCGACACGCTGATATGGTTGTTGACGATGGCCCGCTCGGCCGCCGTCAAGGTGCCGGCGCGGATGGTCAGGTTTTCCGTCTCGTCGGCGTCGAGAAAATCGCGCAGTTCGCCATCGGCCGCGCGCCAGCGGCGCCTGGCGATCTGCCGCACGCGCTCCTGATCGGCCTGCGCCATGCTTTCGCCGCCGACGTTCACCGTGCGGATGAAATCGCGCTCTTCGCGCAGCGCCGTTTGCTCCAGTTCCAGCGCGCGGGCGATGGCGTCTTGTTGCTGCGGCTGCGCCGCCTGCTGGCGCAGGGCCGCGATCTCGGCGTCGCGCAGCAGCACTTCGTAGCGCGTGTCGATCAGGGCGATGCGGTCGAAGATCGTTTCCAGCTTGGTGGCCTTGTCGACCACGTGCACGGGCGTGGTGATCTTGCCGCAGTCGTGCAGCAGCCCGGCCAGCCACAGCTGCTTGCGCTCGCTGTCGCTGAGCCGGAAATCGGCCAGCGGCCCCGTTTGCGTGGCGTGCGCGGCATCGGCCAGCAGCATCGTCAGCTCGGGCACGAACTGGCAGTGGCGGCCCGTGTACGGCGACTTTTCATCGATGCCGATATTGATCAGGGTGACCAGGGACTCGAGCAGCTCTTCCAGCTGCGAGATCAGCAATTGATTCGTCAGCGCCACGCCCGCCTGCGCGGCCAGCGCCTCGATGAAGCGCTGATCGGTCGAGGAAAAGGCGCGCACCTGGCCCGTCTCGCCATCCTTGGCATTGACCAGCTGCAGCACGCCGATCAGGTCGCCCTCGTGGTCGCTCATGGGCACCGTCAAAATCGATTGCGTGTGGTAGCCGTGGTGGCGGTCGAACTCGCGCATGCCGGAAAAATTGAAGCCCTCGTCGCGGTAGACGTCGGCGATATTCACGCTGCGGCGCAGGTTCGCCGCATACGCGGCCACCGACGCCAGATTAGGCTGGCCGGCGGCGTCGTACAGGGCCACGCCCGGCAAGCCCATGTCCGCGCCCTGCGCGATGCCCAGGCTGTCGTTGACGCTGATGTCGAACGCCAGCTGGCGGCCCTCGGCCACGGGCCGGTACAGGGTCGCGCCATCGGCGCCGCTCATGCTTTTTGCCAGCAGCACGATGCGCTGCAACAGCGCGCCGATATCGTGCCCCTCGCCGCCCAGGCCGTGGCCGAGCGCGACACTGAGTTCGGTCAATTGCTCCAGTCTGTGGGCGATTTTCTCAGGGTGCAACTGAGGCATGTTGGTGGCAATCAGGTAAAGAAAAGGGAAACCGGCAAGCGCCAGTGTAACGGCCGTCCCGCGCACTGTACATTACTTAGTTACAACAAAATGAAATAACTTTCCGTATCGCAACACGCATAAATGTTGCCGCCAATCTTATTAATTAGAATAGAATCAACAATAATTACACCGTAACAAGGTACTGAATGAAATTCACGTTCAGGGGCGTGCGCGGCTCCATCCCCTCCCCCGGCCCGCGCACGGCGCGCTACGGCGGCAACACCACGTGCATCGAAGTGCGCACCGACAACGATAGCCTGATCATTCTCGATGCGGGCAGCGGCATCTTCTCGCTGGCGCAGCACCTGCCGCCAGGCGAACCCGTCGACGCGCACGTCTTCATTACGCACAGCCACTGGGACCACATCCACGGCCTGCCCATGTTTTCGCCCCTGTTCGTGGCCGGCAACCGCATGCGCCTGCACGGTGCCCACGATGCGGCCGCCGGACGCGGCATCGAGCACGTGATGGCGGTGCAGCTGCAAAACAGCTATTTTCCCGTCAGCGAAGCGGCCATGGCGGCCTGCATCGAGTACCGCACCCTGGCACCCGGCGAAGCGGTCGAAGTGGGCGGCGCGCACGTGCGTGGCGCGGAAATGAACCACCCCGTCGTCAACCTCGGCTACCGCATCGACTGCGGCGGCGCCGCGCTGTTTTTCAGCGGCGACCATGAACCGTTCTACAACCTGCATCCGCCCGGCCATGCCGAGCATGCGGCCTGCGCGGCGCGCAATGCGCAGCGCCAGGCCGGCATCGACGCGCTGGTCGCCGGCGTCGACGCGCTGATCATGGATTGTTCGTACACGCGCGAGGAATACCCGGGCAAGCAGGGCTGGGGCCACGGCACCTTCGACGCCGCCTTCGACCTGGCCCTGCGCTGCGGCGCGCGGCGCCTGTACTGCACCCACCACGAACCGACCCGCAGCGACGAACAGCTCGAAGCCGTGTTTGCCGACGTGATGGGCCGCTATGCGAGCCGCCTGGCCGGCTTGCAGGTGTTCCTCGCCTGCGAGGGGCTGACGGTGGAATTGGCCGGCGCATAAAAAAAGGGAGCCGCAAGGCTCCCTTTTTACTGGCGTTGGCTATCCATCACATGATGTGGTGGCCAATCCACCAAGCGACTGCGGCAACAAACGCGGAGGCAGGAATCGTGAAGATCCAGGCCCAGACGATATTGCCCGCCACGCCCCAGCGCACGGCCGACATTTTTTGCGACGAGCCGACGCCGACGATGGCGCCCGTGATGGTGTGCGTGGTCGACACGGGAATGCCCAGCGCCGTCGAGACGAACAGGGTGATCGCGCCACCCGTTTCGGCGCAGAAGCCGCCCACCGGTTTGAGCTTGGTGATCTTCTGGCCCATGGTCTTGACGATGCGCCAGCCGCCGAACAGGGTGCCGAAGCTGATGGCCGTGTAGCACGAGATGATGACCCACATCGGCGGCATGGCATCGGCCGCGCTGGAATAACCGGCGGCGATCAGCAGCATCCAGATGATGCCGATGGTTTTTTGCGCATCGTTGCCGCCGTGGCCCAGGCTGTAGGCGGCGGCCGATACCAGTTGCAAACGGCGGAACCACTTGTCGACCTTGCGCGGCGTCGAACGCACGAATATCCACGACACGAGCAGCATCATGATGGAACCGAACACGAAGCCCAGTACCGGTGCGATGACGATGAAGGCGACGGTTTTCCACAGGCCGGCCGCGACCAGCGCGCCCGTGCCGGACTTGGCGACAGCGGCGCCCACCAGGCCGCCGATCAGCGCGTGCGAGGACGACGAAGGAATGCCGTAGTACCAGGTAAACAAATTCCAGAAGATGGCGCCCATCAGCGCGCCGAAGATCACGTACTGGTCGATCACGGCCGGATCGATGGTTCCTTTGCCCACCGTGGCGGCCACGGTCAGCTGGTGGAACACGAAGATGGCGACGAAGTTGAACGTGGCAGCCATGGCAACCGCGGTCTGCGGTTTCAATACGCCCGTCGAGACCACCGTGGCGATCGCGTTGGCGGCATCGTGGAAGCCGTTCATGAAGTCAAACAGCAGCGCGAGGACGATCAACAGGCCTAGCACGTAGATGCTGATTTGTATGGTCATTGTAGTTTCTTTTCTGATTCTGGTTCAGGACAGGCCCAACGCTTACGCGTTTTCGACGATGATGCCTTCGATAATATTGGACACATCTTCGCAACGGTCGGTCACGGTTTCCAGAATTTCGTAGATCGCTTTCAGCTTGATCAGATTGCGCACGTCCGGCTCGTCGCGGAACAGCTTGGACATGGCGGCGCGCATCACGTGGTCGGCGTCCGACTCCAGGCGGTCGATCTCTTCGCAGATGGCGACGATCTTGCGCGAGTTGTCCATGTTGTGCAGCATGGCGACGGCGTCGCGCACTTTTTCGGTACAGGCCAGCACCAGTTCGGCCAGGCGCTTGGCTTCCGGCGTGACGGCTTTCAGGTCGTACAGCGAGACGGTTTGCGCCGCATCTTCCAGCAGGTCGAGGATGTCGTCCTGGCGCGTGATCAGCTGATGGATGTCATCGCGGTCGATCGGCGTGATGAAGGTCTTGTGCAGCATTTCCACGGTGGCGTAGGTGACTTTGTCCGCCTGTTTCTCGATGCTTTCGATCGCATGTACGCGGTTTTCCAGGTCGTCGAAATTGGTCATCAGGCCGAGCATCTCTTTCGCGCCCTTGACGCACAGTTCCGCGTGCTGGTTAAACAATTCAAAAAACTTGCCCTCAGTGGGCATCAAGCGTCCAAACATGTCATTCTCCGTTAAGCATTGAGTCGTGTTATTTACTACAGAAAGCCGCCCCGTATGAGGGGGCGGCCAATGGAATATCAGTGCTGCTGTGTTAGTCGCCTTGGTAAAGCGCCAGGCCACCACTGTAATTGCCAAATTTGGTGTACTGCCCCATGAAGGTGAGGCGGATGCTGCCGATTGGACCGTTACGTTGTTTACCGATGATGATTTCGGCCGTTCCCTTGTCTGGCGAGTCGGGGTTATACACCTCGTCGCGGTAAATGAACAGGATCACGTCGGCATCCTGCTCAATAGCGCCCGATTCGCGCAAGTCGGACATGACGGGACGTTTGTTCGGGCGTTGTTCCAGCGAGCGGTTCAGCTGGGACAGCGCGATCACGGGGCAACCGAGTTCTTTCGCCAGGCCTTTCAAGCCCCGTGAAATCTCGGAAATCTCCGTGGCGCGGTTGTCGCCCGGCGTATTGGCCGACATCAGCTGCAAATAATCGACGATGATCAGGCCCAGCTTGCCGCATTGACGCGACAAACGGCGCGAACGGGCGCGCAATTCGATGGAATTGAGCGCCGGTGTTTCATCGATGTACAACTGCGCGTCGTTCATCTTCTGAATCGCATTCGTCAGGCGCGGCCAGTCTTCGTCGTTCAGGCGGCCAGTACGCAGACGGTGCTGGTCGAGCTGTCCGACGGAGCCGAGCATACGCATGGCCAGCTGGGCGCCGCCCATCTCCATCGAGAACACGGCCACGGGCAAGCCGCTGTCGATGGCCACGTTTTCGCCAATGTTGACGGAAAACGCCGTCTTGCCCATCGATGGACGGCCCGCCACGATCACCAGATCGCCCGGCTGCAGACCGGAGGTCATGCGGTCGAGATCGATGAAACCGGTGGGCACGCCCGTGATTTCACTCTGGTTGTCGCGGCTGTACAGTTCGTCGATGCGCTCGACCACCTGCGTCAGCAGGGGCTGGATGGCGGTCCAGCCCTGGGCGCCGCGTGCGCCTTCTTCGGCGATGGCGAAAATCTTCGATTCGGCCTCGTCAAGCATCTGCTTGACTTCCTTGCCTTGCGGGCTGAAGGCCGTGCCGGAGATATCGTCGGCGACGGTGATGAGTTTGCGCAGCACGCCGCGGTCGCGCACGATCTCGGCGTAACGCCGGATGTTCGCGGCCGATGGCGTGTTTTGCGCCATGGCGTTCAGGTAAGCGAGTCCGCCCACATCATCGGCCTTGCCGAGCTGGGTCAGGGTTTCAAAAACAGTAATGACATCGGCTGGCTTGGAAGCGTTAACCATCTTGACGATTTGCTCGAAGATGATGCGATGGTCATAGCGATAGAAATCCTCCGCATGCATGAAGTCGGCGATGCGGTCATATGCGGCATTGTCGCGCAGCAGACCACCGATAACGGATTGTTCTGCTTCGATCGAATGCGGCGGAATACGGAGGGAATCCAGTTGCGGATCAGAGGGGGCGTTCATGGCGCGAATTATACCCGCTTCGGCGTGCTGGCAAAAATAAAGGGCTGAAATTGAGCGAAAAAAAGGCCACAAAAAAGCCGGGCGAACCCGGCTTTTCATCGTGCGGCAATGCTTGCGGGCCAGGCCCGCAGACAATTACGCGTTCGCGTCTGGAACGACAGCGATAACAACTTCCACAACCACGTCGGTGTGCAGAGCAACCGAAACGTTGTGCTCGCCAACGATCTTCAGCGGGCCGGTAGGCATGCGGATTTGTGCTTTTTCAACAGCAAAACCTTGCTTGGTCAGCGCTTCAGCGATGTCGAAGTTGGTGACGGAACCGAACAGACGGCCATCAACACCAGCTTTTTGAGCAACTTGAACGGTCAGGCCGCTCAGTTTTTCGCCCTGGGCTTGCGATGCGGCCAGTTTGGCGGCAGCAGCTTTTTCCAGTTCGGCGCGCTTGACTTCGAATTCAGCCACAGCGGTTGCCGTAGCACGACGTGCCAGGCGTTGCGGGATCAGGAAGTTACGTGCGTAACCGTCTTTGACTTTGACGACTTCGCCGAGGTTACCGACGTTAACAACTTTTTCTAACAGAATGATTTGCATAGTTCTTCTCCAGGAATATCTGACCGATTAAGCGTGGTGCAGATCGGTGTATGGCAGCAGCGCGAGGAAGCGAGCGCGCTTGATTGCGGTGTCAACTTGGCGCTGGTAGTGCGCTTTGGTACCGGTCAGGCGTGCTGGCATGATCTTGCCGTTTTCTTGGACGAAGTCTTTCAGCGTGTCGACGTCTTTGTAGTCGACTTGCTCAACGTGAGCTGCGGTGAAGCGGCAGAACTTCTTGCGTTTGAACAACGGGTTTTGCTGTTTGCGTTTTTCTTTAAGCTTGAGCTTATTTTTGTCGAACTTTTTACCGAATGCCATGTCAGGCTCCTGTATCTAAAATGCGCTAGTCAGAATTGACTGCACTAAAATCAATGATGTGAAACACCAAACTCTTGCTGTTGCGGCTCTTCCTGGCCAGGAAACCCGTGAACTGATACACCCCGCCCAAGCTTGCCTGGCTGAACCGGCCTGAGATTTCGCCAGCGGCTAGCGCGGCAACATCAAACTCGGTCAAACGGGCAATCCCTGCTTCCATCTGCTGCGAACTGTGTTGCAATACTGCATTCACAATCGGCAGCCCTGCCGGGGTATAGCGCAATATTTCGCGCTCGGCAATGATGGCGGTGACTTGTAGCTGGTTCAGCGCACGATCCTGGTCAAGAATTAAGCTGCTGCTGCGGCTGGAGCGGCTGCTGGTGCTTCGGTGCGGTGGCTTTTGGCCGCGTCTTCGCGTTGTACCGATTTCATCATCGGCGAAGGAGCTGTTTCAGCTTTCTTCATTTTAACGGTCAGGTGACGCAACACGGCATCATTGAATTTGAATGCTGTTTCCAACTCGACCAGGGTCTCGTTGTCGCATTCGATGTTCAGGCAGATGTAGTGTGCTTTAGGCAGCTTTTGGATCGAGTAAGCCATTTGACGGCGGCCCCAATCTTCCACGCGGTGAACCGAACCGCCGCGGGTGGTTACGCTGGCTTTGTAGCGTTCGATCATCGCGGGCACTTGCTCGCTTTGGTCCGGATGGACGATAAAGACTATTTCATAATGACGCATGCAAACTCCTTCAGGTCGGATTGATAATCGCCCACCCCGGCGTCAAGACGGGTGTGGGAAGGTCAGCCGAAGATTATAACCGCCTTTTGCAAACGTTTCAATCATTCCTTCCATCAGCGTCCGAAAAGACCGTGCGCCAGCGTGCTTTCCGCCCATGGCCGACTATTTCTTGCGAAATTCGCCGAAAACACGGAAATCCCCTTGCATAGTGGACGATACTGTACAAAAATACAGACTGTTCATATAGACAGCATTTTAGTATGCACCCACCGCTCATGATCAAGCTGACAGCACGACAAGAACAAATCCTGAACCTGATCAAGGACGCGATTGAAAACACGGGCTTTCCTCCCACCCGTGCCGAAATCGCCAATGAACTGGGTTTCAAATCGGCCAATGCGGCCGAAGAGCATTTGCAGGCCCTGGCCCGCAAGGGCGCGATCGAGATTTCGCCCGGTACCTCGCGCGGCATTCGCCTGATCGGCGCGGCCGCCGAAGCGGCGCCCTCGAAAGTGCCGGCGGCCCTGCTGATGTCGCTGCCGCTGATCGGCCGGGTGGCGGCAGGCTCGCCCATCCTGGCGCAGGAAAACCTGGAAGCGAGCTACAACGTCGACCCGGCCCTGTTCTCGGCCAAGCCCGACTTCCTGCTGAAGGTACGCGGCTGGTCCATGCGCGACGCCGGCATCATGGATGGCGATTTACTGGCCGTCAAAAAGGTCGACAGCGCCAAGAACGGCCAGATCGTCGTCGCCCGCATCGGCGACGAAGTCACCGTCAAGCGCTACAAGAAAACGGGTTCCGTCATCGAACTGCTGCCGGAAAACCCGGACTTCAAGGTGATCACCGTATCGCCGGAAGACGAGTTTGCTTTGGAAGGACTGGCCGTCGGACTGATGCGCAGCTGGCATTAAGAGGGAAAGCGCTTGCATCATACCTGCGAGCGCTTAATTCCCCATCCTATTGCGCACATCGGCAAGACTGTCTTACTTGCTTGGCAAAGGACTGGTCACCCATTGCGGCGTGTTCGCGGTACGTGAGCGATTCAGTTCACTCATTTCATTTTCTGTCTGAATTTTTTTATTCTCCGCCAAGAGATACGCCTCTGTTTTGGCGTGCCACTCATCGCGCTGCGCCAAGATATTTTTTGCCAGCTCACGCCCTTCGGCACTCACCCTCGCATAGGCTGCATCCATGCGCAGCTTGGCCTTTTCAAATTCCTGCTCATTCATCAATGCCTCAATAGCAGATGGAATAGCTTTTCCAGGCGGCAAAGAAGCATTCAGGTTACTGACAAAGTTGTTATAGCACGTCATCCAGGCATCAACACTCTCGGCTACATCCCTGATCTGACGCTTGGTTTTGGAGAACTCAGGGATCACCGGAGTGACACACTTGCTCTTACTCAGGGCAACATCCTCGCCAGCATATGCGTTGACATAGTAATCAATATCGCCTTTTCGCGCGACACGGTTAGCCATAAGGGCAAGCGCGGCTTCGGCATTCTTGTTGCCCGCCTTGGATGCCTGCCCAAACCATTGGCCGGCTTGCGCGGCATCAACGCCCACCCCTTCACCATACAGATACATCTCACCCAAATGAAATTGAGCCTCGGCATTCCCAGCCTGAGCCAGCTTCTTGTACAAATCCAAGGCTTGCGGATAAGCCTTGGATTGCAAGAATTTATTCGCATCCGTCAGGTCATCAGCATATACTGCGCAAGAAAATAATAAAAAAACACTCAATACAATTTTTTTCATTCTCACTCTCCAATTAAGAAATAGATACATATGCTTTAATTACACTTAAATGTAATCTTTTTCTCGGAAAAGTGAAACCTTATTCTTCTTTCAATGCTTGCTTGAAGTCACTCAGCAGATCGGCCTCATCCTCGATACCCACCGACACGCGGATCAGCGATTCGGCAATGCCCATGCTGGCGCGGCGCTCGGCGCCCATCTCATAGAAAATCGTGTGGGCGACGGGAATGACGAGGGTGCGCGTGTCGCCCAGATTGCTCGCTGGAATAGCCAGATTGAGACGATTGAGGAAATCGAAGCAATCGATGCCATCCTTCAGCTCAAAGCTGAACAGCGAACCATAGCTGCGGAACAAGTCGGTGGCCAGCGCGTGCTGCGGGTGCGACGCCAGCCCTGGGTAATGCACTGCCGCCACGCGTGGGTCGGCGGCAAGCATGGTGGCCAGCGCCAGGGCGTTCGAGCAGGTGCGGTCCATGCGCAAGGCCATGGTTTCCGCGCCGACGGCAATATGGTGCGCCGCTTCCGGCCCCAGCGAGGCGCCGAAGTCGCGCAAGGCCTTGGCGCGGATTTGCGCGATGCCCCATTGCGCGGGCGCCGCCTTTTTGTAATTCTCAAAGATATTCGGATATTGCGTCCAGTCGAACACGCCCGTGTCCGTCAAGCTGCCGCCCAAGGCATTGCCGTGGCCGCCGATGGATTTCGTCAAGGCATTGACCACCAGGCCCGCGCCCACGGCTTTCGGGCGGAACAGGTAAGGCGTCGTCATGGTGTTGTCGACGATGTACAAAATGCCCTTCTCGCGGCACAAGTCACCGATTTTTGCCAGGTCGGCGATTTGCGTGCGCGGGTTGGCGATGGTTTCCACAAAGACGATGCGCGTGGCCGGCGTGATGGCCGCCGCCACGTTGGCGACATCGGTGGCGTCGACGAACGATACGCCGATGCCCTGCCCCGTCACCGTTTGCCACAGGCTGTTGGTGTTGCCAAACAAAAAGGCCGACGACACGACATGGTCGCCTGCGCGCAGCAAGGATTGCACCACGGCGCCGATGGCGCCCATGCCGGTGGCGAAGCACAAGGTCGCCACGCCGTCTTCCATCTTGTTGACCTTGTCTTCCAGCGCGGAGACAGTCGGATTGCCCTGGCGTCCGTAGCGGAAACCCGGCTCCTTGCCCTGGAACACGGAAGCGAGCTGGCGCGCATCGGCGTAACCGAAGGCAACGGAAGTGTGCACGGGCTTGTGCAGGGAACCGTGCTCAATGCCCTTGCGGCGGTCGTTATGCAGGATGGTGGTGGTAAAGCCGTAGGTTTTTTTGGTGGTCATGGTGAGAATTCCGAATATTCGATTTGCCGCGTAACCCCAAGGCAAATGCTGGGGTCAGTCCCTCCGGGATCGGAATGCGCACCACTGGCGCGCATTCCCCCGACGGGTCTGACCCCGAAAAAAAGCCCGGCATCGGCCGGGCAGGTTACTTATGCTTCTGTCGTCGCCAGGTTCAGGTTCAACTGGGAACGCGGCGTATCTTCGGGCGCTGCCGCCTTCGGATGGTGGCGCGCATACTCCAGGCGGTCCAGGTATTCCTGCGACACGTCGCCCGTCACGTACACGCCATCGAAGCACGACGCCTCGAAGTTGGTGAGCGCAGGATTGACGTCGGCGATCGCCTGCTTCAGCGCGCCGATATCCTGGTAGACCAGGTAGTCGGCCGTAATTTCGCGGCACACTTCTTCCGTCGTGCGGCCGTAGGCGATCAGTTCGTCGCGCGTCGGCATGTCGATGCCGTACACGTTCGGGTAAATCACCGGAGGCGCTGCCGAGGCGAAGATGACTTTCGTCGCGCCCGCTTCACGCGCCATCTGCACGATTTCACGGCTGGTGGTGCCGCGCACGATGGAATCGTCGACCAGCAGCACCACTTTATCCTTGAATTCGGACGGGATCGCGTTGAGCTTCTGGCGCACGGATTTCTTGCGCGCCGCCTGGCCCGGCATGATGAAGGTGCGGCCGATGTAGCGGTTCTTGATGAAGCCTTCGCGGTACTCGATGTTGAGCGCCATGGCCAGCTGGATGGCGGCCGGACGCGAGGAATCGGGAATCGGCATGACCACGTCGATATGCACGCCTGGTAACTCGGCACGGATCTTTTCGGCCAGGTATTCGCCCATTTTCAGGCGCGTGGCGTACACGGAGGCGCCGTCGATGACGGAGTCGGGACGGGCCAGGTAGACGAATTCGAACACGCACGGGTTCAGGCTGGCGTTGTCGGCGCACTGGGCGCTGTGCAATTTCTTGTCGGCATCGATGAACACGGCTTCGCCGGGACCGATGTCACGCACGAAGCGGAAGCCCATGCCTTCCAGGGCGACGGATTCGGAAGCGATCAGGTATTCGGGACCTTGCTCCGTTTCATTGATGCCCAGGCACAGCGGACGGATGCCGTGCGGATCGCGGAAGGCCAGCAAGCCCACGCCGGCGATTTGCGCCACGGCAGCATAACCGCCCTTGACGCGGCGGTTCAGCACGGTCACGGCCTTGAAGATGGCTTCCGGGTCCAGGTTCAGGCCCGTCGTCGCTTCCTGGATTTCATGCGCCAGCACGTTGAGCAGCACTTCCGAGTCGGAATCGGTATTGATGTGGCGGCGGTCGTTCTTGAACATTTCCAGCTTCAACTGCTCCCAGTTGGTCAGGTTGCCATTGTGCGCCAGGGTGATGCCGAACGGCGCATTCACATAGAACGGTTGTGCTTCCTCTTCGCTCGACGAACCGGCCGTCGGGTAGCGGCAATGGCCGATGCCCGTCGTGCCTTGCAGCGAACGCATGTTGCGCGTACGGAAGACGTCACGCACGAGGCCGTTGGCCTTGTGCATGGAAAACATACTGCTGTGATTGGTCGCAATCCCTGCCGCGTCCTGACCGCGATGTTGCAGGAGCAACAATGCATCATAGAGCAATTGATTGACAGGTTGATGGGAAACGACGCCGACGATGCCACACATGGTGTGCTCCTAAACTGTGCTACTGATTTTAAAAAAATTCAAAATTTCACATGCTGCGCGTAAGCGGCAGGCAGATAAGGCTTGATGGCGCGCGCGCCCTGCTCCGCGAGCGGGCTGAGCTGCGCGTTTTTCCAGAATGGCTGCTGCGGTATGGAAGTCATGCCACACAAGATGACGGCGGTCAGCACGATCACAAGCCCCCGCGCCACACCGAACAGGGTGCCCAGGGTGCGGTCGGCCAGGCTCAGGCCCGTCACCTTGACGAGCGCGTCGACCGTCATGGACAGCAATCCCATCAAAATGCGCACGCCGATGAACAGCACCACGAAAGCCAGCAACAAACGGATGGCTTCGCCCGGTACGGCTTCCGGCAGGAATTTCGCCAGGGTGGCGCCATACGCGTTGGCGATGACGAACGCCACGATCCAGCTGACCAATGACAGTATTTCCTTGACCAGGCCACGCATCATGCTGATCAGCACGGACGTCACCAGCACGAACAGCACCAGGTAATCGAAGATCGTCACGCGCGTTCAGCCTTGCAACATCACGCCGGCACCAGACTGCCGCCCAGGCCCAGCTTTTGCAGCTTGGCGCGGGTCTTTTCGGCGTCTTCGCGGCTGCCGAACGGGCCCACGCGCACGCGGATACGCTCGCCCGCCGGGCTGGAGACTTTCTGAGTGTACGACTTGATGCCCGCTTCGCGCAGCTTGTCCTGCAATTCGTCAACCTTGTCCTGCGTCGCCAGGGCCGCCACCTGCACCACGAACTTGCCGCTGCCGGCGTCGTGCGCCTTGTCTTGCACCTTCTCTTGCGGTTTGTCTTGTGGCTTGCCTTCCAGAATCGCCAGCGCGCGCGCGGCATCGTCGGCCGATTGCGCCGGCTTGGCAGGCTTCGGTTCGGGCTTGGCTTCCGGTTTTACTTCATGCTTGGGTTCGGGCTTGGACTCGTGTTTCGGCTCGGGCTTGCTTTCGTGTTTCGGTTCCGGTTTCGGCTCCACCTTGACAGGCTTGGGCTCGGGTTTCGGTTCCACATAAGTTGGCTTGACCGGTGCAGGCTGGGCGGCGGCCAGCACGGGTGCCGGTGTGGGCGTCGGCTTGGCCGCAGGCGGCAGCGGCGTATCGACGATTTCCTCGGACTGGTCCAGGCCATTCGCTGCAGCTTGCGCCGGGACGGCCGGCACGGGCGCCGGTGCAGGCGCAACAGCCTTTTCCTTCGACGGAATGTCGATGGCGATATCGTTGAACGGTGCCTTCGGCTCGGAATCGAGCAGCATCGGCAAGCCGACAGCCACGCCCAGGGCCAGGGCAATGGCCCCGACCAGGCGACGGCGTGCGCGCTTTTTTTCAGGCAAGACCGGATCCGGCGCCTCCTTGCCGCCACGGCGCGATCCGCCGCCACCGGAGGTGTTGGCTGCGCGCTTGCGGGTCGGCGACTGTGCTTCGCCAGGGACATAAAAGCCGCTGTCTTCGCCAGAGGATTCTTGCTTGTTTTTAAACAGTTTCGAGAACAAGCCCATGCGTGATTTTCAGTCGAGTGCGTTTCAGTGAAGTGAGGATTTTCGGGCCTTCATCACGCCGGCAACGGTGAGGAAAGAACCAAAGACCACAATTCTATCATTCTCACCGGCCCGGCTCATTGCATTTGCAAAAGCTTGTGCCGGATCATCGAAAATAGACACAGTATGTTCGCTGCTGTCAGGCTTGTCTTCGAGCATGATCTGCACCTTGGCGGCCAGCTCGGAAGCCGTGGCCGCGCGCGGCGAAGGCAGGCCCGTCAGGCACCAGTGGTCGACGTGTTCGCTCATCGCGGCCAATACGCCATCGATGTCCTTGTCCAGCATGGAGCCGAACACGGCATAGGTGTACGGGTGGAAACCCATATTGCCGAGGTTCTGGTTCAGCGCCGACGCCGCGTGGGGGTTGTGCGCCACGTCGAGGATCACGCTGGGTCGGCCAGGCAAGACCTGGAAGCGGCCCGGCAGCTCCACCGTCACCAGGCCCGTGCGCACTTCCTGCGCACCCACGGGCAGTTTCAGCTTCAGCACTTCCAGGGCGGCCAGCACGGCCGTCGCATTCAGGATCTGGTTGGCGCCGCGCAAGCTTGGATACGCGAGCGAATTGCGGCGCTGCTCGCGTCCGCCGTAGTTCCACTGCTGCTTGTCGCCCGAATAATTGAAATCGCGGCCCATCAGCCACAGGTCGGCGCCGATGGCCTCGGCATGGTCGATCAGCGACTGCGGCGGCACGGGGTCGCTGCAGATGGCCGCCTTGCCCGGACGGAAAATGCCCGCCTTTTCAAAGCCGATCGCTTCGCGCGTGTCGCCCAGGTAATCCGTGTGGTCGATATCGACGCTGGTGACGATGGCCACGTCGGCGTCGATCACGTTGACGGCATCCAGGCGCCCGCCCAGGCCTACTTCCAGGATGGCCACGTCCAGCTTCGCCTGCGACAGCAAATGCAAAATCGCCAGGGTGGTGAATTCGAAATACGTCAGCGGCGTATCGCCGCGCACGGCTTCGACGGCATGGAAGCTGGCGACGATCTGCTCGTCGCTGGCCATCTCGCCCAGCACGCGCGCGCGCTCGTTAAAGTCGAGAAAATGCGGCTTGATGTACAGCCCCACTTTGTAGCCGGCACGCAACAGTACGGATTCCAGCATGGCGCAGGTGGACCCCTTGCCATTCGTGCCCGCCACCATGATCACGGGGCAAGTAAAAGCCAGCTGCATGCGCGCCTTGACGGCTTGCACGCGGTCCAGGCCCATGTTGATCTGGGTTTCCGAATGGCGGGTTTCCAGCATGGCGAGCCAGTCCGGCAAGGTGGTGGGGAGGTTTTGCATGGGAGACTTCTTGATGAGGAGACAGTGCGCGAGGCGCGGAGACGGTGTTGCGTGGCAACCGGGCGGGTCCGCAGGACACCGCCCGGCCTGATACTTTGGCGTTACGCCAGGACTTCCACAGCCTGGTTTTGCAACAAGGCCAGCAGACGAGCGATTTCTTCGCGCATCTTGCGGCGGTCGACGATCATGTCGACGGCGCCCTTGGTGACGAGGAACTCGGCGCGCTGGAAGCCTTCCGGCAGTTTTTCGCGCACGGTGTTTTCAATCACGCGCGGACCGGCAAAGCCGATCAGCGCTTTCGGTTCAGCGATGACGACGTCGCCCATGAAGGCGAACGAGGCGGACACGCCGCCCATGGTCGGGTCGGTCAGCACGCTGATGAATGGCAATTTCTTTTCGGACAGCTTGGTCAGCATGGCCGTGGTTTTCGCCATCTGCATCAGGGACAGCAAGCCTTCCTGCATGCGCGCGCCACCGGTGGCGGTGATGCAAATGAACGGCACTTTCTGTTCCAGCGCGATTTGCGCGCCGCGCACGAAACGCTCGCCCACGACGGAACCCATGGAGCCGCCCATGAATTCGAATTCGAAGCACGCCACGACAACCGGCAGGCTCATGATGGCGCCGCCCATGACGACCATCGCATCCGTCTCGCCCGTCGCTTCCATGGCGGACTTCAGGCGATCCGGGTATTTCTTGCTGTCCTTGAATTTCAAGGTGTCGACAGGCAGGATTTCCTGGCCGATTTCATAGCGGCCGCCCGCGTCGAGCAGGCTGTCGAGGCGTTCACGCGCGCGGATGCGCATGTGATGGTCGCATTTCGGGCACACGTGCAAATTCGATTCCAGGTCCGTACGGTACAGCACGGCTTCGCACGACGGGCACTTGACCCACAGGCCTTCCGGCATGGTCTTGCGCGCGGCGGCGTCCGAACGCTGGATGCGCGGTGGCAGCAGTTTTTCCAACCAACTCATATTTTCTCCTTGGGCCCTTGTAGGGGTAGCGTCGGTGGACGCCCCCGGCAGACGGTAAACGGCGACGCCCCGCAGGGCGCCACCAAAAATTTTATCTATTGCACAATAACAGGCAAATCAGTGGCCGAAGTGTAGCCGTTTATCGCCGGGCTGTCGAACTTTGCCGCCACCCGAGCTTGCGTAAACAACAAGCTTGCTCAGGCATCCAGTGCGGCGCGGATGCCTGCCGTAAAGCTGCGCACGGCGTCGACGGCGCCGCCTTCCGGGGCATTTTCTATCTCCTGGATGATGCGGCTGCCGATCACGACGGCATCGGCCACCTTGGCCACGGCCTTGGCCGTGGCGCCATCGCGAATGCCGAAGCCCACGCCGATAGGCAATTTTACATGCTGGCGGATGGCCGCGAGGCGCTCCGCCACCTGTTCCGTATCAATGTTGCCGGCGCCCGTGACGCCCTTGAGCGACACATAGTAGCTGAAGCCGCCGCCAACCTTGGCCACTTGCGCGATGCGCTCTTCCGTCGAGGTGGGCGCCAGCAGGAAGATCAGGTCGAGGCCCGCTTCGCGCATGGCGGCCGCGAATTCCTCGCACTCTTCCGGCGGATAGTCGACGACGATGGCGCCGTCGGCGCCGGCTGCTTGCGCCGCTGCAATGAAGGCGGTGCTGCCGATGCGCTCGATGGGGTTGGCATAGCCCATCAGCACCACGGGGGTCGTCTGGTTCGTTTCACGGAACTGGCGCACGTAGCCGAACACGTCGTGGATGCCCACATTGAATTTCAATGCCCGCTCGCAGGCCCGCTGGATGACGGGGCCTTCGGCCATGGGGTCGGAAAACGGCACGCCCAGTTCCAGCACATCGGCGCCGCCCTCGACGAGCGCGTGCATCAGCGGCACGGTGGCGTCAGGGCCGGGGTCGCCGGCGGTGATGAAAGTGACCAGGCCGGTCTTGTTGTTCGATTTTAAATTGGCAAAGGTGGTGGCGATACGGGACATGGTGATCTTTCTTGACGGTAAATAGATGGAATATTTTTCAAACCCAACGGCAAATGCTGGGGTCGGACCCTGAGGGTCCGACCCCGGTTCTTGCTTTGGGGTTAAGAGAAATTCAATCCCATGCGCTCCGCCACGGTATGCATGTCCTTGTCGCCACGGCCCGACAGGTTGGCCAGCACGATCTGGTCTTTCGGCAAGGTGGCCGCCAGCTTGGCCGCGTAAGCCAGTGCGTGCGACGATTCCAGGGCCGGGATGATGCCTTCGATATGGCAGCAGTCGTGGAAAGCCTGCAGCGCCTCGTCATCGGTGATCGACACATACTGCGCGCGGCCCGAATCTTTCAGCCATGCATGTTCCGGACCCACGCCCGGATAGTCGAGGCCGGCCGAGACGGAGTGCGTCTCGATGATCTGACCGTTGTCATCTTGCAGCAGATAGGTGCGGTTGCCGTGCAGCACGCCCGGGAAGCCGGCCGTCAGCGACGCCGAATGCTTGCCCGTGTCCAGTCCTTCGCCGGCCGCTTCCACGCCGATCAGTTTTACATCTTTCTGGTCGATATACGGGTAAAAAATGCCCATGGCGTTCGAGCCGCCGCCGATGCAGGCCAGCACATAGTCGGGCTGGCGGCCCGTCATTTCCGGCATCTGCACCAGGCATTCCTCGCCGATCACGGACTGGAAGTCGCGCACCATCATCGGATACGGATGGGGGCCGGCCACGGTGCCGATGATGTAAAAGGTGTTTTCGATATTCGTGACCCAGTCGCGCATGGCTTCGTTCAGCGCATCCTTGAGGGTCTTGGAACCGGATTCGACGGGCACGACGGTCGCGCCCAGCAATTTCATGCGGTACACGTTCTGCGCCTGGCGCTTGACGTCTTCGCTGCCCATGTAGACCACGCATTCGAGGCCGAAGCGGGCGCAGATGGTGGCCGTGGCCACGCCATGCTGGCCGGCGCCCGTCTCGGCGATGATGCGCGGCTTGCCCATGCGCTTGGCCAGCAAGGCCTGGCCAATCACGTTATTGATCTTGTGCGCGCCCGTGTGGTTCAAGTCTTCGCGTTTAAAGTAAATTTGCGCGCCGCCGGCCAGCTCGGACCAGCGCTTGGCGTGGTAGATCGGCGACGGACGGCCGACGAAGTGTTTCAGCTCGTAGCGGAATTCTTCGAGGAACTCCGGATCGACGCTGTAGCGGGCGTAGGCATCTTTCAGCTCGGCCAGCGCATGCGTGAGCGTTTCGGCAACGAAGGAGCCGCCGTACGGGCCGAAGTGGCCGCGCAGGTCGGGAAACGGGTAATCGGTGGCGTGGAACAATGCGGCGGCTGCGCCGGGCGCGGTGGTGTGGTCATTCATGGTTGTTTCCTCTGGCAATGATGGCATCGGCATCCTGCACCGCGGCGATAAACGCGCGGACCAGGGATGCGTCCTTGATGCCCTTGGACGCTTCGACACCACTGCTGATGTCGACGGCGTAAGGGCGCACGCGCACCACTGCGTCAGTCGCGTTTTGTACGCTCAAGCCACCACTGAAAACGACCCGAGGCGCGAGTTCTTTTGGAATGAGGGACCAATCAAATACCTTTCCTGCACCGCCATAGGCATCCACATAGGTATCGAGCAAGAGGCTGGAGAACAAGGGACTGGCGGCGCGATAGCGCTGTTCGTATTCTAGCAAATCTTCAAAGGAGGTGTCGGGTTTGACGCGGAACACTTGCGTAAACGGCGTATTCACGGCGCCAGCCAGCGCGGCGCTGTGTTCCGGCGTCTCGTCGCCATGAAATTGCAGCAGAGACAAAGGCGCAACGGCCTTCGTTGCCCGTACGTCTTCCACCGTGGCGTTGACGAACAGGCCCACCGTCGTCACGTAGGGCGGCACGGCGGCGATCAGGGCAGCTGCCTGTTCGGGCGTCACGTAGCGGGGGCTTTTCGGATAGAACACGAAGCCGATGGCGTCGGCGCCGGCCGCCACGACGGCCTGGATGTCTTCAACGCGGGTCAGGCCGCAGATCTTGATGCGTGTGCGAGGCATGGCAATCCTTTACTTGATTTGATGCAGATCAAAACCAGGGCAAAGCGCTGCTGCTGTCCTGCGGCAATGCCCATTTCGGATCGTAATCGATCTGCGCCAGGTACAGGCCGTCCGGCATGAAGGTGGGCGCGGCAGCGTGGCGGTCCTTGCTTTCCAGCAGATGCCCCAGCCAGTCCGGCTTTTCCCGACCCGTGCCGATGTAGACGAGCGAACCGACCAGGTTGCGCACCATGTGGTGCAGGAAGGCATTGGCCGTAATCGTAAAAATCACGCAATCACCGCGCCGCTCGATGCGGATGTCGTGCATGAGCTTGACAGGCGACTTGGCCTGGCATTGCGCGGCGCGGAAGGCCGTGAAATCGTGCCAGCCCAAGAGCGGCTGCACGGCCTGGCGCATCAGTTCCACGTCCAGCGGCCGGAAAAAGAAGCCGGCACGCCCTTCCACCAGCGGCGAACGGGTAGCGTTGTTGTACAACACATAATGATAAGTGCGCGCGCGGGCGCTGAAACGGGCGTGGAAAAAGTCATTGACCGTCGGATCGCCTTCGAGTTCCTTGGCCCAGCGCACGGCAATGGATTTCGGCAGGAAGGCGTTGACGCCGCGCACCCACGAGTGCACGTCGCGGTTCAGGTCCGTATCGAAATGCACGACTTGCTCGAGCGCATGCACGCCCGTATCCGTGCGGCCGGCGCAGGTAGTGGCCAGGCGCACGCGGGCGAACTGCTCCAGCGCGTTTTCCAGCTGGTCCTGCACCGTTTGCCCGTCTTCCTGCTTCTGGTATCCGTGCCAGGCCGTGCCGTCGTACTGCAGGCCGAGGACGATACGCTTGAGTGGCGTTGCTGTCGTAATATTTTGCATCGAAGCATTATACCGGCGCGGCAGCCCGGTGCGCCGTATCCCCCTAAGCGAGCGAGACGGCGTTCAGGGCAAGGCGCACGGTCGAAGACAGTACGAATAGTACGGCGAGACCGTGCAACGCAGCCATGGACGTAGTATCGACGCTTAGCTTAGCTGAGCAAAGCGCGCATCGTATTGGCTTTCTTGACCTGCTCTTCGCTACCACCCTTGATGACCTCATCGATCAGCTCGCGTGCGCCTTCCTTGTCGCCGATTTCCTGGTAAGCGATCGCCAGGTCCAGCTTGGTATCCATTTCCATGTGGATGGCCGACAACGGGTCGTCCACGCCCACGCTGGCCGCCTTGCCATCGTTGAGGTCCAGGTCGATGCCGGACAGGTCGAACTCCTGTGCCGGCGGTATGGCTTCCGGCAAGGTGGCGGGCGTTTGCGCATCGTCGAACAGGCTGTCGATGGAAGGCTCGGCCGCCGCGACCGGCGCGGCAGCGGGCGCCACCGGCTCGTCGAGGTCGAAATGGGCCAGGTCGACATCCTTCAAGGGATCAGGCAACGGCGTCAAGCCGGCGCCCACGCCATTCACGGGGCCGGCTGGCGGTTCCAGGTCCAGGCCGAAATCCATGCTGGCGTCATACTGCGCATCGTGCGCGGCGGAGACGGGCTTGCTGACCGGTCCCGGCATGACGATCGGGTCGCTCGTGGAAACAGGCTCGAAATCGAGGCTGTCGAGGTCAAAATCGAGGGGATCGCGCACGTCGCGGGCCGCCACGGACGACACCGGTTCGGCCGGCGCCAGCTCGGCCAGCGGTGCGGGCGCAGGAGTCGACAAGTCGTCAGGCAAGTCCATGCTGTGGCCATGCAAGTCGTCGCCAACACCCTTGCTCAGGCTGACGACGGCGTCGTCTTCCGTATCGCCATACAGGGGATTGGTGGGATCGAGCGCCAGGCCCAGCGCGGCCGCCTGCGGCCACTCTTCGCCCTGGCCGCGCGTCAGGCTGTACAGCTCGCTAGCCTGGTCTTCAAATGCGCGCACGTCGTTGCGGGCCGAATAGATTTCCAGCAACTTCAAACGGGCGGCATGGCGCTCCGGATGGATGCGCAAGGCTTCCTTGAGGATATCTTCCGCCTGGCCATCGCGGCCGTAGGCGATATACACGTCCGCTTCGGCGACCGGGTCCGTTTCATTCGCGTCGAGCATGCTGGCGCCCGCTGCGACGGCCACGCCGGCTGCGGCCGCGCCCGTGCCGAACAGGTGGTTGCTCGCTTCGGACTGCTGGTCTTCCGGCGCCAGGCCGGTCGTCGGCGGCGCCACGGGCGCTTCCGGCTCCAGCACGGGGGCGATAGCTTCAGCGGGCGGCGGCGCGTCCTTGCGGCGGCGCGCAATCACCAGCGCGGCCACGGCGGCCAGCAGCGCGGCCAGGCCGATGCCGATAGCGCCCAGGTGGTCGTTGACCTTGTCGGCGAAGGTCGGTTCCAGCGGCGATGGTTTTTTCACCAGCGGCACCGGTTTCGCCTTCGGCACGGGTGGCAGGGCTTCGGCCGGTGCGCTGGCAACGGCGCTGGCCGGCGAGCTTGCCAATGCGCTGGCAGCGGCCTCGGCCGGCTTGGCGGGTGCCGGCGCGCTCTTGTCGGCCATGGCCTTGCTCTTGACCGCCATCAACTTTTCCAAATCGCTGACGTTCTTTTCCAGCTCCTTGACACGGGCAGCCGCTTCATCGACCTGTTTCGCCTTGGCGATCTTGTCTTCCTCGCTGGCGACGGCGCTCTTGCCGGCCGACTTGGCCGCCGGCTCCGCCTTCGATAATTTCAGCTTGTCTTGCGACTCGCTCACGGCCGTCGGCTTTTCCTGCACCTTCGTCGCGCCGATCTTGCCGGCCGTGCTTTGCGTCGCTTGCGCGGCCTTGGCCGGCTTGCTTTGCGACACCTGGCCCGCCAGCTTGTTGCGGTAGGCGTCGAAATCGATGGCGTGCGCCGTCACGATGCCCTTCGCTTCGGCCGCGCCGGTGGCGCGCACAGTGTCCGCGCCCGGCACGGCCAGGATGCGCCCGGCCTGCATGCGGTTCATGTTCTCGCCCTTGAAGGCGTCGGGATTGGCGCGGTACAGGGCGACGAGCATCATGTCGAGCGAAACGCCCGATGGCTTCAGTTCGCTGGCGATGCGGCTCAGGGTGTCGCCCGCCTTGACCTTGTATTCGCCTGCCGCCTTTTTCGTGGCGGGCGGCGCAGTCTCGGCGGCAGGCTTGGCCTTGCCCGGCTCGACTGGCGCCGTCACTTGCGCGCCGCGCGTCTGGCGCGCTTCGGGCGTGTCGAGCACGAACGCATATTCGCGCACCTGGCGGCCGCTCTTGCTGCTCAGTTCCAGCAGCAGGTCGACCATCGGCTCGGCCACCGGTTGCGCCGAACTGATACGGATGAAGGACTTGCCGTTGCGGTTTTCCACGGCAAACGTCAAGGCGTTCAGGGCCGGATTGAATTCCACGTTGGCCTGGCGGTAAGCGTCGGGCGGCGCCAGCTTGGCCAGCAGGCTGGTCGCCTCGCCTGGCTTGACGGCCGATAATTCGACCTCGGCGCGCAGCGGCTGGCCGGCGGCGGACAGCACCGTGATCTTGCCCAGCTCGGCTGCGGATACCGCCGGTGACAATAACACCGCGCAGGCGACAGCGCTGCTGAGTGTTTGAATGGCAAGGGAGGCGACCCGGGGACGAGTGTGTACAGGCATAGTTGGCGGCATCTTAGTTGACATGGGAAAACTGTTACTTTTCCAGAGGTATCAACATATCATCATGCCCAGAGCTATGCAAGCTCCGCATGGTTGAGCCTTGACGGGCTCAGGACGAAAAAAAAGCCGGGAAAACAGCCCCGGCTTGATCTTGATCAGCAATTTGTGGCGCTTACGCGTCGAGCAAAATACGCAACATACGGCGCAGCGGCTCGGCCGCGCCCCACAGCAATTGGTCGCCCACGGTGAACGCGGACAGGTATTCGCCGCCCATGCTCATCTTGCGCACGCGGCCGACAGGAATCGTCAGGCTGCCCGTGACGGCTGCCGGCGACAGGTCGCGCACGGACGCTTCGCGCGTGTTCGGCACGAATTTCACCCATTCGTTGTTGCTGGCGATGATGTCGTTGATTTCATCGAGCGGCACGTCTTTTTTCAGCTTGATGGTCAAGGCTTGCGAATGGCAGCGCATGGCGCCGATGCGCACGCACAGGCCGTCGACAGGAATTTCCTTGGTGCCAAAGTCGATGCCGCGGCCCAGAATCTTGTTGGTTTCCGCGCCAGCTTTCCACTCTTCCTTCGACTGGCCATTGCCCAGGTCCTTGTCGATCCACGGGATCAGGTTGCCGGCCAGCGGCGCGCCGAACTGCTTGATTTCATCCGGGGAATAGCCGTGCTGGGTAGCCAGCACCTGGCGGTCGATTTCCAGAATGGCGGAAGCGGGGTTGTCCAGCAGCGCCTTGACGGAGCCGTTGATGGTGCCAAATTGCGTCAGCAGTTCGCGCATGTGCTGCGCGCCGCCGCCCGATGCCGCCTGGTAGGTCATCGACGTCATCCAGTCGATCAGGTCGTGCTGGAACAGGCCGCCCAGGCCCATCATCATGCACGACACGGTGCAGTTGCCGCCGATGTAGTTCTTGACACCCTTGCCCAGCGCATCCTTGATGACGTGCAGGTTGACGGGGTCGAGCACGATGACGGCGTCTTTTTCCATGCGCAAGGTCGAGGCCGCATCGATCCAGTAGCCATTCCAGCCCGCTGCGCGCAGCTGCGGGAAGACAGCGCTCGTATAGTCGCCACCCTGGCAGGAAATAATGATGTCGCACTTGGACAGTTCGGCGATGTTGTTGGCATCCTTGAGGATGGTTTCATTCTTCGCCATGGCCGGCGCCGAGCCGCCCGTGTTCGACGTCGTGAAAAACACCGGTTCAATGTGGGCGAAATCGCCCTCTTCCTGCATGCGCTGCATCAGGACCGAACCGACCATACCGCGCCAACCTACCAAGCCAACTAATTTCATTACCATTCCTCAAGATGAGACGGCGACTGCCGTCATTAGACTATTTTATCCCAGAGCTTTTACAACTGCATCACCCATGGCCTCGGTACCGACCAAAGTCGTGCCCGCCTCATGGATGTCGGCCGTGCGCAAGCCCTGCGCCAGCACGTGCTTGACGGCTGCCTCGATGCGGTTTGCCTGCTCTTCGCGGTTCAGCGAATAGCGCAGCATCATGGCGGCAGAAAGAATCGTCGCCAGCGGATTGGCGATGCCCTTGCCGGCGATATCGGGCGCCGAGCCGTGCGATGGCTCGTACAGACCCTTGTTGTTGGCGTCCAGCGAGGCCGACGGCAGCATGCCGATCGAACCCGTCAGCATGGCGGCCGCATCCGACAGGATGTCGCCGAACATGTTACCGGTCACCATGACGTCGAATTTCTTCGGCGCCCGCACCAGTTGCATGGCCGCGTTGTCGACATACATGTGGTCAAGCGCCACGTCCGGGTATTCCTTGTGCACGTCGATGACGATGTCTTTCCAGAACTGGAAGGTTTCCAGCACGTTGGCCTTGTCCACGCTGGTGAGCCGCTTGTCGCGCTTTTGCGCAGCCTGGAAAGCCACATGGGCGATGCGGCGGATTTCGCCTTCCGCATAGCGCATGGTGTCAAAACCTTCGCGCTGGCCCTTGAACGGACCATCCGGGCACTCGCGCACGCCACGCGGCTGGCCAAAATAAATGTCGCCCGTCAATTCGCGGATGATCAAAATATCGAGGCCCGACACCACTTCCGGCTTCAGGGTCGAGGCGCCCGCCAGTTCCGGATACAGAATCGCGGGACGCAGGTTGGCGAACAGGCCCAGGTTCTTGCGCAAGCCCAAAATCGCCTGCTCCGGGCGGAACTGGCGCTCCAGATTGTCATATTGGTAGTCGCCCACGGCGCCGAACAGCACGGCATCGGCCGCTTTCGCCAGGGCAAGAGTACCTTCGGGCAGCGGGTGACCATGGGCCGCATAGCCGGCGCCGCCCACGGGCGCCGTTTCCAGCTCGAACGATTCGCCCAGCACATTCAAGACCTTGACGGCTTGCGCGACGATTTCAGGACCGATCCCGTCGCCGGGTAAGATTGCAATTTTCATGGAATGATCTTTAGATAACGTTGGCCAGCCAAGGCTGATTGGTCAGATGCCGTTCTTCGAAGGCGCGGATATCGTCGGCGTGGCGCAGGGTCAGGCCGATATCGTCAAGGCCATTCATCAGGCAATATTTGCGGAAGGCGTCGATCTCGAACGGGTACGAGACGGAACCGTTGCTGGTGCGCACGCATTGCTGTTCCAGGTCCACCACCAGCTTGAAGCCGGGGAAAGCCTTGACTTCATTGAACAGGTGCTCGACCTGGCTTTCCGACAGCACGATGGGCAGCAAGCCGTTCTTGTAGCAATTATTGAAGAAGATGTCGGCGAACGAAGGCGCGATGATGGCGCGGAAGCCATATTGATCGAGTGCCCACGGCGCGTGTTCGCGCGAGGAACCGCAGCCGAAATTCTTGCGCGTCAGCAAGATCGACGCGCCCTGGTAGCGCGGCTCGTTGAGCACGAACTCCGGGTTCAGCGGGCGGCGGCTGTTGTCCTGGCCCGGTTCGCCATGGTCGAGATAGCGCCATTCGTCGAACAGGTTGGGGCCGAAGCCGCTGCGGTGGATCGATTTCAGGAATTGCTTCGGGATAATCGCGTCGGTGTCGACGTTGGCGCGGTCCAGCGGGGCGACCAGGCCTTCGTAAATCGTAAATTTATCCATGCTGTTTCTACTCGGTAGGACGCGCGGCGCTGGGCGCCGGCACGTCGCGGTTTATTTTCCGCCGGCGCCAGTGACGACCTGGCCGACTTTCTGCACATCGCGGCCGATGCCGGAGACGGTGTTGCAGCCAGACAGGATCACGGTGGCAATGAGGAGGGCGAAGAGTTTTTTCATGATGAGTTCTCGATAAGAAAGATGGGACTGATACCGCTAGTGTAAACCAGCGGCGCCAGTCCCTGCCGTCATCGCAATCCCCGCACGTCGACAAAGTGGCCGGCGATACCCGCCGCGGCCGCCATCGCGGGCGACACCAGGTGGGTACGGCCGCCCTGGCCTTGCCGGCCTTCGAAGTTGCGGTTCGAGGTGGACGCGCAGCGTTCGCCCGGCTCCAGGCGGTCCGCATTCATGGCCAGGCACATGGAGCAACCGGGCTCGCGCCATTCGAAGCCGGCATCCTTGAAGATGCGGTCCAGGCCTTCGCGTTCGGCCTGGTCCTTGACGAGGCCGGAACCGGGCACCACCAGCGCCAGGGTCACGTTGGAGGCGCGGTACTTGCCGCGCACCACGGCGGCGGCCGCACGCAAATCCTCGATGCGCGAATTGGTGCAGGAGCCGATGAAGACCTTGTCGATACGCACATCGGTGATCGGCGTGTTCGGTTTGAGGGCCATGTAGACCAGGGCTTTTTCGATGGCGTCGCGCTTGACGCTGTCTTTTTCATTGTCCGGGTCTGGCACGCGGCCATCGATGCCGATGACCATTTCCGGCGACGTGCCCCACGTCACTTGCGGTTGAATTTCTTGCGCGTTGAGCGTGACGACGAGGTCGAAGCGGGCGCCAGGGTCCGAATGCAGGGTGCGCCAGTAGGCCACGGCCCGTTCCCAGTGTGGACCGGCCGGCGAAAACGGGCGGCCCTTGACATAATTGATGGTGGTGTCGTCGACGCCGATGATGCCGGCGCGCGCGCCCGCCTCGATGGCCATGTTGCACACCGTCATGCGTCCTTCCATCGACAGCGCGCGGATGGCCGAGCCGCCGAACTCGATACAGTAGCCCGTGCCGCCGGCCGTACCGATCTTGCCGATGATGGCCAGCACGATATCTTTCGCCGTCACGCCGGCCGGCAAGGCGCCGTCGACTTGCACCAGCATGGATTTGGATTTCTTTTGCAGCAAGGTTTGCGTGGCCAGCACGTGTTCCACTTCGGACGTGCCGATGCCGTGCGCCAGCGCGCCGAAGGCGCCATGCGTGGACGTGTGCGAGTCGCCGCAGACGACCGTCATGCCGGGCAAGGTCGCGCCCTGTTCCGGGCCGATCACGTGCACGATGCCCTGGCGTTTGTCGTTCATGTTGAAGTAGGTCAAGCCGTAGTGCTTGGCGTTCTTGTCCAGCGTTTCCACCTGCAGGCGCGAAACGGGGTCGGCAATGCCGTCGACCCGGCTGGTGGTCGGCACATTATGGTCGGCCACGGCCAGGTTGGCGGAAATGCGCCACGGCTGGCGGCCCGCCACGCTGAGGCCATCGAAGGCTTGCGGGCTGGTAACTTCGTGCAGCAGGTGCCGGTCGATGTACAAAATTGTCGTGCCATCATCTTCGGCCCGAACAACGTGGGATTCCCAGAGTTTGTCGTAAAGCGTCTTCATCATGATATATGCAGCGTTGCCACAGCCTGTTTAAGTGATCTGTCGTACTGATCGAAGGGATCGGCAATGATTATGCCATATATTGTGCAATGCAGAACCAAAAGCCGCCCCAGCGTGGGATGGGCGATACAAAATTTGGTGCACTTTGCGGATATGGCCAAAAAATTGCTGATACGAAAATCCGCCAAAATGCCGGCGGGGCGAATAAAAATCGAAAAAAGCCGAAAAAAAAGCCCGCTGCAGAGGTCTGCAGCGGGCTGGATGTGAACTGGCCTGTGTTGTTAGGCTGCCATGCGCACACTTCCCCTGCAACCATCCATCAGGAAAGATAGGCCCACGACTAGCACCAGCTCGCCTTCGGCCGAGCGGGCAGTACCGGTAATGCCTTCCACGGTGATGGCCGTCATCGGTTTGATCACGAGGTCGGCCGTGCCATCGACGGCTTCCACGGCGAGAATGTACGGCTGTGGCGCAGCGACAACAATACCGACGCGTTCGCTGCACGATTCGTAGCCCAGCGAGCCGGCCAGCGAGCGCACGGGCAATGGACGGCCCTGGTCTTTCAGCACCGGCGCGCCGCCCACTTCCATGAAGGTTTCCGGCAATTCGACGACGCGCTGCACCACCGCCATCGGCAGCGCCAGCGCGGCGCCCGAGGTCGACACGAGCATGGTCGGCACGATCGACAGTTCGATCGGCAGGCGGATGGCAAATTTCGTGCCCTTTCCCAGCGTGGATTCGATGTGGATGGCGCCGCGGTTTTTCTCCACGGCCGTTTTCACCACGTCCATGCCCACGCCGCGTCCGGAAACGCTGGAAGCGACTTCCTTGGTCGAGAAGCCCGGCAGGAACACCAGCTGGAAGCATTCGTCGTTGCTCAACTGCGCGTTTTCGCTGATCAGGCCCTTTTGCTGGGCCTTGCTGCGCAGGAAGACCGGGTCCATGCCCTTGCCGTCATCCTGCAGCACGATCATGACGCTGTTGGCTTCCTGCCATGCTTTCAGTGAAATATACGACTTGGCGGGCTTGCCGGCGGCCAGACGGGCTTCCGGCGATTCGACGCCATGGTCGAGCGAATTGCGCAGCATGTGCACGAGCGGATCGTACAGGCTGTCGACCACGACGCGGTCGACTTCCGTCTCCGCGCCTTCGATGGTCAGTTCGACATCCTTGCCCAGGTCTTTCGCCAGTTCGCGCACGAGGCGCGGGAATTTCTGGAACAGGCGGCCGACGGGCTGCATGCGCGTGGCCAGGGTGGCCCGCTGCAGTTCCGTCGAGTAGCGCGAAGCGCGTTCCAGGGTTTCCGCCAAAGTCGCCATCAGGGTGGCGGCCTGGCCTTCGAATTTGAATTGCAGCAAGCGTTCGAGCAGCACGGCAGCCTGGTTGGCGGCCTGCACGGATTCGCCGGCCACCTCCAGCAGGGCGTCGAGCTTGACGGCATCGACGCGGATGCTGTCTTCCTTGACGGGCGCGGCATGGCGCACTTCCGGACGCTCTTCGCGGCGTTCCGCGCCATCCCAGGCCTTGCCGGCCGGTTTGGCGGCGGCAGCGGCAGCAGGCGCGGCGGCCACGGCGGCAGGCGCGGCGGCGGCGGCGGACACCGGTGCGGCAGCGATCTGGCTACCGGCCGGCACGACGGCGTTGTACATGGCTTCCCAGTCCAGGCCATCGGCGCTGGCCGTAGAGGTGGACACGGCGGCAGCGGCCGGCGTGGCGACGGCAACTTCGGCAACGGGCGCGGCCACTTCCGCCACCACGGCGGCGGCAGGCGCAGGCGCATCCATGCCCTTGCCTTCGATGGCGTTCGTCAGGATGTGTTCCAGCTCTTCCGGCATGGCCGGCAAGCTTTCCGGCGCGGCGCCATTCGCCAGTTCCGTCAGCTGGTCGGCGACGAAACCGGACGCTTGCAGCGCCGCCTCGATGGCGATCGGCGTCACGGGCGCGGCGCCCGTGCGCAAGGCGTCAAACAGGTTTTCCGTCAGATGGCAGGCCGCCACCAGCGCGGGCAAGCCCATGAAGCCGGCGCCGCCCTTGATGGTGTGGAAGGAACGAAACACGGCATTCAGTGTTTCCTTGTTGTCAGGATCACGCTCGAGGCGCAATAAGTGCTCTTCAACATTAACCGCAAGATCCATCGCCTCAACGACGAAATCCTTGAGCATATCGTCCATTAGAATCCCAAATCCGCAAGAAGGTCGTCTACATTATCCTGGTCCAGCGCCACCGACGGCACGGACGGGCCCTGCATCAGCGGCACCGGCTTTTGCGCCAGCTTTTCGCGCACCTCGGCCGGCGCGTTGTCGCGCAGCAGCTGAGCCAGCTCGTTTTCCACCGTCTTGGTGATGTTGACCACTTTTTTGATCAGCTGGCCCGTGATGTCCTGGAAGTCCTGGGCCATCATGATTTCCAGCAAGCGTGCTTTTTCCGCTTCCGTCGCTTCGGCAACGGCTTGCGCGAACTGGCGCGAATCGCCGGCCAAAGCCTTGAATTCTTCCAGGCTCAGCTTGCCGTCGAACAGGGCCGTCCAGCGGCCGTCCATGTCCTTGGCTTTCTTCGACAGCACGTCCTGCGCCGGCATGCCTTCGTCGAGCGTGTTGAGTACCTTGTTAGCGGCCTGTTCCGTCAGGGTGGCGACATATTCCAGGCGGTCCTGGGCGTCGACGATCTGCGACGACGCTTCCGTCAACGCCTTGTCGTAGCCCAGTTCGCGCAACGAATCGTGCAGCAGGCGCACGATGCCGCCCAGGCGCTCGAACATCGGCTTGTCGGACTGGTCGACCGGATCGGCCGCTTCGCCAGGCGCCTCGGCGCTGGCCACGGGGGCCGCTACCGGCTCGGCGGCCGCCGGCACGGCGGCGCTGGCCGACACGGAATCGAACAGCGCGTCAAAATCGTCATCCGCGATCACGGCGGGAGCGGGCGCGGCGGCGGGCGCCGGCGTAGCTGCGGCCGCGCTTTGCGCGGATACTTCATCGAATAATGCATCGAAATCATCAGCGGCGTTGGTCATATCCCTGCTTCTCCATAATTTGTCAAAATTCCGCCTGAACTGTGCGTTTTACAGACTGATACCCACAATTTCTCGATTAAGATGATTTGAGGCAATACCGCTGCGATGGTGCGAGTGTAGCAGGGCGCCGCCCTGTTGGTAAATCTCAAAACGCGCTTCCTGGTGCAAAGCAGGCCCACAAGAGCTTTTCCGCCAGGAAATAAGTGTTCCTGCTGTTGTATTTTGAAATACTACCATTGGCGTGCGTGCAAGACCACGCGCGACACAAGAAATCCTGCCTGCGGGCGCCTGCGCAACAGCCCTGCACGGCCATCGTTGCAGCTAAACACGATCTTTCTGCCAATGTTGTCTATACTGAAGGTGCAGTAGTATTGATAATTATCAAGTCTTTACATGAATACAATGCTGCCGCCGCGTCTACAATAAGAGGCGTTGCGCGCGCTGAGTCACTGCCAAAGGACCTGCCATGTATAAGAAAATTCTGATCGCCACGGACGGCTCCACCGTCTCCAACTTGACGGCCTGTGCCGGCGTTGCCTTTGCCGAACAGATGCACGCCGACATCCTTGCCGTGTACGTGGCGCCCGAATACCAGTACCCGGTGTACATCGAAATCATTCCACCAAGCTATCCCAGCGAGGAGGAATACCGCATCGCCATGCGCAAGGCGGGCGCCGACCACTGGCAGCCCATCCTCGACGCGGCCGCCAAGCGGGGCCTGCAGGCGACAGGCCTGACGGCCTTTTCCGACAGCCCGGCCCTGAAAATCGTGGAAGTGGCGCAACTGCAGCAATGCGACCTGATCTTCATGGGCTCGCATGGCCGCAGCGGCTGGGGTCAGTTGCTGCTGGGCAGCGTGACCAATAAAGTGCTGTCGCACTCGAAATTGCCCGTGCTCGTGCACAGGCTGATCAAGGAACCCGCGGCAAAATAAAAGGTCACATGGCCACGGGGCCAGCGCCATTGCCGATACACCAAGAAAAAGGCAAAGGCGCGACCGCTTCAGTTAAAATAACAACGTTTCTCGTTTCTTAACATTTGATTGTCCGGTGACGGACAGAGCAGATTACACGCCACCAGATTGCCCGCCTATGATACGTATTGTGATTGCCGACGACCACACCATCATGCGTGAAGGATTGAAGCGCATCCTTGACGGCGCGCCGGATATCGACATCGTGGGTGAAGCCATCGACGGCTTTGAAGTCCTCAACCACGTGCGCCAGGGCGGCTTCGACCTGTTGCTGCTAGACCTGTCGATGCCGGGCCGCAGCGGCGTCGACCTGATCCGGCAAATCCGCAGCGAGGCGCCCAAGCTGTCGATCCTGATCCTCACCATGCACGAGGAAGAGCAATATGCGGTGCGCGCCATCCGCGCCGGCGCGCAAGGCTATCTGACCAAGGAAAGCGCGGGCACCCAGCTCGTGGGCGCCATCCACAAGGTGGCGTCCGGGCGTCCCTACATCAGCGCCGAGGTGGCGGAGCAACTCGTGCTCAACATCATGATGCCGAATGAAAGCTTGCTGCATAAACAGTTGTCGGACCGCGAATTCGAAGTTTTTTCCCTGCTGGTGGCAGGCAAGTCGATCACGGAAATTGCCAACAACCTGCACCTGAGCGTCAAAACGGTGAGTACGCACAAGACGCGCATCATGCAAAAGATGGGCATGAGTTCGCTATCCGAAATGGTCCAGTATGCCGTCGCGCACCGCCTGCTATCGCCCTTCAAGACGTGATCCTCCTGGCGCGCGCCCGCGCGCCAACTGTAGGAACAATCCTACCTCGCCTACCACAGCTCCTACTGCCATATTCAGCCACTGCTGATATTAATTGCATACGGTTGTTGGCATACTGAAACCAGTAATCAAGTTGCTGGAAAGTTATTTCATCACACAGCAAGTCTTCAGCGAATTGAGCATTACCTGCCTGGACGCGCGCCGCCGACCCTTGCCTGCCCGCCGCCCCGTGCACCCCGTCATTCAACTCTGAACTACCTGTCACCAGGAGATGAACATGCTGTCCACGCAAACGCCCGACACCCGCGCTGCCTCACCATCGCTGGCCCCCTCTTCTCCAATGGAAGCGGGGCGCCAGCGCCAGGGCCGGCTCTGGTCGAACCTGAAGGAGGTGTGCGACCTGCTGCATATCTCCAGCGCCTGCACCATCGCCGCCGACGAACTGCTGTTCCAGCACGTGCAATTCAAGACGGGCCAGCGCGTGCACACGATCGGCCAACCGTTCGACACCCTGTACATCGTCAATTCGGGCTTCCTGAAAACCGTGCTGATCGATGAATTCGGCAATGAACAGGTACTCAGCTTCCCCATGAAGGGCGACATGCTGGGCGTCGACGGCATCCACTCGCGCCATTACTCCTCGGAAGCGGTGGCCCTGTCCGACTGCGACCTGATCCTGCTGCCGTTCAAGAAACTGACGGCGCTGGGCAGAGTCCACCTGGAACTGGAAAACGTCATGTACGGCGTGATGAGCCGCGAACTGGTGCGCGAGCAAGCCATGATCGGCATGCTGGGCGCCCTCAGCGCCGAAGCCCGCGTGGCGCGCTTCCTCGTCTCGCTGGCCGACCGCTTCGCGCAGATGGGCTATTCGAGCAAGCTGTTCAACCTGCGCATGACGCGCCATGAAATCGGCAGCTACCTGGGCCTGACCCTGGAAACGGTCAGCCGCACCTTGTCCGCCTTCAATGAAATCGGCCTGATCACGGTTGACCAGCGCACCATCGGCATCAAGGATCCGGACGCCCTGAAAACCCTGCGCCGCCTGCCGCCGTCGCGCTCGCGCGCCAAGCAACTGGCCGCCGCCAAGCTCAAGGCCGATACCACCGCCGCCGCCAGCGCCTCGGCGCAATTGCTGGCTACCATTTAGCGCCATCCCGATTTCCTCAAGCTTGGCACAGGCTTGACCCGGCCAAGGCGCACGACGCCTTGCCGGGTCTTTTTTGCCGCCCCCGCCTCCCGCGCCGCTCCTGCGGCCTGCTTTGCGCAGCACGATCGTCCACGCTGCCATGTCACCATAAAAAAGCACGGATTCCGCACAAATAAGCCTTGCTTTTCGGGCCACATTCAACAATAATGCAAATACGAATCATTCTCAACTGAGATAAAGAAAGCCCAACATGCAAAGCTCAAAACCAGCCTTGATCCAGGATGCCGCTACCGCCCACGTCCGTCCTCCCGTCAGCATGGCCCAGCCGGCACGCCGCATCACCAGCGAAGCGCTGCTGCAGCAGGGACGCGAAGTGGAGATTGAGCACAGCGGCAAGATCTATCGCCTGCGCGTCACCCAATTGAACAAGCTGATCCTGACTGCCTGAAGCAGCACGGCAGCCAGTCACCACACTCGCCAGCCAGTCGCGCCCCGCGCGCGCAGCCAGCCAAACCACCGCACAGGAGTGTTTGATGGCGAACGACCGACCTTCCCCGATGTTTCCTTCTCCGCAAGGCCAGCAGCCTGAATTGCTGCTGTCGGCCGTGCTGCACCTGATGTCGCACTACCATGCGGGCAGTCCCTGCGAGAAACTGGCCGGTGTCATCGAACGCCATCTGCAAGTGCTGTCGGGTTCGCCCGGCCTGGGTCCCGTGCTGCAAGCAACTTGCCAGCAACTGTCACAGCAGTGGGCAGCCCTGGTGGCGCTGCACAAGCCCGCACCACCCAGGAGCACCTTGCTCGATCGCCTGGCACGCATGCTGAGCGCCAAGCGCCCTGCCTCGCCCCTGCCGCAATAATTTCTTTTCCATCCCACCGTCCAACAGGATATCGCCATGTGTGACAAAGACCAGTCCCTGCCCGTCATCAGCAATTGTTCCAGCGGCGGGGCCGACACGGCCGCGCTCGCTTCGCGCCGCCGCCGGCTGTGGGAACTGTCGCATACCTGTCATTGCCCCCTGGTCGGCGTGGGCTTGCCCTTGGGCTACCTGCGCAAGCTGGTGGGCAAGATGACGGGCGGGCGCGTGCTGGCCGACGACTATGAAGTGCACGTGGGCGCCGTGACGGAATGCGGCGCGCGCAACCGCCTGTCCGAAGCGCTGCAAAAGGAACTCGAACGCCGCTACGCCCCCGTGATCCTGCGCTTTCGCGGCGCCAAGACCACGGAACAAGTGGCCGAACTGTGGCGCACGGCCGTCGCCAACGGCGACGTGTCGGGCGCTTTCTGGGCCGGCCTGACGCACCCGCGCTGCGATGCCGAGCTGGAAGAGCAGATGTGCCGCGACCTGCACATGATCCAGCACCAGGCCGGCGCCTGCGTGCGCGCCGACATGGGAAAATTTACGGCCTTGCAGGAAGAAAACGCGCGCCTGGCGCACGAACTGGCCAAGCTGCAACAACGCAGCCAGGCCGCGCTGATGGAAAAAACGGGCGAGCTGGAACGCCAGGAAGCCGTGCTGCTGCGCACGCGGGCGGAATCTATCGGCAAGGATAGCGTGATCGACGGCTTGCGCGCGGAACTGGCCCAATTGCAAGCGGCCATCCCGGCGCTGGAATCACGCACCCGCCTGGTCGAACGCCTGGCGCAAATGGATGAGCGCGAGAAGGAATTGCGCCAGCAAATCGCGGAATTGAAGCAGGCCCAGCCACGCCCAGCCGCTGTCGTACCGCCACCGGCGCCAAAGCTGGAAGTGCCGACCGGCGGCAAGCTGAAAATGCCGATCCGCTTGGTCGATCAAAGCGTCTTGTGCGTGGGCGGACGCAGCGGCAATGTCGCCACCTATCGCGCCCTGATCGAGCGGGTCGGCGCGCAGTTTGCCCACCACGACGGCGGCCTGGAAGACAATGCCAACCTGCTCGATTCGAGCCTGGCGGCGGCCGACCTGGTGATTTGCCAGACGGGCTGCATCAGCCACAGCGCCTACTGGCGCGTGAAAGATTATTGCAAGCGCACGGGCAAGCGCTGCGTCTTCATCGACAACCCCAGCATCTCCAGCCTGGCGCGCGGCTTGCAGGAAGTGAGTGGCGAAATGGAGCCAGCCGCGCTGGACGCCGCCGACTAGAGCCTAAGCCTAAGCCTGCAATTCGCGCGCGATGGCCTCGCGCAACAGCGCATCATCGACCGTGGTGTCGGGCGCGAAACGCCCCACCACCTTGCCATCCTTGCTGATCAAAAACTTCTCGAAATTCCACAACACGTCGCTGGGCTGCTCCTGCGTAATGCCGTAGCCAACCAGCTTGGCGCGGAAATCGCTGCCTGGCTTTTCCTGCGCCCGCGGCTGCTCCTGCACCAGGCGCTGGTACAGCGGATGCTGGCCAGGCCCCTTGACGACGATTTTCTCAAACATGGGAAATTGCACGCCAAACGTGCCGCGGCAAAAGTCCGCGATCTCGGCATTGCTACCCGGCTCCTGCGCGCCGAATTCATTGGCGGGAAAACCGGCCACCACCAGGCCTTCGGCCTGCTTGTCGGCGTAGAGTTTTTCCAGGCCTTCGTACTGCGGCGTCAAGCCACAGGCGGAGGCGACATTGACCACCAGCACGACCTTGCCGCGATAGGCGTCCAGGCTGGTGGGTTCGCCATTGATGCGGCGCAAAGGAATGTCGTAAATGCTGTCGCTCATGATGTGTCTCCTCGGATGAAACAATCATGATAGCCGTGTGCGCGCGAACGCGCTGGCGGCGTCAAAAACTCAATACACGTCGCGCCGGTAGCGTCCTTCGGCCGCCAGCGCGTCGAGCGCGGGCCGGCCCAGGATTTCCTGCAGGGCCTGGTCGACGCCGCCGGCCATGCCGGCCAGGCTGCCGCAAATATAAATGGCCGCGCCCTGTTCCAGCCACAGTTTCACCTCGTCGGCATTGCCGCGCAGGCGGTCTTGCACATAGGTCCGCTCGGCCTGGTCGCGTGAAAACGCCAGGTCCAGGCGCGGCAAGTCGCCGCTGGCGTGCCAGCCCTCAATTTCTTCGCGATAATGGAAATCGTGGGCCGCATTGCGCTCGCCAAAGATCAGCCAGTTGCGCCGCTGTCCTGCCAGCACACGGCTTTTCAAATGCCCGCGCAAGCCGGCGATGCCGCTGCCGTTGCCGATCAAAATCAATGGCCGCTGGGCATTGTCTTCCAGGCGGAAGCGTTTGTGCTGCCGCAAGCGCAGCTGCACCACGTCGCCCACCTTGGCTTGCGCCGTCAGCCAGCCAGAGGCCAGGCCCAGACTGCCATCGGGATGCGCATGCTGGCGTACCAGCAAGTGCACGCCGCCATCGCGCGGGATCGAGGCGATCGAATATTCGCGTGGCTGCGACGGGTCGGCAGGCGCCGTCACCTGCACCAGATCGCCCGACTGCCAGTCAGGCAAAGCACCCGCTACGGGCGCCAGTTCCACATGATAAATGGCGCCGCCGGCACTGCCAGGGTTGAGGTGGCGCCGCTGCCTCAAACGCCAGTCGCCGAAGGCGGGCGCGCTCCAGTCGGGCGCATCGCTGGTGCCGGCCAGGTGGCTCAGGTGCTGGAACCATTGCTCGATGGCGGCGCTGGCGCTGCGGTCGACTTCGATGCGCTGGAACAGGCGCGACGCGCCCTGTCCCGCCAGCCAGGCGTCGAGCGCGCGGCCGAAGCCGCAGAACTGGCCATAGCTGCGGTCGCCCAGGGCCAGCACGGCGTAATGCAATTGCGGCAGCGCCAGCTCGCCCGTCATCAGGCGGCCCATGAAGGCGGCCGCATTGTCGGGCGCGTCGCCTTCGCCATACGTGCTGACCAAAAATAGGGCCCGTTCCGCTTGTTGCAAATCAAGGGCTGTGAGTTCGGCCAGCGCGCACAGGCGCACGGGGATGCCGGCCAGTTGCAGGCTCTGCGCCGTTTGCGTGGCCAATTCCTCGGCATTGCCCGTCTGGCTCGCATACGCCACCAGCCAGGCGGGACTGTTGGCGAGGGTAGCCCTGGCGGCCTCGGACGCGCGGCGCTTGGCGCGCGCGCGCAGCCAGGGCGCCAGACACACGCCCGCATAACTGAGGGACAGGGCGGCCAGCAAGGCCAGCCGCGTCGTATCGTGCGTAAAAATCATGGAATTAATCGTTCATTCGTCGAGCATGGCCAGCATGTGGCTGCTCAGCGTTTCATGGTAGCCGTCGCCGTCGCGCTGCAGGAAGCGCGCGGCCAGGCCCTGCTCTTCCGCCAGCGCCATGCCGGCCTCGACACCCAGCACCGTCAGGGCCGTCGACCAGGCGTCGGCCGCCATGCATTGCTCGTGCACGACGGTGACGGAAGCGAGTTGATTGGCGATCGGCATGCCGCTGCGCGGATCGATGGTGTGTGAGAAACGCACGGTGCCATCCTGGAAGAAACGCCGGTAGTCGCCCGAGGTGGCCACGGACAAGCCGTGCAGCGCCAGCAGCATTTCGGCCGGATGCTGCGCATGATCGGCGCCATCGACCTGTTCCAGCATCACCCACCACGGCTGACCGTCGGGCTTGCTGCCGGCGCCGCGCAGCTCGCCGCCCACTTCGACCAGGTAATGCTGAATGCCCTGACTGTCCAGGTAGCGAGCCAGGCGATCCACGCCATAGCCCTTGGCCACGGCGGACAAATCGAGCTGCAAGCCGCCCGGCTGGCGCGCGCGGCGGGCCGGCAAATCGAGTTCCAGGCGGCGGCGCTGGCGCTGCGACAGCAGCAAGGCCACGGTATCGTCTTTCGGCGGCAGGAAACCCGGCTCATCGTAGCGGTTGCGGGGGCCGAAGCCCCACAGGTTGACGAGGGCGCCGGCGCACGGGTCATACGCGCCTCCGGACGCTTGCGACACGTGCATGGCAAAGCCCAGCACCTCGCAAAAGGCGGCGGGCAGGCTGTGCCAGCTGCCCGCCTCGGCCCGGTTGAAGCGGCCCAGGTCGGACTCGTCGCTCCAGTGGCTCATTTGCGCCACGACCAGGTCCAGCTGCTGCTGCAAGCCCTGCTGCAAGTCGGCGCTGCCCGCACGTCCCGGCATGGCGGATTCGAGCAGGCGCACCGACCAGCTGGTGCCCATGGTCAGGCCGCGCAAGTCCCGGATCGCGGCGCCGGGCGGCGCGACCTGATCGGAAATATGCTGCGGCAGCAGGACCCGGCGCATCGGCGCTTTCGTGACGATGCCGCCGCTTACTGCGGCAGCACTTCCACGGTGGCCGCGTACGTCATGCGGCGCTCGGGCATGGCGGGCGGCTGGCCGGCCACGGCCGGGGCGGCCGCTGGCCAGGTGCTGCTCAGGTAATACATGCCGGCCGCTGGCACCGTAAACGTGATCTCGCCCTTGGCATCCGTGCTCTGGCGGATTTCACCGAGCACGCCACGGTAGCGCACGCCACCTGGCACCAGGCTGAACGCCTGGTTCGCCGCCGGCTTGCCATCGATCAGGAAGCGCCACGTGGCTTTCTCGCCCGCGCGCAAGTCGTTCGGGTGCGTCACTGGCACGAATTCCAGGCCCACACCGGTCGGTTTGAACACTTCCGTGCTGGTTTCGCCATTGCTGAAGAAAGTTTCCAGGCGCGCTGCCGTGCGCGTGATTTTCAACTCTTGCGCATCGGCCGGCACTTCCTTCTTGAAGGTCTCTTCGTTGCCGCGGAAACGCTTCTGCTCGCCGTTGAGCTTGTAGCTGCCCATCACGTTTTGCGACACGATGGCCGCCTTGTACGTGCCCGGCTTTTCCATTTTGACGTCGAAGACGCTGCGCAAACGGCCCGTGACCGTGTTCGCCGGCGTGACTTTGGCGCCGTCCGGGCCGATGACTTGCAGCGCGTCCAGGCGCAGCGGCTGGTGGTCGATCTCGAACAGGCCGTCGGAGACGGCGGCGTCCACCGTCACCCAGGCGTCCTTGCTTTCCACCATCGTGCTCGATGGCACCATCCAGCCGCGGTGAGCGTGGGCGTTCATGGCCAGGCCGGCCAGGGCCAGGGCGATCAGGGATTTGTTGAATTGCTTGAACATGATGTGCGCCTTATGGTTTGAGTTGGACGACGACATTGCCGAGTTCTTCCTTGCCTTTGGCAGGCACGGACTGGGCCGATTTCAGCGGCCACTGGAACGGCACGCGCACCAGTTCGCGTCCACCCGCTTCGCGCGCCGCTTCCACCACCACCTGGTATTCGCCGGCCGGCAGCTTGTCGAGCAAGGCCTTGGCGCCGGGGAAAGTCAGGGTATGCTCGCCCGGCGCACGCGTGGCGCCGCTGACGCCGTCAACCGGCATGGCCAGGTCGCGGCCGCTCTTGCGCCACCATTGGCGCATGTCCTTCAGCCATTTTTCGCCTGCCTTGTCCTTCTTTTTCACGTCATACAGCACCGTCAGATTGCCGACGACCTTCTGGTCCGCCGTTTCCAGCCACGCCGCCACGTAGGGACGGTGGTATTCCGCCACGTTCAGTTGTGGGATTTCAATCTTGAGGGCCAGGTCGGCCGCCATCGCCGACGTACCGATCAGGGGAAGGCCAAGCGCCAGGGAGTAGCGTAATTTCATGGTGTGCCTGTAAAAAGGAAAATAAAAACGATCAATGGATAAACAGCAAGGCGATCGCGCAAGGTATCAAGATACCGAGACCCACCATCGGCCAGGTAAATGGCCGGTTGGCCGCGTGGAATTTCAAAATCAATAGCCCCGTCAGGCAAAACACGATGCAGGCGCCGGCAAAGATGTCGATGAACCAGCTCCACGCCACGCCCGTGTTGCGGCCCTTGTGGACATCGTTGAGCCAGGATACCCAGCCCCGGTCCGTCAATTCATATTCGGCGGCCCCGTCTTCGAGGCCGATGCGCACCCAGGCGTCGCCGCCCGCCTTGGGCAGCGGCAGATACACTTCGTCGATCGACCATTCGGCGGGACGCCCGCCCGCATTGAGCGACCATTGCTGCTTGAGCCAGGCTTCGGCCGCGGCCGGCATGGGCGCGTTGGCGCCATCGTGCTTGGCGGCATAGGCGGCCAGTTGCGTGACGAGGGGCGCCGGCAGCTCCGCCTTCTGGCGCGTGATGGACGGCTTGGATTCGATCTGGCCAGCGTGGTTCAGGGTGATGCCGGTAATGGCGAACAGAAACATGCCCAGCAGGCAAAGCGCGGAACTGATCCAGTGCCATTGATGCAAATTCTTCAGCCAGACGGCGCGGCTGGCGTTGTTCTTGGCCTTGTCCGCTGCGCCCGCATTACCCATCAAGCGCTCCCGGCAAGGAGCGGGCCAGGTGGCGCGACAAGTCAGTGTGCTTCATTCCCATCCTTCAATCAAAGTGCATGCTTATATTTTCAAACAAATGATAATGATTATCATTTATTAAGTCAATACATGGGGCGCTCCGCCGGGCCAGCGTTTTGTAACAGCTTTGAAACAAAGCTGGGCTGCTAAGTAAGCTGCCGTACAGAGCCGCGTGCCATGCCCGTCTATGCTGTTGTTCAGGACAATCAAACAGGAGCACACCCATGCAAGCGTATTCCAGCGAACAACTGGCCAGCATCGCGGCCAAGATCAAGGACGTCAAATTCGGCATGCTGACCACCAGCGACGACATGCGCACCCTCACCAGCCGGCCGTTGACGCAGCAGCAGGTCGACAGCGAAGGGCAAATCTGGTTTTTTGTCTCGGACGATGCCGCCTACACGCGCGACTTGCTGAACAATCCGCAAGTCAACGTCAGCTTTGTCGACACGGGCGACAGCCTGTATGTCTCCGTCTGCGGCCACGCGCAGCTGCTGAAGGACCGCGCCAAGGCGGAGGAATTGTGGAACCCGCTCGTAAAAGCCTGGTTCCCGGGCGGACTCGACGATCCGAAGCTGTCGCTGATCAAGGTGACGATACAGTCGGCCGAGTACTGGGATAGCAGCGCCAGCAAGATGATGCAATTCTATGAGATGGCCAGGGCCGCCATTACGGGCGAGCCGCCGAAGGACCTGGGCGAACATGGACGGGTCGACCTGTAGCGGAGCCTTCCTGATTTACCCGCGCGCATGCGGGCCAGTCGGCGTGTGCGAACACGCCTGACGGCTGGCCCTGTGGGGATGATCAAACAGTCAGGAAGGGAAGCTCAGACGCCCGTACTGCCCGTGGTGTCCGGCGCATCGTCGGCGCTCTGTCGGCTCTGTCCGGCGAGGCCGGACTGGTGATGGGGCAAGCGGTCGGCGCGCCGTACTTCGCCGATGGAAAACAGATCGTCGCCGATATCGAGGCCTTGCTCGCTATCGACCAGCACAAAGTTTTCGGCCGAATCGGCCGTGCTTTGCTTGCTGCCCGCCGTGGATGGCGTGCCGCCCTGGCTATTGCCCGCTGGCGGCGTATTCGAGTTGCCCATTATCTTCTCCCTGATCGTGAGTGAGTACCTGAGTGCAAGTTGGCTGCAAGTTGACTGCGAGGTGATGGCACGGTGATTGCACCTTGCCGGCCCAGCTCATTCATCATAGTTCATGGCTGCTGCATTGCATCAAAATTGTGCGGCAAGCGGACAGATGCGACATGACCAGCGGCGTGCCTGCCTGCCGCTGGTCATGCTCACTTACTACTGCTTGCTACTGCTCGTGACTACTTGTTACTGCTTCTTACTGCTTGTTGCGCGACCCCGAACTGGATCCCGAACCGCCGCTTTGCTTGTTGCCACTGTCGCGGCCGCCATCCTGGTTCATGCTGGCATTGTCGCGCGACCCGCTGGAGCTGGAAGCGCTTTGCCGGTTGGCATCGTTCTTGTGGCTTTGGCTGCCTGCGCGGCGGGCCTCTTCCGACGTGAACTCATGCGCCGTGCCCTTTTCATGCGCAGCACGTCCGCCTTCGCTGGCGATTTCACGCTGCTGGGCGGGATCCATGGAAGCGAAACCCCGTTTGCTGGTATCGCTTTGCTTGTTGCCGCTGCTGCTACTGCTGCTACTGGTTTTACTACCTTGCTGTTTATTGTCGCTCGATGTGGCCATGATGATCTCCTTAATCGATGGAATCAGAAACAATGCAAAAAACAATGCAAACCATGCAATTCTTCCCCCTCGCATGGCAAGGGAACCGTCATCTTAGTGCGCACATGGGGCACAAGAAATAGGAGGATGGCAAGAGCGCATGTAGGATGAGTCCCGCCCACGGTGGCGCAGTTACTTTCAGTTTTCCACCAAAAGTACCAGACACTCAGCAGTTAGCGGGTAGTGCGAAAACCGCCGCGTCGGCCGTCACGTAGACACGTTCGCCAGCGGCTGGCCGCACCGCATGGCCGCCCGTAAATGCGCCAAACGAGGGCAGGATGGCGCGCTGCTGGCCCAGCAGGAAACACGGCAGGCGCAAGCCGCCTCTTTCAGCGCGCAAGTGAAACACGGGATGCACGTGGCCGGCCAGCACATAGCCGGGCGCGGCGGTGTCCGGGTGATGGCAAAACGACAGCTTGCCCACCTGGTGCGGTTCATCGACCATGCGTATCCCCAGCGCGGCGGCCGGGTCGCCCGCATGGGCATCGTGGTTGCCGCGCACCACCGTCAGGCGCAGGCCCGGATGGCGCGCGCGCCAGGCCAGCATGGCGGCCACGGTGGCGGGCGCATGCGCGGCGCGCGCGTGCAGAAAGTCGCCGAGAAAGACGATTTCCTCGCAAGCGTAACTGGCCAGCAAGGCGTCGAGCGCCAGCAGGTTTTGCGTGGTGGTGCCGCGCGGCACGGGCATGCCCAGCGCGCGGAACGCGGCCGCCTTGCCGAAATGGATGTCGGCGATGACCAGCATCTTGCGCGCCGGCCAGTACCCGGCCTTGTGCGCCAGCAGCCATAGAATCTCGCCGGCCAGTTCCACCACGCAGTGCGCATGCCGCGACTCACTCATGCGGCCGCCTTTTCCAGCGCGCTGACCAGCCGCGCCACCCGGTCCGACAGTTTTTCCGTCGTCAGCTGTTCGCGGAAGCGCTCGACCATCAGGCCGAAGGCAAAGGGCGAGGCCCGCTCCAGCGGCTGCAGGGAAATGCGCCGTCCATGCAGCTCGCGCAAGGTGGCGCGCAGGCGCGTCAATTCCAGTTCCTGTTCCAGCACTTCGCGCTGTGCCTGCGTGAGCAGCAAATTGGCCGCATCGTGCTTGCGGAACACTTCAAAAAACAGCGAGGACGAGGCCTGCAGCTGGCGCGCGCTTTTCGGCTGGCCTGGATAGCCCTGGAACACCAATCCCGCGATGCGGGCGATTTCGCGGAAGCGCCGCTGCGACAATTCCGTCGCATTCAGGCTGGCCAGCACGTCTTCCAGCAAGTTGTCCGTGCTGAACAGGGCAATACCGGCGCCGCTGGCACCAATCAACAGCGGAGAAAAATCGATGTCGTCCGCACCCAGCAATTCAAAGCCGTAATCGTTGACGGCGATCGACAAGGTCGCCGGCTGCACGCGCGCGATGCGGTAAGCCAGCAATGACGCCAGGCCCAGGTGCACGGAGCGTCCCGCAAATGGATACACGAACAAGTGGTGGCCTTCGCGGCTGGACAGGGTTTCCAGCAGCAAGGTCGCGCGCGTGGGCAGGCTCGACCATGCCTGCTGGATGGCCAGCAGCGGCGCCAGCGCGCGCATTTCCGGGCCGCTGGCCTTGCCTTCCTGCGCCAGCTGCAACTGGTCCAGCACGGCGTGCGCCAGTTCCGACGACAGCGGCATCTTGCCGCCCTGCCAGCGCGGCACGGCGCCGCGGCTGCCTGTTGCGCGTCGCACGTAGGCCGTCATTTCGTGCACGCGCACGAATTCCAGGATGCGCCCGCCAAACAAAAAATGGTCGCCCGACTTCAGGCGCGCGATGAATGATTCCTCGATGCTGCCGATGCGGCCGCCACCGAGGAACTTGACCTGAATCGCCGCCTCCGACACGATGGTGCCAATGCTCATGCGGTGGCGCCGCGCCAGCGCCGCGTCCGGCACGCGGTACACGCCCTCCTCGTCCGGCAGCACCCTGCGGTATTCCGGATACACGGTGAGGCTTTGCCCGCCGCGCGCAACGAAATCGAGCGCCCATTGCCACTCCTCCAAGGTCAGGTCCCGGTACGACCAGGCCGCGCGCACTTCCGCGTACAGTTCGGCAGACTGAAAACCGCCACCCAGCGCGATCGTCACCAGGTGCTGCACCAGCACGTCGAGCGGCTTGTCCGGCACGGGCCGCGCTTCCAGGTGGCCTTGCGCAAGGGCGGCCCGGGCAGCAGCCGCTTCCAGCAATTCCAGGCTGTTGGTGGGCACCAGGGTGACGCGCGAAATGCGTCCCGGCGCGTGGCCGCTGCGCCCGGCCCGCTGCACCAGGCGCGCGATGCCTTTCGCGCTGCCCACTTGCAGCACGCGCTCGACGGGCAGGAAATCGACGCCCAGGTCCAGGCTGGAGGTGCAGACGACGGCTTTCAGTTCGCCCGTCTTCAAGTGCTGTTCGACCCACTCGCGCACTTCGCGGTCCAGCGAACCGTGGTGCAGGGCGATCAAGCCCGCCCAGTCGGGCCGCGCATCGAGCAGATGCTGGTACCACAGTTCGGCCTGCGAACGCGTGTTGGTAAACACGAGGGTGGTGGCGCTGCCTTCGATCTCGGCGATCAGCGGTTGCAGCATCTGAATGCCCAGGTGGCCGCCCCAGGGAAAGCGCGTGGGGTTGGCGGGGATCAGGCTGTCGACGAGGATGCGCTTTTTGACTTTCCCTTCCACCAGCACGCCAGCGTTTTCCTCGCCCAGCAAGACGTCCTGCGCCTGCCGCAGATTGCCCAGGGTGGCCGACAGGCCCCACGTCATCAACGTATCATTCCAGCGGCGCAAGCGGGCCAGCGCCAGCTGCACCTGCACCCCGCGCTTGCTGCCCATCAATTCATGCCACTCGTCGACGATCACGGTTTCCAGCAAGCTGAATCGGTCCTTGGCATCCACCTGGCTCAGCATCAATGACAGGCTTTCCGGCGTGGTCACCAGCACGTCGGGCCAGGCCTTCGCCTGCCGCGCGCGCTGCGCGGCGCTGGTATCGCCCGTGCGCGCCTCGATGCGCCAGCCGGGTACCAGCTCCGCGCCAGACGCTTGCAAGGCGCGCACGGTGTCGGCCGCCAGCGCCCGCATGGGCGTGATCCACAGCACGCGCAAGCCCTGTTTTTTAGCTTTGCGCGTCAGGCGCTCGGCGCGCAGCAAGGCGCCGAACCAGACGGCATAGGTCTTGCCCGAACCCGTGCTCGCATGCAGCAGACCCGATTGCCCCTGTGCAGCCGCACGCCAGACGGCGCGCTGGAACGGGAATATGGACCAGCCGCGCATGCCGAACCAGGCGTCGATGCGCTGCGCCAGCGCGCTTTTGCTCATCGCTTGCTCATGTGTTTTGCGCCAGCATGGCCTTCAAGGTGGCCAGGGTGTCCGCGTCGGCGATGGTCTTGTCTTCGCGCCGGCGCAGGATGCGGGGAAAGCGCACGGCGATGCCCGCCTTGTGCCGGCTGGACGCGGCGATGCCTTCGAAGCCGATCTCGAACACCATCGTCGGCTTGACGCTGCGCACGGGGCCGAATTTTTCTATCGTCGTCTTGCGGATGGCGGCATCGACTTGCCCGATTTCCGCATCCGTCAAACCGGAATACGCCTTGGCGAACGGCACCAGCTTACGTTCCCCTTCCTCAACGTCATCCCACACGGCAAACGTGTAATCCGTGTACAGCGACGCGCGCCGGCCGTGGCCCGCCTGGGCGTAGATCAGCACGGCGTCGACGGCATACGGGTCGATCTTCCACTTCCACCAGGTGCCCACATCTTTCGTGCGGCCCACGCCATACACGGCCGACACGGCCTTGAGCATCAAGCCTTCCACGCCGCGCGCCCGCGATTCGCTGCGGATGGCCGCCAGCGCCTCCCAGCTTGCCGCCGCTATGCGCGGCGACAAACGCAGCGCGGGAGAGTTCACGCCGGCCACGACGCTTTCCAGCAGCGCGCGGCGCTCGATCTGGGGCAGCTGGCGCACGTCCACGCCATCGAGTTCCAGCACATCGTAGGCCACGAGCACGGCCGGCAGCTCGGCCAGCAGCTTGGGCGAGACGCTCTTGCGGCCCATGCGTTGTTGCAGATCAGCAAATGGCGCGGGCACGTCGCCCGGCTGCCAGACGAGGATTTCGCCATCGAGCACGGTGCCTTCGGGCAAAGTCAGCTGCGCCAGTTCGGGAAAGCGCTCCGTGATCAATTCCTCGCCGCGCGACCACAGCCAGTTCACGCCTTCGCGGCGCAGCAGCTGGGCGCGCATGCCGTCGTATTTCCATTCGGCCAGCCAGTCGCCGACGTCGCCCAAGTTCTCCGGCCCCGCCTGCAAGGGATGTGCGAGGAAAAACGGATACGGCTGGCCGCCGCGCAGCGCATGTTCGCCGTCCGACTGCGCGGCGATCAGTTTGAGAAAACCCGCGCCCGTGGGGCTGACCTTGCCATCGGTCCAGCCCATCAGGCGTTGGGCGATCAGCTTGCTGTCGACGGCGGCGATGGAGGCCAGCGCGCGCGTCACCAGCAGCTTTGACACGCCCACACGAAAGCCGCCGCCGATCAGTTTGATCAGCAGGAAGCGTTCGCGCGTTTCCAGCTCATCCCAGTAGGCCAGCAAGTCGGCGCGGATGGTCTCGGGCGGCGCGCCGCGCAACGGTGCGATGCGCTGTTCGACCCACTCGGCCAGGCCGATGTCGCTGCGTTTGGTGGGCGCGGGCAGGATCAGGGCGATGGTTTCGGCCAGGTCGCCCACGGCGTGATAGGCCTCGTCGAACAGCCAGGCGTCAAGGCCAGCCCGCTCGGTCGCATACTCGCGCAGCAACTTGGTGGGCACGGCCTGGCGCGGCTTGCCGCCGGCCAGGAAGTACACGGCCCAGGCCGCATTCTCGGGCGAGGCGCCGCGAAAATAGGCTTGCAGCGCCGCCAGCTTGCGGCTGGTGGAGGTCGTCTCGTCGAGTTCCGCGTACAGCCGGGCAAAGTCACGCATGGGCGACGTCCTCCGCTGCCGTGGACGCACCGGGCACGCCGTCATCGGCCTCGTCGTCGCCATACTCCGTCTCGAAGCCGCCCGCCTGCCAGCCGTTCTGCTGCAGCCAGCGCACCATCACGGGAATCGCGCCATGCGTGACGATGATGCGTTCGGCCTGCGTGGCCTTGATCGCTTGCATCAGGCCGGGCCAGTCCGCATGGTCGGACAGGACAAAACCCCGGTCCACGCCACGCCGCCGGCGCGCGCCGCGCAGCAGCATCCAGCCGCTGGCGAACGCATCGCTGTAGTCGCCGAAGCGCTTCATCCATGGCGAACCGGCAGCCGATGGAGGCGCGATCACCATCGCCGTCTTCAGGGCCGCCTTGTCCGTCACGTCGCTCACCATCACGGTGGCGGGCAAGGCCACGCCCGATTCGCGGTAGACCTGCGTCAAGGCCTGCGCCGCGCCATGACAGATGATGGGACCGATGGAAGAATCGAGCCCGGCCAGGATGCGCTGCGCCTTGCCGAAGGCATAGCAGAACAGCACGCTGGTGCGCCCTTTGGCCGCATTCCTGCGCCACCACTGGTTGATGTCATCATTGATTTCCTGCGGCGCCTGCCAGCGGTAGATGGGCAGGCCGAACGTCGATTCCGTAATAAAAGTATCGCAGCGCACGGGCTCGAACGGTGCGCAAGTGGGGTCGGGCTGCAGCTTGTAGTCGCCCGACGCCACCCACACTTCACCGCCCACTTCCATGCGCACCTGGGCCGAACCCAGCACGTGGCCGGCCGGATGCAATGACACGCGCACGCCGTGATGGTCGATGCTCTCGCCATACGCGAGGGCCTGGATGGACACGGCGCCCAGGCGCGCACGCAGCACCTGCTCGCCGGGCGCGGCGCACAGGTAATGCCGGTGGCCAACTCTCGCATGGTCGGCATGTGCATGGGTGATGATGGCGCGCTCTACGGGGCGCCACGGGTCGATATAGAACTGACCCGGCACACAATACAAGCCTTCCTTGCGCACCACCACCATGTCTGCCATGCCCGGCTCCCTACGAAAAACCGTGTTGGAATGGGCTGATTCTAGCGCGCTTGCACCAGATCACTGTTCGGCAGCGCACCATGGCTTCACGCAGGGACAACGAACTCCGCCATGAAAGTACGCGTGGTGTTTTCCGGAAAGGCAATCGTGACCTGGTCGCCCGCGACCGACAGCACGGTGCCAATCTGGTAGCGCGGTACGCGCACGCGGCTGCCGACGGCGATCTGGGGCGCCGGCGCGGGCGGCGGCGCTTCGGCAGGCGCTGGAGGGAACTCGTCGAGGGAGATGGGCGCGGCCAGCGCGGGCGGCGACAGGCAATTGTCGCAGGTGCAGCAGCGCTCAAAATCGCCCGCATCGCCAAAGTAATCGAGCAGCAGTTTCCAGCGGCACAGGCCGCTTTGCGCATATGCCACCATCTGCTCGAGCGCTTGCTTGTCGCGCTCCTGCTTGTCGACATAGATCTGCGCCAGTTGCGCATACGAAGGCGTGGCGGACGACGGCGCTGTCAAGCGGTAGCCCAGCTTGCGGTCCTGGCGCAGCAGCTTGCCGTCTTTTAACAATTTCAGGCAGACCTTCAAGTGGCCGTCGGAAAACTCGGGCAAGCTGGACGCCAGCGCAGCGAACGCAAACGTGGCTGGCAATGTTTGCGCGGCCGCCACGATGGCCGCCACTTCTTCCGCCGTGGGATAGTGCTTGGCCAGAAAGAATTGCTGCACCCGCTTGTCTTCCTGGAAATACAGCAAGGTGCAGTCGGCGGGCAAGCCGTCCCGCCCTGCCCGGCCCGATTCCTGGTAGTACGCTTCCAGGTTGGCAGGCACCTGCAAGTGGATGACGAAGCGCGTGTCGGGCTTGTCGATGCCCATGCCGAAAGCATTGGTGGCGACCATGATGCGGCGTTCGCCATTCATGAACAAGTCCTGGTTGTGCTTGCGCTCGCGCGCCGCCAGCTTGCCGTGGTAGCACGTGACGCTCTCGCCCAGTTCCGCCAGCCGCGCCGCCAGATCCTCGACGGCCTTGACGGTGGCCGCATACACGATGCCCACGCCGGCCGTCTCGCGCAGCAGGCGCAAGACTTCGTCCTGTTTCTCTCCGGCATTCGTCACCTGGATCACGCGGTAGCGCAAATTGGCGCGGTAGATGCCGGTATTGATGACCTGCAGCTTGCGCGCTTCCAGCTGCGTGTCGATATCGTCGATCACTTCCCCTGTGGCCGTGGCCGTCAGCGCCAGCACGGGCGGACGGCCCAGTGCGCGCAGGGCGGCCGCGATTTCCAGGTAGGCGGGACGGAAGTCGTGGCCCCACTGGGAAATGCAATGGGCTTCATCGATGACGACCAGGCTGGGCGGCGCACTGGCCAGCAGGGACAGAAAATCGGGGCTGGCCAGGCGTTCCGGCGTGCAAAAGATGATGAGCCTGCCACCCTGGCTGATGCGGGCGATGGCCTCGTCCTCTTCGGTGCGCGACAGGCTGCTGTTGAGCTGCACGGCCGTGATGCCCAGTTCATGCAGTTTTTCCAGCTGGTCTTTCATCAGCGAAATCAGCGGCGACACGACCAAAGTGGCGCCCGGCAATAGCGCGGCGGGCAACTGGTAGCACAGCGACTTGCCGCTGCCGGTGGGCATGATGGCCAGGGTGTCGCGCCCGGCCAGCACGCTGTCGATGACGTCTTGCTGGCCCGCGCGCAACCGCGTCACGCCAAAGACCGTGCGCAGCAGGCGCTGTATGTGCTTGCCGGACTTGCCGGATTGGTTCGCAGTAGCCTGCATGATTGCTATCCCAAAAGTAAAAGCGCCATGCCGGCGCCCTTGCGCCTGGCTGCAGTTACTTTACGGCCGGGCCTGGCGCGCCGCCATAGGACGGCTGCCACAGCCCGTGTAGGACTTCAAGAAGTAAACAGGATGGCCCAGAACAGCATCAGCAGGCCGGCAATCGACACGCACCAGACGAGCGTGCGCACGACGGGCACGCCAAACGCATACAGGGGTAAATACAGCACGCGCGCGGCCAGGTACAGGGCCGTGCCGTACAGGGTCAGCGCGCTTTCCTGCGCCGTCACGTGGACGATCAGCACGGCGGCGGCGAACAGGGGCAAGGTTTCGAACAGGTTTGCCTGGGCCCGCCGCAAGCGGGCCGTGATCTTGCCCACGGGCGGCCCGTCGCCGTCGCGCGCGCTCACGTTATAGGCCGTGCCCGTTTCGCGCGTGCGAAACAGCGCGGGCAGGAGGATTTGCAGCAGCGCCAGCACCAAAGTACAAGCCAGCATCGTCAGTTCAGGGGTCATGCCTTACCTCTGCGGGTGAGACGGGCAAGCCATGCCGGCGCGTGCCCGTCAGGGTTGGTCGAGTGCCGCTTGCAACTCCATCAAATCATAAGGCTTGCGCAAGACGCTGGCGGAAAAGCCCAGCTCATCCATCGATTCCTTGCCATAGCCAGTGGAAAAGATGATGCGCATGTCCGGTTTGTCGCGCAGCACCATGCGCGCCAGCGCGATGCCGGACATGCCGGGCAGGCTGACATCCGTAAACAGGATATCGAAGTCTTGCTCGTTGAGCAATTCCCACGCCGCTTCGCCATCGGACACGCCGCTGACCGTGTGGCCCAGCATGCCCACCAGTTCGCACACCATCAGCTGGGAATCGAGATTGTCTTCCACCACGAGTATTTTCATCGATGTCGGCATGTCACCCTGCGGTGTTGGCGCATGGCCCGTCAAGTCCAGCCCCGGCGTGCCACCGCCCAGCACGCTGGACGCCGTGCTGCCGTCCGCCTGAATGCCGGCCACCGGCGCGCCGGACCGCTCAAACTGGCGCGCACGCATTTGCTGCTGGCGATTGGCCAGCACATGGCGCAGCTTGCGTGCCAGCTCTTCGCGCCGGTAGGGTTTGCTAAGCAATTCCACTCCTGCGTCGAGCCTGCCCTCGTGCACGATGACATCCTGCGCGTAGCCCGACGTAAACAGCACGGCGATATCGGACTGCAATTGGCGCGCCTGCAGCGCCATCTCCGTGCTGCTGACGGGACCGGGCATGATCACGTCCGTAAACAGCAAATCGATCTGCGCGCCGCTGTGCAGCACGGCCAGCGCGCTTTCACCATCCTCGGCCTTGAGCACCTTGTAGCCCAGCGCACCGAGCATGTCGACCACGGTGGTGCGCACACCGACGTCGTCTTCCACCACCAGCACCGTTTCCGTGCCGCCCGTGACGACGCCGCTCAATTCCAGTTCCTCGTCCGCTTCCGCCATCAGGGAGCGGGGCAAATAGATTTTGACTCCCGTGCCCACGCCAGGTTCACTGTAAATGCGGATATGGCCACGGCTTTGCGTGACAAAGCCGTACGCCATCGACAAACCCAGGCCCGTGCCCGCGCCTTCCGGCTTCGTCGTGAAAAACGGCTCGAACGCGCGCTGCAGGACGGCGCCGCTCATGCCGCGGCCCGTGTCCGTCACCGACAGCATCACGTACTGGCCGGCCGGCACATCGACCAGGTTGTGCACATACTGTTCGTCGAGCACGACATTGCCCAGCTCGATGGTCAGCTTGCCCGCGCCATCCATGGCGTCGCGCGCATTGATGGCCAGGTTGAGGATGACGTTCTCGATCTGGCTGCGGTCGACCAGGGTATTCCACAGTCCGCCGCCGCCCACCAGCACGATGTCGATCGCTTCGCCCAAGGCGCGCCGCAACAAGGCATCCATGTTGCGCACCACGCGCGCCAGGTCGGCCACCACGGGTTTCAAGGGCTGGCGCCGCGCAAACGCCAACAGATGCGACGACAATTTGGCGCCCCGCTCGACGGCGGCGATCGCCGTGTCCAGGCGCTGGCGCATCAAGCCATCCGTGCCCGCCAGATGATGCAACAAATGCAAATTACCGGAAATGATTTGCAGCACATTATTGAAATCGTGCGCGATCCCCCCTGTCAGCTGGCCCACGGCTTCCATCTTTTGCGCCTGGCGCAAGGCGTCTTCCGCCTTGGTGCGCTCGTTGACTTCCTGTTCGACCCGGTGCTCGAGCGTTTCGTTCAATTCATGCAGCGCTTTTTCCACGCGGCGCCGATCCGTGATGTCCGTCTTGACGGCGATCAAGGAACGCGTATGACCCTGCTCATCGACCAGGCGGCTGACATTGCTCGACACCCACACTTGCGAACCATCGGGTTTCAGGTAGCGCTTTTCCAGCGAGAACGACTCACCCGTTTCCACCAGGCGCTGGAACAGCACGCTGTTGCCAGGCACGTCCGCCGGATGCATGATGTCATTCATGTTCAGGCTCAGCAGTTCTTCGGCGGAACGGCCCAGCATGCAGCACAGGGCGCCGTTAACGCGCTGAAAACTGCCGTCGAGGCCCAGCTCGGACAAGCCCACCGACGCCTGGCCGAAAATGGCGGCCATGCGCTCCTGGCTGGCGTTCAGTTCATCCTCGATCTGGCGCCGCTCCGTCACGTCGAACGACACGCCCACGTAGCGGCGCTGGCCCGGCACGCGGCCGGCCACCACCTCGCCCTGGCGCGCGATCCAGCGCAGCGCGCCATCGGCGGGACGGCGGATGCGATATTCCACGTATTCGAGGGGATTGGGCGCCACAGCAAGCTTGCTGGGCCCGACCTTTTGCTGGTCGCGCGCATCGACCAGGCTCACCAGCAGGCGTTCCGTCACTTCTTCCTCGTCGGCAATGCCCCACAGGCGGCGGAAGGTGGGCGACACCAGCATCGCGCCCGTCTCGGGGAACCATTCGAAGGTCCCGATGCCACCGGCCTGCTGGGCCAGGCGCAAGCGTTCCTCGCCTTCCATGCGCTCGGTGACGTCGATGCCTTCGACGAGGATACCCGTGACCGCGCCCTCGTCATCCTTGATGGGCTGGTAGACGAAATCGATCTGGCGCTGCCCCGTCTGCCCGTCCGCCGTCTGCAAGTCCACCTTCACCTGGCGCCCCTCGTAAGGTTCGCCCGTGCGGTAGACCTGGTCGAGCAGTTCGATGAAACCTTGCGCCTTGACTTCAGGCAAGGCCGCTTCGACTGTCTTGCCCAGCAGATCGCGGTGGCCCACCAGGCGCAGATAATGCTCATTCGCCAGTTCGAACACGTGCCGCGGCCCGCGCAGCAGAGCCATGAAGCTGGGCGCCTGCTGGAACAGGGCGCGCAGCAGCGCGCGCTCCTCGCCCAGGCGGCGGTTGGCCGCGCGCACGGCCTCGCTCTCGGCCTGCAAAGTAGTGTTGAGTTCGCCCAGCTCGGCCGTGGCCAGCTTCAGCTGGCGCCCCTCTTCCATGCGCGCCGTCAATTCCAGCGCCGTGCACAGCACGCCATCGATCTGGCCGTCAGCGCCATGCACGGGCGTGTAATACAGGTCGAAACAGACGTCCGCGCGCTGGCCATCGCGCAACAGCGGCAAACAGCATTCGCGGTGCACCTGCGTCTCGCCGCGCAATCCCGCATCGAGGATGCGCGCGTTCCAGTCCCAGATTTCGGGCCAGACGGCCGGCACCGTATCGCCCAGCGCCGCCGGATGGCGCGCCCCGGCGATGTGGATGTAGTCGTCGTTGTAAATCATCACGTGCTGCGGGCCCCACATCAGCACCATCGCCATCGGCGAGTTGAGCACGATGTCGACGCTGGTGCGCAAATGGGCGGGCCAGCCATCGAGCGGGCCCAGGCTGGTGGCGGACCAGTCGCGCTGGCGCACCAGTTCGCCCATGTTGCCGCCGCCGCGCGGCCAGGCTGGCGCGCTCATGTGGCCAGTCCCGCTTGCACGCGCACCTGGCACTGGCGCGGGATGCGCACGGTCGCCAGCGTGCCCTGCGCAGCCGTCGAAGTGAGCTCGACCGTGCCACCGTGGGCCTTGACGAACATGTTGACCGTGTACAGGCCCAGCCCCAGGCCCTGCCCCGTCTTGCGCTTCTCGCCCGCCTGCTGGAACGGTTCGAACAGGGTCGGCAGCAAGGCGGCGGGGATGACGCCGCGATTGGCGATGCGCAATTGAATGCTGTCCGCGTCGCGTCCGTCCAGGGCCAGTTGCACCGGCGCGCCCTGCTCGCCATGCGTGAGGGCATTGCTTAACAGATTCGAGATGACTTGCGACAACAGGCCCGCATCGCAGAGCCCGTGCAGCTCGCCCACGCTGCTGACCTCGACAAGGGCGGCCTGGCCGGCCGTCTCGAACTCGTCGACGATGGCGCGCGCCAGCGCCAGGTAGTCGTGCGTGCTGCTGCGCAACTCCATCGTGCCGGAACGGATGCGCGCCAGGTCCAGCAACTGGTCGACCATGCGCGCCATGCGCTTGGCGCTGCTTTCGATGCGCTGCGCCGTGACGACCACCTTCGGGTGGTCGCTCATCATCGGCAACAGCATGGCGCCATTCATCACCACCGACAAGGGCGTACGCAAGTCGTGGCCCAGCACGGCCGTGAACAGTTCATTCAGGTGCAATGCATGCTTGAGCTCGTCGAGTTGGGCCGACAATTCGCGTTTTTGCTGGTACAGCTGGACCAGCACGGCCACCTTGCTTTGCAAGGCTTTCACGTCGATGGGCTTGTAGAGAAAATCGACGGCGCCCGCCTCGTAGCCACGGAAACTGTAGCTCGGTTCGCGCGACGCGGCCGTGAGGAAAATCAAGGGAATGCTGCGCGTGCGCTCGCTGCCGCGTATCAGCTCGGCCAGTTCGAAGCCATCCATCTGCGGCATTTGCACGTCGATCAGGGCCAGCGCCACTTCATGCGTCAACAGCAATTCCAGCGCTTGCGCGCCCGAGCTTGCCTTCAGGATGACAATACCGGGCCGTGCCAGCACGGCTTCGGCGGCGACCAGGTTTTGCGCGATGTCGTCAACGACGAGGATATGGATAGGTGCTGTCACGGGGTCATCTTCAGGCATCGCAACGGCAAGATGCCATCGTGTTTCGATATGGACATAAACATTGTTTCAATTCTCACATATATTACACGCACTGCACTATTTCCATTCACTTGTGTTCGCCATCGCCGAGCAATGCCAGGCTGGCAGCCATCTGCGGCAAATCGAGCACGCGGTCGGCACCGGCCCGCTTGAGCGCGGCCGCCGGCATGATGCCACAACTGGCCCGTTGCGGGTCTTGCACCCAGGCACTGCCACCCAGTTGCCGCACGCGCGCCAGGCCCGCCGCGCCATCGGCCGAGGCGCCCGTCAGGATGATGGCCAGCATGGCGCGCCGATAGGCCAGGGCCGCCGTTTCCAGCAGGACGTCGATGGACGGGCGCGAAAAATACACGGGCGCTTCCTGCGACAGGGAAAAACAGCCATCGGGTTCCACTTGCAGGTGGTAATCGGGCGGGGCGAAATACACGGTGCCGGCTTGCAGCGGCTCCTTGTCCTGCGCCTCGCGCAAGGGCAACTGGCAACGTTCCGCATACAGATGCGGCAACTGGCTCGAGCGGCCAGGCGCCAGGTGCAGCACCACCACCACGGTGGCGCGGCAGGTAGCGGGCAAGGCACGCAGCACGATGCCCAGCGCTTCCACGCCGCCGGCCGAGGCGCCGATGGCGATCAGGCGCAGGCCAGCGGGCGGTGGCGCCACGTCGCAGCTTGGCAGCATGTCAGGCACGCTGGAAGATGCGTTCAGCCGGACTCAGCTCGTTGAAGCTGGCCGCATGGCGGCTGAAATGCAGGCTTTCCTTCATGCCCAGCCCCAGGAAACCCCGGTTCACCAGTGCTTCGTGGAACAGGCCCAGGCTGCGGTCTTGCAAGTCTTTATTGAAGTAAATCATGACGTTACGGCAGGAAACCATGTGCACCTCCGAAAACACGCTGTCCGTCGCCAGACTGTGGTCGGCGAAGACGAACTGGCGCCGCAAGCGCCGCTCAAAGATGGCGCCCTTGTAGGCCGCCGTGTAATAGTCGGACAGCGAACGCTTGCCGCCCGCCAGCTGGTAATTCTCGCTGAACTGGGCGATGCGCTCGATCGGATAAATGCCCGCTTCGGCGGCGGCCAGCGCTTCCACGTTGATGTCCGTCGCGTAAATCATGCTGCGCTCAAGCAAGCCTTCCTCTTCCAGCAAGATGGCCAGCGACCATACCTCTTCCCCGCTGCTGCAGCCGGCCACCCAGATCTTGATGGAAGGATAGGTATGCAGGATGGGCACGACTTTTTCGCGCAAGGCGCGAAAATAGGCGGGATCGCGGAACATCTCGCTCACTTGCACAGTGAAAAACTGCAGCATCTGCGCGAACATGGCCGGCTCGTGCAAGATGCGGTCCTGCAATTGCGACAGGCTGGCGCAGCCGAAGCGCTCCATGGCCTGGCGCATGCGCCGGCGCAGCGACGCCACGGAATAATCACGGAAATCGTGCTGATAGCGCAGCAGTATTCCCTCAAGCAATAACTTCAGTTCTATATCGAAAATATCGTCATCTAACAACATCCACCTCATCGGATACCTGACCGTTGAACACGGTACAACCTGCCAAATGCTAGCAGATCACCGGCAATTATCCCGCAGAGAAAGTGTCAGTTAGGTACGCTGGCGTACACTCGCGCGTTTTTTTCAGGCATCGACGCCCTTCATGCCCTCCTCCGTATAGCGCGCGCCGGCCGCCATGCCCAAAGGAAAGGCGGCGTTCATCGCCGCCAGTTCCGCCCCGTCCAGCCGCACGGTCAGCGCGCCGAGGTTGTCGTGCAGATACGCGATGCGCTTGGTACCGGGGATGGGAATGACGTCATCGCCTTGCGCCAGCAGCCAGGCCAGCGCCAGCTGGCCCGGCGTGCAGCCTTTTGCGCGCGCCATGTCCCGGACTTGCGCGACGATGGCCTGGTTGCGCGCCAGGTTATCGGCCGCAAAGCGGGGATTGAAGTGGCGGAAATCATCTGCGTCCAGGCTGGCCGCATCGGCAATGGCGCCCGTCAGGAAACCGCGCCCCAGCGGACTGTAGGCAAAGAAACTGGCGCCCATGTCGCGGCAGGCGGCCAGCACGCCCTGCTCCGGTTCGCGCGTCCACAGCGAGTATTCGCTCTGCACGGCGGCCACGGGGCAGATGGCCGCCGCGCGCCGCAAGGTGGCGACGCTCACTTCGCACAGGCCCACGGCGCGGATCTTGCCCTCTTGCCGCAGTTGCGCCAGCGCCCCCATCGACTCGTCCAGTGGCGTCTCGAGATTCAGGCGATGCAGATAGAACAGGTCGATGCTCTCCACGCCCAGGCGCCTCAGCGACGCTTCGCACGCCTGGCGGATGTAGGCGGGGGAATTGTCGACGCGGCGCGCATAACTGCCCGCCTCGCGCGCCAGGCCGCACTTGGTGGCGACCAGGGCCTGGCCCCGGTGGCGCGCCAGGAAGCGTCCCAGCAATTGCTCGTTGTGGCCGAAACCGTAGGCGTCGGCCGTGTCGAACAGGGTCACGCCGGCCGCCAGGGCCGCTTCCAGCGTCGCCAGGGATTGCGCCTCGTCCGTGGCGCCATAAAATTCCGACATGCCCATGCAGCCCAGGCCCAGTGCCGAGCTGGTCAAGCCGCTATTGCCGATCCGTCGTTGTTGCAGTTGCATGTTGATCTCCCTCATTGTCAATGCGGCCAGTCTGGACCGCGCCGACCGGCAAGGGAATGCCTGATTTCGTGATACCTTTATGGTATGAGAGCCCTCGATACCCACGCATTGACCCTGTTTTGCGCCGTCGCCCGCTGCCTGAACTTTCGCCAGGCGGCGGAGCAATTGCACATGACCCAGCCGCCCTTGTCGCGCGCCATCAAAGGGCTGGAAGACAAGCTGGGCGCGCGCCTGTTCGAGCGCGACACGCAGGGCGTGGCCTTGACGCAAGCGGGACGCACGCTGCTGCCGCAGGCGCTGCACATCCTCGATTTGCTGGAGACGGCGCAAGCGTCGCTGCGGCAAGACAGCGCGCCCGCGCGCCTGCGCCTGGGTCTGACGAGCTCCGTGGCGGCCGGCCTGTTCCGTCCGCTGCTGGCGGCGCTGGAGGGGCAGCTGGGCAATGTCCGTCTGGAGCTGACGGCGGCGCCTTCGCCGCGCCTGGTGGCTAGCGTGCGCAAGGGCCAGCTCGATGCGGCCCTGCTCGCGCTACCCAGCGCCACGTTCGAACTGGCCGTGCAGCCGCTGGCGCGCCAGGCCATGATGCTGGCCCTGCCCGCCGGCCACCGGCTGGCGAAGAAGCGCAAGCTCAGCCTGGCCGACATTTCGATGGAATCCGTCTACTGGTTCGAACGGGCGCGCCAGCCCGCCTTCTTCGACCATTGTCAGCAAGTGTTTCGCCGGCATGGCTTCGCGCCGCATTTCCTGCGTGAAGCGCCCGATCACCATGTGCTGCTCGGCGACGTGGCGGCCGGCAAGGGCATGGCCCTGCTGGCCGACTCCTTCCGCGCACTGCGCCTGGACGGCGTGGCCTACCGAAAATTGGTGGAGGGCGAGGAATTGGCGGCCGGCATCGGCCTGGCCTGGCAGGCCGATACGGGCCATGCGTCCCTGCCCCTGTTGCGCCAACTGGCGCAAGAACATCTGAACATCAGTTGCCGGCCTTGACGGCGATGAATTCGCCCTTGCCGACGGTGGCCAGGCACGTCGTGTAGCGGCTGTCGGCGCGGATGGCCTCAAGAAACTCCGCCATGTCCGCGTAGTGCGAACTGGCGTTGTCGACCACCAGCACGCCGCCGGCCGCCAGCGCGCGGTCCAGCTGCGGCCACCACTGCGCGTATTGCTGGCGCGCGGAATCGAGGAAGATGAAATCGTAGGCGCCGTCGGCCGCATCGCGCAGCACGTCGCCCGCGTCCGCCAGCAGCTGACCGATCACGCCTTGCAATTGCGCGCGCACAAAGTTGTCGTGCGCCATGTCGAACTTGTCCTGCGCCTTTTCCACCGTCACCACCTTGCCGCCCAGCGCCTGCACGGCGCGCGCCAGCCACAGGGTGGAATAGCCGTTCGACGTGCCGATTTCCAGCACCCGCCGGGCGCCGCGCGCGTGCACCATTACGGCCAGCAATTCGCCCGTGTCGCGCGTGATGTTGAGCATGCGGCTGGCCCGCGCCGTGTGCGCCGCATCGTTGCTGTTACCAAATGCTTCCAGTTCACTCAACAGTGTATCGATGCTTGGCATGGCGCCTCCTTGTTCAAAACACCAGCATAGCAAAAAAACTATGCCGGTGCGCGGCGCAGCGGACGTTTCAGATACTGCACCATCACCACGCCCAGCAGGGTCACGCCGCCACCGATCACATCGTAGCTGTGCAGGGTTTCGCCGAGGAACAGCATGGCGATGATCACCGTGAACACAGGCAGCAGATTCATCAAGGTCGTCGCGCGGCTCGGTCCCAGCTTGGCCAGGCCATGCATCCACAGAAACGGCGCGATGATCGAGGCGGGAATGCCGGCAAACAGCACCAGCGGCAGGCCGGCGCTGGTGACGGGCGGCGCGGACTGGCTCAGGTAATACACGAACAGCACGGGCACGGCGCACCAGACCTGGATCAGCAGCGAATGCCAGTTATTCAGGGGAATTTTCCAGCGCTTGAGCAACACGCCATAGCCCGCATACGACAGGCACGCCAGCAGCATCAGGGCGTCACCGACGGCCGCGCCATGGGCGAGCAGGGCGGCCGGGTCGCCATGGCTGAGCAAGTAGGCCAGTCCCAGCAGCGACATCAGACCGCCAAACACGCCGCCCACGGTGGGCGCCTCGCCCAGCAGCAACACGGACAGGCCGACGGCCAGCAGCGGCATCATGGACGCCAGGATGCCCATGTTCGTCGCCGTCGTCGTTTGCGCGGCGATGTAGGCGAGGCACTGGTACATGACCATGCCCAGCATGCCCAGCACAAACAGTTTGCCAAGGTAGGGCTTCACCACGGCCCGCTGCTTCCATACGGGACGGGCGAACACCAGCGCCAGCAGCACGCCAGCCAGCAGCCAGCGGTAGAACGAGATGGCGGCCGGATCGATCACGCCCACGGCCATCTTGCTGACGATGGTATTGATGGCCCAGATCAGCACGGCGATCACGGGTAACAGATAGTGTTTCACTTGCATGCGGCGTACTCCATTATTCAATACCGCCATTTTCGCATGGTCCGATTCCATGGATATAATGAATACCGGACAAACGATGCGAAGAACAGGACAAAGACACCATGGCCAGCAACCAGCATTTTCCCGCCGTTTCCGACACCCTGCCCTATCCCGTGTACTTTCGCCTCGACGATTACCACGCGCACCAGCAATTCGATTACCAGAGCCATCCGTGGGGCCAGCTCACGTATTGCTCCACGGGCGTGATGGAAATCATGGTGGCGGGCCAGCGCTACCTGTCGCCGCCCCAGTACGCCGTGTGGATACCGCCCGAGACCTTGCACGACGGCTATATCCGCCAGGATGTCGTGTTTCACTCGGCCTACATCGACGCCAGCCTGTGCGCACAACTGCCGGCCCAGCCGTGCGCGCTGGTATTGAGTCCCTTGCTCAAAGCCATACTCGGCGACTTTGCAGAAAGAAACGTCACCACGCCCGCCACCGAAGCCGACCAGCGCCTGGCGCAGGTGCTGGTCGACCAGCTGCAACTGGCGCCGTGCAGCCGCAACTACCTGCCCGGCAGCGACGAACCCGTCATCGCGGCGCTGCTGGCCGCCCTGCAGGCGGAGCCGGGCAGTAACCGCTCACTGGCGGAGTGGGCCGCGCAACTGCACGTGACCGAGCGCACCCTGGCGCGCCGCTGCCAGCGCGAACTGGGCATGCCGTTCGGCGAATGGCGCCAGCGCCAGCGCTTCCTGGCCGCCCTGCCCCTGCTGGAACAGGGAGACACCGTGCAGGCGATCGCGCTGGAACTGGGCTACAGCACGGCCTCGGCCTTCATCGCCATGTTTCGCCGCCAGAGCGGCGGCACGCCCGACCAGTTCCGCCGCGGCCTGCGCTGAAAAAGCGGATCCGCTTTGTCATGGTTTGTCATATGGGGATGCTAAAATTCAAACATCTTTCCAGAGAGCAAAAGGACGCGCATGAACCCCAGCACCGAAACGACCCATGAAACCCCAGGCAGCGAGGATGCGCCGCAGGTGACGGAGACGGTCGTGACGGCGCCAGCACCCCTCCGGCTCGACAAGGAAGAGATACCCACGGTGTTGGGCAAGCTGCGCACCCTGGTGCAGGACAAGACGCGTTTCGAGCCGCACGACATCACGCCGCTGGACGAAGAAGACGTACTGCAGGAGTTTTCGCTGCAAGCAAACTACGCGCTCGAAGCGCGCTTCGAACAGCGCGTCATCAATGGCTATTTCACGCCGGCGGGCAACGACTGCCGCTGTGGCTCCCACGAGGTGGGAGCACTCGCTCACGCGCAGGAAAAGGAAAGACTGCGCCGCGCGGCCGGCAAGCTCGACAATGCCTTGCGCCAGGCAGGCCAGGCCTACAACGGCGTCGAAGCGGGCGTCTACCTGCCGCACGCCGTCAAGTACTGGCACCTGGACACCTGCAGCAACTGCACCGGCAAAGGCCGCATCGGCTGCCACACCTGTTATGGCGCGACGACGGAAACGTGCTGGAGCTGCCACGGCGGGCGCACCGTCAGCTGCGACGCGTATGGCTGCTACGGCAGCGGCAAGGTGTCGTGCTCGTATTGCAGCGGCAGCGGCACGGTGTCCGAGCAAGTCACCGATTACATCACGGTGCAAGTGCCCACTACCACCTACAGCAACGGCAGCTCACACACCAGCTACCACAGCGAAACGCGGCCCCAGTACCGCACCGAATACCGTAATTGCTACCATTGCAGCTTCGGCAAGGTCAGCTGCAACACCTGCCACGGTTCCGGCAGCATCAATTGCGGCACCTGCCGCGCCAGCGGCAAGGTCACGTGCCGCACCTGCAGCGGCGTGGGCGACCTGCGCTGCAACCCGTGCGACGGTTCCGGCAAGGTGGGCAAGGCGGCCTGGGTCGACGTGCACGTGGCGCCCGGCTACAGCGTCAGCCTGCCCAAGCAGGCCCCCGACGACGCGCGCCGCATCCGCGACAAGGAGAGCGTGCACTCACTGGCCGCCATTGCCAGCAGCCTGGGCCTGGCGAAAGTGAGCATTTACAATGAAGACCAGCCGCAGGAAGTCGACGCCCTGTATGCGGGCAAACTGCGCATCGTGCGCCTGGACGCATCGTGCAACGCCGAAAAGCACCACCTGGTGGCGTACGGCACGGATCTGCGCTGGCTGACCCTGGACGACATCGTGGAAAAGCTGCTGCGCGGCGACCTCAAGGCGCTCAGCGATGCGCTGGCCGGCAGCGCCGACGACGGCCTGTTCTCGGCCCACGTACAGGGTTTGCTCACGCCGCTGCGCGACGTGGCCGCCTCGGAACTGAATGCGGACGTGATTGAATCGGTGCTCAGCGGAGTAACCGACCACGCGCACGTCGACGTCGTCTCCGCCGACTATGCCAACAATGTGCGCACCTGCGTGCTGGGCGCCTTGCGCCAGGTCTACACGCGGCTGGCCAAGCAATTCTGGTGGAAAAGCGCGCTGGCCGCCCTGGCCGCCGCCATCGCCACCTGGTTTTTCGCGGGACGCGGTGCGGCCGCCGTCGCGGGCCTGCTCGTCACGGGCGCTGGCTACTGGCTGTTCAACCGCAAGGTGAAAGCCGTACTGAGCGAAGCGCTGGGCGGCGAGCAGCAAGCCGAACGGGCCATGGGCATCGCCGGCAAGGGCCGCCGCAACCAGCTGGCGCACGTGCTGATCCTCGCGCCCGCCAGCCTGGCCGTGCTGGCCGCCAGTTATGGCTTGCCCGTGCGCGTGCGCCCGGTGTCCGCGCCGCCGCAAGCGGCCATCGCGTCGGCGCCCGTCGCGCCCCATGCGCCAGCCGTCGTGCCGCAGGATGCGAGCAGCGCCAAGGCCGTCAAGCTGTATGAAAATGGCGACAAGATGCAGGCGCTGGCCATGCTGGAAAACCTGGTCGGCAAGGGCGACGCCGGTGCGTATGGCCTGTATGGCTGGATGCTGCTGATGGGCGAAGGCAAACCCGGCCCCGTCACGGCGCCAACGGCGCAGCAGCGCGCGGCGCGCCAGGTGGCCGCCAAGCCGCTGATCGGCAAGGGTCTCGTGAAGAACGACAGCTATGCGCTGACGGCGAAAGGCGTGATGCTGGCCGAAGGCTGGCAGGAACCGCGCAACATGGCGCGCGGCCTCGACCTGCTGAAACAGGCGGCCGGCAAGGGCAATGCGCAAGCCATGCACTTATTGGGCCTGTATCACGTGCGCGGCTACCAGATCCCCGTCAACCACAAGGAAGCGCGCAAATGGTTCACCCTCGCCGCCGACAAGGGCAGCGCGGGCGACATCTACAACCTGGGACTGATGGACTGGGAAGGGGCGGGACTGAAACGCCCCGACCGCGCCAGCGCCATGCAGCGCTGGAAAATCGCGGCCGCCATGGGCGAGGAACGCGCCATCAAGGCCGTCGCGCAAGGAAAACCTTAGGCGGCAGCAAGCGCCGCCAGCGCCTGCAGCGCCATCGGGTTCGGCGTCGGCTCGGCGATTTTCGTCAGCAGGTTGCGGTCCGTGTGGTGGAACGGTTCGTCCTTGCCGCGAATGAGCATGACCGTGTCTTCGTCGTAGCCCCAGGTGCCATCGGCGTGAATATCGACCTTGATCCGGTATTCGACGGTGGTGAACGCGTGTTCGAGGAAGGGGTTCGAGCAGATGCCGTAGGCCGTCGAATCGCGCTTGGCCACCAGCTCGAAACTGCTGGCGTCCGCCGTCGTCGTGCCGGACGCCATGGCGATCTGGCCGCGCGGGATGGCCAGGGTCTGGATCACGGCGCCCGTGGCCGGCTCCCACAGCCAGTAGCCGACCTGCTCATGATACGTCTTGACCTGGTCCGGCTTGGTGATGTGGATGTAGTAGCGCAAGCCGTAGAACAGTTGCGGGCCGTTGGTGACGGGGTCGATCGGCTGCAGTTCGATGCGCTCGACGAAGGCCTGCTTGCGCGGGCCGTCCGCTTTCGGCTTGACGTCCAGGCCGCGCGTACCCGTCCAGATGCCGGCCATGCCGGTCAAGGGGCCCAGGTTGTTCAGGGTGTGCACGTCGGCGGACGGCTCGGTGTAGATATCTTCGGGAAAATCGCTCATGCGGAAGTCTTCAAAATGGGGCAACAGTGCTTGCCGCCATTGTAAGACGCGCGCCGCCCGGCGGCAAAGCGCCCGCCGTCAGGGAAACTGCGTAGTGTGGCGCTCGATGAACAGCAAGGCCGCTGTCGCCAGCGCGGGGCGCTGCGTTTCAAACACGGCTTCATCGCGCGTTTGCAGCAGGTTGTCAGCCACCTCGGGCAGGTCCAATGCACCGGCGATGATCGCCGCCACCGCGTCGATATTCGCGTACAGGGCGCTGTCGAAACCTTCCCAGTCCACATAGGCCAGCCACTCGGCCAGCAGCACCATGCCTGCGACGGGCGGCGCCAGGGCCGCGATGCGATCAAGGCGCAATACGCTGTCGCTGCGGATGCCTTCCTGCTGCAGCACGGCCAGCGCCACGTGCTGCAGCGCGTCTTCCGGATCGCGCCCGTATTTGTTCAGCAGGCGCTGCGTCAGCGTGTAGCGTTCGGCGTCGATGCCGCGCAGGGCGGCCGCCACGTCGTCGTCATGCAGCGCCAGGTGGCGCGCCGCGCAAGCGACATCCACGCCGGCTTTCGCGGCGACGATATCGGTGAGCTGCTGCCGGTGCGCCTCATCCATGCTTACACCAGCGGCTCGGTCGAACCGGTCAGGGTGAAGATTTCAAAACCCGTTTCCGTCACGGCCAGCGAGTGCTCGAACTGCGCCGACAGCGAACGGTCTTTCGTCACCGTCGTCCATTTGTCAGGCAAGACCTTAACCTGGTAGCTGCCCACGTTGAGCATCGGCTCGATGGTAAAAATCATGCCCGGCTCCAGCACGATGCCCGTGCCGGCGCGGCCATAGTGCAGCACTTGCGGCGTGTCGTGGAAGACCTGGCCCACGCCATGGCCGCAGAAGTCGCGCACGGAGGAAAAGCCCTGCGCCTTGGCCACCGCTTCGATGGCGGCGCCCACGTCGCCCAAAGTCGCCCCCGGACGCACAGTGTGGATGCCGGCCATCATGGCGTCATACGCCGTGTTGACGAGGCGGTTGGCCAGGATGGAGACGGCGCCCACCTTGAAGGTGCGGCTGGTGTCGCCGAACCAGCCCTGGAACTTCGGCGTCACGTCGATGTTGAGGATGTCGCCCACTTTGAGGATCTTGGTCTCGGACGGGATGCCGTGCGTGACCACGTGATTGACGGAGATGCAGCTGGCGTGCTTGTAGCCGTGGTAGTCGATGGTGCCCGGAATGGCGCCGGCGGCGCGCATGAATTCTTCGCACAGGGCGTCGAGTTTGGCCGTCGACACGCCCGGTTTCACGAAAGGCGCGATGTAGTCGAGCGTGTCGGCGGCGATACGGCCGGCCGCGCGCATGCCGATGAAACCTTCTTCGTCGTGCAGGGGGATTTTCTTGCCGTGTTCAAGCTGGGTGGAATAGCGCATGGTTTTCTTCTTGGTTAGTGTGTGTGGTGTGGGCGGCCCAGCCGCGCACGGCGTCGTGCGAGGCACGCAGCATGGCGTCGACGCTGGCCGGTATCGGCCGCTCCTGGGTCAGGTAAGGCTTGACGACAGCCACGGGGGCGTCGATCAGCACGAATTTGAGCAGCATGTGATCGATGTCCAGCTCCGTGGTGGCGGGCATGGCTTCGGCACAGCGGACAAAGCAGGCATCGAGCGCGGCCTGCTCTTCTTCCACGGCGGCCAGCAATTCCTCGCTGAGACCACTGCTGAAATCAGGGCTGTCCGCGCATTGCAGCAGGAAGCGCGCATACACGGGCTTGCGCCGGCACCAGTCCAGCAAGCCATGCACGCCGGCCCAGGTGTCGCCACCGAGCCAGCGGCTGGCCACTTCCTCGCGGAAGTCGCTTTTCACGCGCAGCCACGCGCGCGCCAGGATGGCGTTGCGCGAATCGAAGCGGTGATACACGGAGCCGATGGGGGCACCGGCCTTGACGGCGATGGCGGCCATCGACACGGCGCCCACGCCGCACTGGGCGGCGACGGCGATCGCGCTGTCGATGAAGTTGTTTTCGTTGAATTTTGCGAGTCTGACCATTCAAATAGAATACAGATTCTATTTGAATCCGTCAAGCGGCCCCAGATGCGCCGACAAGAGTTGCCCCGCTGCCTTACAATGGTATGCACGAACCGCTACAAGGAGAATCCGCTTGCTTACGCCCCCCTTCATCGCCTCCTCCCGCTTCGACGATCCACGCCTGGCGTTGGAACAAGTGCAAGCCATTTACCGCAGCAGCATCGAACACTTGCGCGATGCGCTGCAGCGCTTTGTCGCCGGCGAAGACATGCACGAGCGCGTGCGCGCCTGCTACCCCTTCGTGCGCATCCAGACGGACACCGTGGCGCGCGCCGACTCGCCGCTGGCCTACGGTTTTGTCGCCGGTCCCGGCGTGTTTGAAACCACCCTGACGCGCCCCGACCTGTTTGGCGATTACTACCTGGACCAATTCACCCTGCTGCTGAAAAACCATAACAGCGGCCAGAAGGTGCACCTGGAAGTGGGCGTCAGCGCCCAGCCCATCCCCGTGCATTTCTCCTTCGCCGAGCATGACCATATCGAAGGCAATATGGATGCGGGCCGCCGCCTGGCCATGCGCGACCTGTTCGACCTGCCCGACCTGTCGGCCATGGACGACGGCATCGCCAACGGCACGCACGAACCGGCGCATGGCGAAGCGCAGCCGCTGTCGCTGTTCACGGGCCCGCGCGTCGATTATTCGCTGCAGCGCCTGCGCCATTACAGCGGCACCTCGCCGCAGCACTTCCAGAACTTCGTCCTGTTCACCAACTACCAGTTCTACATCGACGAATTCATCCGCCTGGGCCACGCCATGATGGACCGCGCGCCCGACGCCGCCGCGCCCTCGGACGACGACGGCTACATCGCCTTTGTCGAACCGGGCAACGTCGTCACGCGCCGGGTCGGCCAGACGGTCGAGAGCGAGGATGCGCTGGGCGCCGCGCCGCCGCGCCTGCCGCAGATGCCCGCCTACCATTTGCTGCGCGCAGACGGCAGCGGCATCACCATGGTCAATATCGGCGTCGGTCCCGCCAACGCGAAAACTATCACCGACCATATCGCCGTGCTGCGTCCGCATGCCTGGCTGATGCTCGGTCATTGCGCCGGCTTGCGCACCACGCAAAGCCTGGGCGACTACGTGCTGGCGCATGCGTATGTGCGCGAAGACCACGTGCTCGACGAAGACTTGCCGCTGTGGGTGCCGATCCCTCCGCTGGCGGAAATCCAGCAGGCGCTGCAAACAGCCGTGGCGGAAATCACCCAGCTGACCGGGCATGATCTGAAACACATCATGCGCACGGGGACCGTGGCCAGCACCGACAACCGCAACTGGGAACTGCTGCCGCAGCGCACACCGGAGCGCCGTTTCAGCCAGAGCCGCGCCATCGCGCTGGACATGGAAAGTGCGACGATTGCCGCCAATGGCTTCCGCTTCCGCGTCCCTTACGGCACCTTGCTGTGCGTCAGCGACAAGCCGCTGCACGGCGAAATCAAGCTGCCCGGCATGGCCAACCACTTCTACCGTGAACGGGTCGACCAGCACCTGCGCATCGGCATCCGCGCCGTGGAACTGCTGCGCCGCCAGGGCGTGGACCGACTGCACAGCCGCAAATTGCGCAGCTTTGCGGAAGTGGCGTTTCAATAGGAAGAAATAGCAAGCCGCCGCAAAAAGCGGCGGCTTGCAGAACAACGATCAAGGGCGGAAGCCAGTGCACGTTAACTGTCTAAGACAGGTACGATACCGAAGAGAATCGACTGCTAATGTCTCCACCGGTCCATCCGTCTTCCTGCCACGTCATGGCAGTCCGACGGCCGTCTGCGCACATTAAAGCGCGGCGCAAATATCAAGATTGATTTTGACGAATTCGCCCCATGTAAATTGCGTCGATAAATGTTGGAGGTAATACTCCTCGACGCGGCAGACAAGAGGCCGATCAGCATAGATCAAACATTGCTTGCCAGCCTCATCATAGTTGCGGCATACCCCATCCCCCCGGTCCAGCCACGCTGTTTCGGCGCTCTGATGCACACGGCTACAGCACTTTCCACAGCCGCTACAAGGAAACGCTTGCCGATCAGAAGAAGGCATCAGGCATCCGATACCTGTTGCTGAATTGCCAGCAATTGTCCAAGACGCTGGCTATTGGCTTGCTCGGTTTCATTGAAGCCATGACGCAGCATTTCAACCTGTGCGGCGATATTGGTAAAAAATTTCTCTACTTCCTTTGTCATCGCTTCGCGCATGGACATTTCGAAACCATCCGCCAGCTCCAGCGCAAAGTCGTCTATTTGCTGTATCGCACGCTCGTTGGCCTGCTGCTGTTCAGCATGCTGCTTACGCAAACTCTCTTCCTCGGGGTCCTTCGAAAACAGGCTGTACAACGTTTCCCCTACGGTGTACACAATGCCGACGTAGGGTATCCATTTTGAAGTCAGCTGCGCGGCCCATTTCTCCATGGTCTTGGCGCCGATTCCCTTCATCAGGGTCGGCATTACGTCCTTCACCAGCTTCAAGCCGCTAACGATATGTTCTGGCTTGGCCAGCGAGCCAATCTGATGCACGGCGCCCTTCAGCGCAGCGCTGTCAAAGCTACTGGCCGACGCCATTGCATCGTATTCCGGCCCTCCGCCAGCAGCGTCTATGTCGGGCAATTTCACCGTCTGCTGCGCAAGTACCAGGTGTGGCAATGCCGATTGCACTTCATCAATTTCATTTTCGATCGTGGCAACAAAAGCCTGCACTTCATACGTCAATGTTGTACAAACATCCTCCGCAGCCTGCATCATCATCTTCTCGATCTGCGTCTGGCAATCGTCTGGCGAAGTACGAATGCAAGCTTTGCTCTTGTCATGGATTCTTTGGCGCTGGCGGCTCAATTCACGTGCCATGCTGTGTGCCAGCCGCGACTTCTCCAGACCTACATTGCGTAGCAACTTATCATACTTTCTACCTGCGCCCGATTGCGCGCGGCCTTGCAGCAATTGCACATATTCTTGCAAAAACTGGCTCAATTGCAGCTTCAGGCGCCCGTAGATTTCATCGGACGAGATATTCTGCAGGAAAGCAATCAACTGCTTTTCAAGCATGGGCAAACCACTCAACTCCACCAGTTTGGGCTGCTCGTTCAAATAGCCTTGCAATGCCCTCTTGGCATTGATCTTGACCATCGGAATGTCTTTCAATACATCGACGAGGCAACGCGCGGCAGCCAGTTCCTGCAGGCGCAGGCGTGTCTGATCCTTCAGACGGATGTAATCATTCTCTGGCAATGGTTTCTTTTCATTGAAGACCAGGAAAACCTGTTTTCCCTCCTGCACCAGATCCATCAACACCTGCAAGGTTTTTAACTCTTCCGCAGTACCTAGTGGATCAACGACAAAAATAACGACATCAGCCTTGAGCATGTGTTCCCGCGTCACATTCTCGTGTTCAATCGGCGCGTCGACACCAGGCGTATCGAGAATGTCATATGTACGCCACGGATAGGCCGATACGCGATCAGTCAAAGGTACATCATCGGTAGCCGCCACTTCCTTGCCAAGCAAGGCATTGATCAAGGTGCTCTTGCCGGCATTGTAAACGCCATAAATCATGATCACGGCATCGGCTTTTTTCTTTTTCTCTTCGAATATATGTGCAATCGGGCCAAACTTTTCCAGCAGCTCACCCTGATCATTGACAAAAGCTTGCGCATCCTCGTAGGCCGATAATAATTGCTGTGTATTGATTACCATATTCGCTCTTTCAATTCATTTTGGTTTGATGCAGCAGTTTCTGCACTTGCTTGTCGAACGTAGCAATTTCGCCGGTCAAACCAGCGAGAATTTGCTCCACATCGCGATCCATCAAATGCCATAGGCGTGCGGCACTGGTGCGCATACATTCCTGCAATGCCTGGTTTGCGCTTGCCAGCGCCTTGTGGCGAATGTCCAGCCAATTATCACCGACAGTAATGACGATTTCGTCATATTGCGTACTGGCACTGTCACCCATCGCTCCGCCCACCCCACCGGCCAGGCTGGCGCCAATTGCCGCGCCGGCGGGACCACCGAGAAGAAAGCCTGTCAGACCACCTAAGGCCGTACCAATCAAGGTATTGCGCTTGCGTGTGCCGCTGCGCACCTTGGCGACCTTTTCAGTGGCTGTTTCAAGCTCAAAATCATGCAAGCGCACCAGCTCACTGTTGCTATACGTGGCATGCACTGCTTCATCGAAGCCACTCAAGACTTCGCTGAATATCCGGCCAAGCTGCTCAGCTGCAATTTCCTGGTAGCGGACATTGAGCGCCGCCTGGAAAGCGGCTAGCTGCCGCCTCATGTCAGCGGCGTCATCACGCGCTCTGGCCCCCGTCTCAAAAAAATCGTCGATAAAGACGGCAAGCGCACTTTGTCCCTGCTGAATGCAGACATTCAGGCTATTCGACGACTTCGCCTTCAGATCTGTGAGCGGTTGCCGAAATCCGTCAATCAAGGCCTGGTAAGGTTGCAGGTCGTCGCTGCAACTTTGCAGGAAGTTCGAGAGATTGTTCAGTGGGGTACGGTGCTTGATGCGCAAGCCTTCCGACAGGCAAAGATCCGACAGCGCCCCGCACACATCACCCATGCCGCTGTCTTTGTAGGCATCCGCATCGTCGGCATGCAATTGCGCATAGCGGGCGGAAAAGGAAATGATGCCAACGTCCTCGAGTGACTGCCCGGGGTAGTTTTTTTCCAAGGCATCACGTACATAAGTACGCTGGCGCATCCGTCGATCCTCGTCCTTCATGACCCACGTCTGGACCAGGGATTCACCATCGTCGCCGAGTTCCTCCTCCATGTCGTCACTACCAGTCAACAGCAACAGTATTCTTTTCCCCTTGCCCAACAAATGGGCAATTTCAACGAGATCGCTTTCACGTCCAGCGGAATCTGACTTGATCGTATAGAGAATGAGATCCGCATGTTCCACATAATCACGGGCCAGCTGCTCGTTCTGTATATTGAGCGAATGCATGCCAGGCGAGTCGACCCACGTCAGTCCCGGCAATGAGAAACCCTGAATGGAACTGGTGGCTTCGGTGGCGCCTACACGGAACTCGCGACGCAATTCAGCTTCTTTCTCACCGTCACCTCCAGCGACATCGGATTTCGCGTGCGAAAAAAAGCGTGGTTTTAGCGTATCTGCTACGAGATCCTTCTGTTCATCCGAAGGATCGGTGTCGCCCCACGCCATGTAATTGCCCAGCGAGCTTTTTCCCGACTTGACCTTGCCATTAACAAACACCAATAGGGAATCTTCAAAGTGGGCGCGAAAGGCAATTCCTTTTTCACGTCCCGCTACCTTGGCATCCCACGCGACACTGGTACGTTCCATCAGGTCAATAAACGCCATCACTTCTTCGCGAACGGGATTGTTTTCCGGCAAGCGCTTGCGAGTGGCATGCAAATCGCGGGAGATGCGCGTAATAAAATCACGACGGACTGCTTCGAATGCCGCCTCCACGTCCCGCGCATGTTGCAAAGAACCATCAAAACTATGTTTCAAGCTATCGAAGGAGTCGATCAGTTGCCGACGATTACGGGAAGTTTTTACTGCCGTTTTAGACATTTGACTACCTTAAGAATGGGTCGCCATCGACAGCGACGCCTCATATTCGAATTTGCGGATCTCATGCTTGAGCTTGATCAACTCTTCCTGTTCATATGCGAGCACCTCCAGGTTGGCAAGCGTGCGTGCAAGCGCTACGCCTCCCTCCAGGCGCACTGCATACACAGCAGCATAGAAATCCAGATTTTGTATCGTCGCATTCAAGTCTTCATCGGCGTCCAGCGAACGACGCAACAAATCTTCCACCTGCTTGTCCGGACTGACTGCAACGGGGGCCAAGCGATAACCAGATGCGGTCAGACGCGCTTTGAAAGACTCCTGACCAATCGCACTGGTTCTGACCCAGTCCTGCATCGAGTCAGCCAAATTACGGCCAATGTCCAAACCTTCATGCTGAAACAGGGCTCGGGCATCCGCCTGTCGTTTCGTCTTTTCTTCCCTCTCACGCTTTTCGGCCGCGATCTCATGGCGGCGGCGCTCCTCTGCCGTATTGCGACTATCGCTGCTACCGGACGAAGAGCTCGACTCGCTGCTTCCGCTCTTGACTGCCGTCGCGATTGCCCCCACTGCGCCCACGATCGCGGCGCCTATTAACCATGGCAGTGCCATTTCTGCTCCTCAAGTGCTAAATTCGTTCGAAAAATGATGCCTTGGTATCGAGAAAAGCGCGCAATTGCCCGATTTGCTGATTAAAGCCAATAAAACCCTGACTAATTTGCGCTTGCAGGTGCAATTTTTCGCCATGCAATTTCTGCTCCGCCAGCCCTATCGCATCGAGCAAGGTGCTCACTTCGTCCTGCATGCGCCGCCGACGTGAAGACATTGCTTTTGCAGCAAGGCTCTCCAGATGAACAAGAAGTTCAGGAATGCTGCTGCGCTCCACCAACACCTCTTGACTCTTGAGTTTTCCTGCTCGATACCGACTATTTGACACCTTGAAAATGCTTGGCAAAAAATTCAATTCCGATTCACACTGTTCACCGATACGGCGCGCAATCGCATCGATTTTCATCGCATCTTCCTTGTCCATTTTTGTTAATACGATAACAATATGCTTGGATGCGTGTTCACCGAACGATGAAACCAACGTTTGCAGAAAGCTGATTTCATTTGCTTCCAACTCACCCTGAGGCTGATGAACAAACAATACGATATCGGCCTGACGTACTCCCGATGCGGCTTGAGTATCATCTTGATGATTCGCATCGAGGCCGGGAGTGTCGATGAAAATGCACCGTTCCCCGTCGAATTCCTTGTTTTCTGTCGTCTCGCGAATATCATTGGTCTTAAAAAACTCCACTTCAATATTGTTCGTTAACATATTCAACAATGAACTTTTACCGGAGTTCATCAGGCCATAGGCGACATAAACAGGCTTGAGATGATTTCTTTTTGCTGCGATTTCTTCGAACTGATGTCGAAAGTAAAACTTATCCATGAATAAAAATCCCAGGCTGATATACCTACAATGACAACATATATTGCAATTTAGAAATCAGGCAGTGTAAAGGATATTGCCCTCAAGAATCTCACCAATAATCACCATCAGACTACATTCCTCCATGATCCATAAGCTTGCGACAAAGCGTGTCGCTACCAGCCCGATTTCCAGTCGAATAGAGAACATCATTATTACGTGCTCGAATGGACTTATGAGATGTATTGGGAAGGGCATGCAGACTGCACGGCGCCGTAAATGGAGAAGGGAATGACTGCAGATCCAGGGCAACTGGCAGCGACAAAGAATATGGAAAGTAAAACGGCGCCCTGAAGGCGCCGTTTTTGATTGTTGCATCGCTTACAGGAAGCGGTCGAGGATCTTCCGCGTCGTCTTGTCGATATTGAACATGTCGCGGATCAAAAAGTGGATGCCGTGGTTATCGGCGATCAAGAGCGACGCGGCGCCGATGCGGCGGATGTCTTCCTCGCCCTTCAGCACGAACTGCGTCTCGCCGCGGTCCGTGTCGACATGCCAGGTGCATGGCGTGGCGAAGCTGGAAACGCTTTTCACGCGCGCGATCTCGGGCATGAATTCGCGCCCTTCCAGCTCTTCCTGCAGCAGGCTGCGCGCCAGTTCCGGCAAGGCGTCGATGTGGTCGATCCACGCCACTTCCTTGCCATTGCCCAGCACCAGCGAAATGCCTTCGTCCGGCGACTGGATGGGGAAGGCGCGCACGGGCGCCACGCCTTCAAAGACCTGGCCGTCCGCATCCGTCATCACCAGCTTGCCGAAGGTGTCGCGGCTTAATGTAAAAGTTGTACTGGCCATGCTTATTCCTTGTCATCCAGGGCGAGTTCGTTGTTGCGCGCCTGTGCTTCGTAGAGGCGGAAATAGGCGCCCTCTTTCGCCATCAGTTCATCGTGACTGCCCACTTCGACGACCTGGCCGCGGTCCAGTACCACCAGCCGGTCGGCGCGGTGCAGGGTCGACAGCCTGTGCGCGATGGCGATCGTCGTGCGGCCCTGCACCAGGTTGTCCAGCGCCTTCTGGATTTCCTTCTCTGTTTCCGAGTCGACCGACGATGTCGCTTCATCCATGATCAGGATGCGCGGGTCGATCAGCAGGGCGCGGGCGATCGAGATGCGCTGGCGTTCGCCACCGGACAAGCCCTGGCCACGCTCGCCCACCATCGAATCGTAGCCTTGCGGCAGGCGCAGGATGAATTCGTGGGCATGCGCAGCGCGCGCCGCGGCGATGATGTCCTGGCGCGTCGCGTGCGGCTTGCCGTAGGCGATGTTTTCAGCGATGGTGCCGAAGAACAGGAACGGCTCCTGCAGCACCAGGCCGATGTTGCGGCGGTAGTCGGACACGGCAAACGAGCGGATGTCGACGCCATCGAGCAAGATCGCGCCTTCCGAGACGTCATAGAAACGGCAGATCAGGTTGACCAGGGTGCTCTTGCCCGAACCGCTGTGGCCCACCAGGCCGATCATCTCGCCCGCCTTGATGTTCAGGGTGATGCCGCGGTTGACGGCCCGGTTGCCATAGCGGAATCCGACTTCGCGCAAATCGATCCTGCCTTCGATCTTGTCCAGCTTCACGGGCTGCGCCGGTTCCGGCACGCTCGACACGTGGTCGAGGATGTCGAAGATGCGCTTGGCGGCCGAGGCCGATTTTTGCGTCACGGAGACGATGCGGCTCATCGAATCGAGGCGGCCATAGAAACGCGTGCTGTAGGCGATGAAGGCGGTCAGCACACCAACGGTGATTTCGCCGCGCGACAGCTGCCAGATGCCGAAGCACCAGATGACCAGCAAACCCATCTCCGTCAGGAAGGAGACCGTCGGCGAGAACAGCGACCAGACCTTGTTCAACTTGTCGTTGACGGCCAGGTTGTGCGCATTGGCGTCGCGGAAGCGGGCCGCTTCGCGTTTTTCCTGCGCAAACGCTTTGACCACGCGGATGCCGGGAATCGTATCGGCCAGCACGTTGGTCACTTCGCTCCACACGCGGTCGATCTTTTCAAAGCCCGTGCGCAAGCGGTCGCGCACCAGGTGGATCATCCAGGCGATGAAGGGCAATGGCGCCAGGGTCATGATGGCCAGCCACGGGTTCATCGACCACAGGATCACGCCCGTCATGATGATCATCAGCACGTCGGAAGCGAAATCGAGCAAATGCAGCGACAGGAAGACGCAGATGCGGTCGCTGCCGCTGCCGATGCGCGCCATCAGGTCGCCCGTGCGCTTGCCGCCGAAAAATTCCAGCGACAACTTCATCAGATGTTCATACGTCGCCGAGCGCAAGTCGGCGCCCATGCGTTCGGATACCAGGGCCAGCACATACGTCTTTCCCCAACCCAGCAGCCAGGCCAGCAGGGCCGAACCGAGCAAGCCGCTCATGTAGTACACCACCAGCCACGGGTCGATGTGCTTGCCGTTCTGATACGGAATCAGCACATTGTCCATCAACGGCGCCGTCAGGTAGGGCGGAATCATGTGCGCGGCCGTGCTCAGCAGCATCAGTATGAAGCCCAGGGCCAGCTGGCCACGGTAGGGATGGGCGAAGCGCCACAGGCGGAACAGGGTCCAGGTCGATGGGGGCGTGTGCAGCACCTTGGCGCAGATCGGGCATTCTTCCTGCTCCGGCGCCAAAGGCGCCTTGCAGCTCGGACACACTTCCTGCTCCGCTTCCAGCACGGGCTGGCCCGTCAGGTGGCTGTCGAGGCGCTCGACGAACTGTTCCAGCACGCGGATCGCATGCAGGTTCTGGCCCAAGGTAAAGCGCCACGAGGCAAGGCGGCCGTGGTCATCGAACAATTCCAGGTGGCCGACACCGGCGTGGTCGTGGTGCGTCAGGCGCAGTCCGTGGCGGAAAGACCAACTTTTCCAGACGGTATCGCCCGGCGAACGGGCCAGCAAACGCTTCTCGGTGACAACTATTATGCCTTTTGTGAAACGTAATCGCGCATCGAGGTCAACCTCAACGCTACTTAAAACGTTCTCCCCTGGAGAAAGGTTGCTCTCCACTTCCGCCAGCCAGGCTTCTGCTACAGGCGCCGGCAGCGATGTGAGGGGAATAGTTGTTGCAGGAACACTCAGTTCAGTTGTCATCGTAAAGCATACTCCGGCTCGAGGCCAAGCCCTTCAGGGCGGGATTTGGGGGATGGGGCAGACGCCCGATCAATGTTTGTGTACTGCGCGATGGCGAGGTGGATGCACCAGTGGCAATTTCCTGTATTGTATCGAATGGATGCCTGCCGGTAAGGAATGATGGCGAAACGGCGCAAAAAAATGGGCGTCCGTCGTACAGGAGCAAGTATACAACAGCCCGCTGTTGCGCAAATGCTCCAGCTTAGCCCAGAGTCGGTATCTTTATAACAAGTATGGCAACAATTAGTAACAATTAGAATGACAACACCAGCAGAATAAGGGCAGCAAACGCGACAAGAGGCCGCTAAAAGTGGCACACTGCGCATACCCGGGATAAAGAACCAAGCACGAGCCTGAAAAGTCTCTGTAGAGCCAACATAAAGTATCTGGCGCCCAGACGCCTGGCTTGTTATCAAGAAACCACTTACATGATCAAGAAGAAGAACATCGAATTTGCCCGCGTCACCCACTTGCGCGGCCCCAACATCTGGACTTATCGCCCGGTGATTGAAGCCTGGGTCGACATCGGCGAACTGGAAGACTATCCATCCAATACCCTGCCCGGCCTGTACGAGCGCCTGGTGGCGTGGCTGCCCGGCATGATCGAGCACCGCTGCGGCGTGGGCGAACGGGGCGGCTTTTTCGAGCGCCTGCGCGAAGGCACGTGGTCGGCCCACATCCTCGAACACGTCGTATTGGAACTGCAAAACCTGGCAGGTATGCGCACGGGCTTCGGCCAGACGCGCTCGACCAGCCAGCGCGGCGTCTACAAGATGGCTTTCCGCACGCGCGAAGAGCACGTGGGCCGCGCCGCCCTGGCCGCCGCGCGCACACTGCTGATGGCCGCCATCAACGATGAAGCCTACGATCTGGAAGCGGCCCTGGCGCCCCTGCGCGACATGGTCGATGCGCGCTGCCTGGGCCCGAGCACGGCCAGCATCGTCGATGCGGCCACCGAGCGCCGCATCCCTTCCCTGCGCCTGAACGACGGCAACCTGGTGCAACTGGGCCACGGCGCCGCGCAGCGCCGCATCTGGACGGCCGAAACGGACCGCACCAGCGCGATCGCCGAAGGCATCGCCAGCGACAAGGATCTCACCAAATTCCTGCTCAAATCGTGCGGCGTGCGCGTGCCTGAGGGCAGCCTGGTGCGCAGCGCCGAAGCGGCCTGGGAAGAAGCGCAGGACATCGGCGTGCCCGTCGTCGTCAAGCCGTATGACGGCAACCATGGCCGCGGCGTATCGCTCAACCTGATGACGGAAGCGGACGTGAAGGCCGCCTACGAGCTGGCCGCGCGCAAGGGCGACAGCTCGGCCGTGCTGGTGGAAAGCTTCATCACGGGCGACGAACACCGTCTGCTCGTGGTCGGCAACAAGCTGATCGCGGCCGCCAAGGGCGAATCGCTGTGGGTCGACGGCGACGGCGTCTCCACCGTGCTGGAACTGGTGAACACGCAGATCAACACGGACCCGCGCCGCGGCGAAGGCGAAGATTTCCCATTGGGTACCGTCAAGCCGCACGAATCGGGTGAAATCGTGCTGGAACTGCAGCGCCAGGGCATGACCGCCCTGTCCGTGCCGCAGGCCGGCCAAAAAGTGCTGATCCAGCCGAACGGCAACGTGGCCATCGACGTCACGGACGACGTGCATCCGTCCGTCGTGCATGCGGCCCTGCTGGCCGCGCGCGTGGTGGGCCTGGACATCGCCGGCATCGACCTGGTCACCACCGACATCACGCGTCCGCTGGAAGAGCAGCGCGGCGCCATCATCGAAGTCAATGCCAGCCCCGGCCTGCTGGCGCACATCAAGCCGGGCGTGGGCCAACCCCGCCCTGTCGGTGCGGCCATCGTCGACCACCTGTTCGCGCCCGAGGAAACGGGCCGCATTCCGCTGATCGGCGTGACGGGCACGCGCGGCGCCAGCCTGATCGTGCGCATGCTGTGCAAACTGCTCAACCTGTCGGGTCTGCACACGGGCGCCGTCTGCAGCGAAGGCATGTATCTGGACCAGCGCCGTGTCGTCAGCAGCGATTGCGTGAACTGGGACGCGGGCCAGCGCCTGCTGCTCAACCGCACCGTGCAGACGGCCCTGTTCGAGAGCAATCCGCGCATGATCCTGGCCGAAGGCCTGGCCTACGACAAGTGCCAGATCGGCGTCGTCACGGACATGGGCAGCCTCGACAGCGTCAAGGATTTCGACGTACTGGACGAAGCAGGCCTGTACAAGGCCGTGCGCAGCCAGGTCGACGTGGTGGTGCCGACGGGCGTGGCCGTGCTCAACGCGGCCAACGCGCACGTGCTGGAACTGGCCGAACTGTGCGACGGCACGGTGACCCTGTATGCGCAGGACGGCGGCTTGCCAGCCATCGCGGCGCAACTGGCCGCCGGCCAGCGCGCCGTCTTCGTGCGCGGCAACCATATCGTGCTGGCCGAAGGCGGCATCGAAACGGTCTTGCTGTGCCTGGACCTGCTGAAACCGGCCACGGCCGGCAATGTCGACAGCGTGCTGGCCGTCGCGGCCGCCGCGTGGGCCCTGAACCTGCCCGTCGATTTGATCTGCGCAGGCTTGCGCACGTTTGATGCGGCCCCTGGCTGCATCGGCAACTAATCGGCAACAGGCAAAGCAGCACTCAAGCCCGGCCAGGATGGCCGGGCCCACAAGAACACAACAGGATTACGGTTTAATTATGGAAGTATCTCGCGTACGGGCCTTGCGGGGCCCTAACCTCTGGAGCCACGACACCGCCGTGGAAGCCATTGTTTCCTGCACCACGCAGGAACTCGACATCGCCCAGCTGCCCGGCTTCGAAGCCCGCCTGCGCGCACTCTTTCCGCAACTGAGCCCGCTGCAACCGCTGGGCAATTACAACGCCGCGCCGATGGCGCAGGTGCTGGAACTGGCGGCGCTGGGCCTGCAGGCGCAAGCCGGCTGCCCCGTCACCTTCAGCCGCACCACGCCGACCCTGGAAACGGGCATCTTCCAGGTCGTCGTCGAATACTCGGAAGAAGCCGTCGGCCGCCTGGCTTTGGCCCTGGCGCAGAAGCTGTGCCAGGCCGCGCTCGACGATGCGCCGTTCGACCTGGCCGGCGCCCTGCACCAGTTGCAGGAACTCGATGAAGACGTGCGCCTCGGTCCATCGACGGGCGCCATCGTCAACGCCGCCGTGGCGCGCAACATTCCGTTCCGCCGCCTGACCGAAGGCAGCCTGGTGACGTTCGGCTGGGGCAGCAAGCAGCGCAAGATCCAGGCCGCCGAAATGGATGGCACCAGCGCCATTGCCGAAGCCATCGCGCAAGACAAGGAACTGACCAAGAAGTTGCTGGACTCGGCCGGCGTGCCGGTGCCGCATGGCCGCGTCGCCATCGATGCGGACGACGCCTGGGCCGCCGCCTGCGAGATCGGCCTGCCCGTCGTCGTGAAACCAAAAGATGGCAACCAGGGCAAGGGCGTCACCGTCAACGTCACCACGCGCGAACAGCTGACGGCCGGCTTCCTCGCGGCGCAGGAATTCCGCGACGATATCCTCGTCGAACGCTATCTGCCGGGTCACGATTTCCGCTTGCTCGTCATCGGCAACAAGATGGTGGCCGCAGCCCGCCGCGACCCGCCGCAGGTGGTGGGCGACGGCCAGCACACGGTGCGCGAACTGGTCGACCAGGTCAACCTCGATCCGCGCCGCGGCAGCGGCCACGCCACCTCGCTGACGAAGATCCGCTTCGACGACATCGCCCTGGCCAGCCTGGCCAAGCAGGGCTATGTGGCCGAATCCGTGCCGCCGGTCGGCCAGCGCGTCATCCTGCGCAATAACGCCAACCTGTCGACGGGCGGCTCGGCCACCGACGTCACCGTCGACGTGCACCCGGAAGTGGCGGCGCGCGCCGTCGCGGCCGCGCACATGGTGGGCCTGGACATCTGCGGCGTGGACGTCGTATCCGAAAGCATTTTGAAACCGCTGGAAGAACAGAACGCCGGCATCGTCGAAGTGAACGCCGCGCCGGGCCTGCGCATGCACCTGGCGCCGTCGTTCGGCAAGCCGCGCCCCGTCGGTGAAGCCATCATCGCCGCCATGTTCGCCGAGGGCGACGATGGCCGCATTCCCGTCGTCGCCGTCACGGGCACCAACGGCAAGACCACCACCGTGCGCCTGATCGCCCACCTGCTCACCACCTCGGGCCTGCGCACGGGCATGACCAACACGGATGGCGTGTACATCGAAGGACGCCAGATCGACAGCGGCGACTGCAGCGGCCCGCGCAGCGCGCGCAACGTGCTGCTGCACCCGGACGTGGACGCGGCCGTGTTCGAAACGGCGCGCGGCGGCATGCTGCGCGAAGGCCTGGCTTTTGATCGCTGCCAGGTTGCCGTGGTGACGAATATCGGCGCCGGCGACCACCTGGGCCTGAACTACATCACCACCGTGGAAGACCTGGCCGTCCTGAAGCGCGTGATCGTGCAGAACGTGGCCGACAGCGGCGTGGCCGTCCTGAACGCCACCGACCCGGCCGTGGCCCGCATGGCCAAAAATTGCAGCGGCACGGTGACCTTCTTCGCCGCCGACAAGACGCATCCCGTGATGGCCACGCATCGCGCGCAAGGCAACCGCGTCGTGTACGTGGAAGACGGCAAGCTGGTCGCGGCACAGGGCAAGGAACGCCACGAAATCGCCCTGTCGCAAGTGCCGATCACGCGCAACGGCGCCATCGGCTTCCAGGTCGACAACGTCATGGCATCGCTGGCCGCCGCCTGGGCCGTGGGCCTGGACTGGAAAACCATCGCGCTGGGCCTGAAAACCTTCGCCAATGAAGCCGACAATGCGCCGGGCCGCTTCAACGTCTTTGACTACAAGGGCGCCACCCTGATCGCCGACTACGGCCACAATCCGGACGCCATCCTGGCGCTGGTGCAGGCCGTGGAAAGCATGCCGGCCAAGCGCCGTTCGGTGGTCATCAGCGGCGCCGGCGACCGCCGCGACGAAGACATCCGCCAGCAGACGGAAATCCTCGGCGCCGCCTTCGACGACGTGCTGCTGTACCAGGATCAATGCCAGCGCGGCCGCGCCGACGGCGAAGTGGTGGCCTTGCTGCGCCAGGGCTTGAACGGCGCCAAGCGCACCACGCATATCGATGAAATCAACGGCGAATTCGTCGCCATCGACAAGGCCCTGGCGCGCCTCGGCGAAGGCGATCTGTGCCTGATCCTGATCGACCAGGTGGAAGAAGCGCTGGCGCACATCGCCAAGCGCGTCGCCGAAGCCTGAGCGTAATCGCATCGCACACAAGGGCGGCCTGCGGGCCGCCCTTTTTATTGGCGCCCGCCACCTCCCTGCGCGCACCCGCATGGTGCAAAAGCCTCCTTGCAAGCTTGTAAATTCAGGCATGAAAATTGCACATAAGAAAACATATAGGGTCTGACAAGAAGGTGGGGCACGCATGCTGGGCAGAATCTCGCGCATGATCGGAAAATTGACGGTGGGGCGCAAACTGGCGCTGATCTATTTGCTCGACCTGTCCGCCGTCATCTTCATTTCCGGCATCCTCATCAACGAAAAATACCTGGCCATCGATTTCTCGCGCAAGGAGATGGCCGGCAATGACTACATCGCCGCGATCCGCGATGCCCTGCTGCCCCTGGCGCGCGGCACGGCGCAAGCGGGCGCGCAGGCCGCAGCCGTGGAGCAGGCAGAAAGCCGCTTCGGCGCCGGCATGCGCAGCGCCGAACTGAATGCGCAATTTGCCGCCCTGCTGCGCCAGGCCGGCAGCACTACCGCCCCAGCCGACGACGGCATCGCGCCCTCGCCCGCCTTTGTCGCCGGACGCGCACTGCTCACGCGCGTGGGCAACCAGTCGAACCTGATCCTCGACCCGGACCTGGATAGTTATTACACGATGTCGCTGGTGACCCTGCGCTTTCCCGAGCTGCTGGAAGTGATCAACAGCACGCGCGCCCTGGCCCTGCAACTGGCGACGGCCGAAGGCGCGCAGCGCCAGCGCCTGCAGACCCAGTTCCTGATCCTGGAAGGGCGCATGGACGCCACCATGGGCGGCATCGGCAGCGACTATACGGAAGCGTTCGCGGCCAGCACGCCGCTGCTGCGCCAGCACCTGGAAGCCTCGCGCGCGGCCCTGCAGCAAGCCGTGGCGCGCTTCCGCGCCAGCACCCAGGCGCTGGCCGGCGCGCAAGTCCCCCCCGCCGGCACGCAGGCACTGCGGCGGCACGACGACGTGGCGCTCGCCGCCCTGCGCCTGGCATGGCGCGACACGGCGAATGAATTGCAGCGCCTGATCCAGCGGCGCGTGGACGGCTTTTTTACGCGCATGTGGCTGCACCTGGGCACGGCCGTGCTGCTGCTGGTGATGATACTGGGCCTGGTGTTTTTCGTCGCGCGCCAGATCGCCCTGCCCATCCGCCGCCTCGCGCGCGTGGCGCAGGACGTGCGCGAAACGGGCGACCATAGCCTGCGCGCCGTCTGGGACAGCGAGGATGAAACGGGACGCCTGGTGCGCGCTTTCAATACCATGCTGCAGCAGCTCGACTTTCAGCGCATGGCGCAGCAGGAACTGGTGGCGCGCGCCAGCGCGGCCGATGCGCAGCGCCAGCTGGTCGACGCCATTCCCATTCCGCTGATGGTCACCTCGATCCCGCATCACCAGGTGCTGCACGCGAACCAGGCCGCGCACGCGTGGCAGGGCGGCCTGGAACTCGATCCATGGATGGGCGGCATGAGTCCGCAAGCCCGTTCGCGCTTCTTCCAGCGCTTGAGCGACTTGGGCGCCGTCGATGAATTCGAAGTGTGCTGGAGCGGCGGCGGCACGCCCACGTGGGCCCTGATTTCCGCGCGCCTGATCGACTACCAGGGCCAGCGCGCCGTGCTGTCGACCTTCACGCCGATCAACAAGATGAAGCTGATGGAGTCGCGCCTGGAACTGTGGGCCAAGGTCTTCGAGGCGTCGGCCGAAAGCCTGATCGTGATGGACGCCGGCATGCGCATCATCACCGTCAACCAGGCCTTCCGCCGCCATTCGCTGTACGACATGGTGGAGCTGATCGGCAAGCGCCCGGCCTTTTTGCTCGCGCCCGACAACAGTCCCGAACAGCTCGACAGCCTGCGCCGGACCCTGGCGCGGCGCGGCTACTGGCAGGGCGAAATCCGGGTGCAGCGCAAGTCGCTGGAAAGCTATCCCGCCTGGCTGGTGATGAACGCAGTGCGCGGCCTCGATGGCGTCACCACGCATTTCATCGCCAGCTCGCTCGACATCAGCGAACGCAAGGCCAGCGAGCGGCAGATCGAGCACATGGCCCACCACGACGCGCTGACGGGACTGGCGAACCGCCACGTGTCGAAACTGCGCCTGGCGGCCGCCATCGCACAGGCGCGCCGCAGCGGCGAAAAGGTGGGCGTGCTGTTCGTCGACCTGGACCGTTTCAAGCACGTCAACGACGCACTGGGCCACCATGTGGGCGACGCGCTGCTGCAATCGGTCTCAAAGCGCCTGCTGCAGCTGGTGCGCGAAGGCGACACCGTCAGCCGCCTGGGCGGCGATGAATTCGTCGTCATCCTCAACGGCGTCGGCGACGCCGCTGCCATCGCCGCCCTGCTCGACACGCGGCTGATACCGGCCATGCGCGAGCCGCACCAGGTGGAAGGCAACGCGCTGTATGTCTCGTGCAGCGTGGGCGTGGCCGTCTACCCGGACCACGGCGGCGACATGGATACCCTGATGCGCCACGCCGATGCGGCCATGTACCAGGCCAAGAGCGGCGGACGCGATCACGCGCGCATGTTCACGCCGCAGATGCAGGAACAGCAGTTGCAGCAGCTGCACCTGGAAAGCGATCTGCGCCACGCCATCGAGCGGCAGGAACTGGTGCTGTACTACCAGCCGCGCATCGATGCGAAAAGCAGCCGCGTCAATGGCGTGGAAAGCCTGATCCGCTGGCAGCATCCGCAGCACGGCCTGATCGCGCCCGACAGCTTCATTCCCGCCGCCGAGGAATCGGGCCTGATCGTCTCCATCGGCGCGTGGGTCATCCGCGAAGCATGCCGCCAGCAGCTGGCCTGGCGCGAGGCGGGCGCGGGCGACATCGCCGTGTCGATCAACCTGTCGGCCATCCAGCTGAAAAACGGCGGCCTGGTGGCGACCTTGCGCGAGGTGCTGCGCGAGTTTCCCGTCACGCCGGGACAGATCGAATTCGAACTGACCGAATCGATCCTGATGGACAACGTGGACGACACCATCGCCACCCTGCACGCCATCAAGGCGCTCGGTTTTGCGCTGTCGATCGACGATTTCGGCACCGGCTATTCGAGCCTGAACTACCTGTGCCGCTTCCCGCTCGACAAGCTGAAAATCGACATGAGCTTCGTGCAGGACATCCACGGTTCGCCGCAGAATCTGGCGGTAACGAAAACCATCATCGGCCTTGGCCATACCTTGGGCTTGACGGTCACCGCCGAGGGCGTGGAAAGCGCGGCCGATGCCGACGTGCTGCGCCACGCCGGCTGCGATGAATTGCAGGGCTTTTACTTTGCCCGCCCCATGCCGCAAGCGCACTTCATGGCCTGGCTGGCGCACAGCGCCGCGCCCTGCGCCGCCTGACACTGCCTGTGGAGCGTCCGCAACGCGCACGCGCCAGGTTCGGCAATGCGCGGCGCGCCGCCAGGGCGCATGAATGCAGCAGGGATACCGGAAATGGTATTGACATCGAAAAAGAAGTCATTTGTGGGGCAAAGTCATTCCCACCTACCATGTTTCTGAGCAAGTTCCAGCTCTGGCGGCGACTGCCGCAGCGTTCTCAACATAACTAAAATACAGGTGGAGACAAGATGAAGCAATTGATGGCAACGGGCACCCGCACGTCCGCACAAAACACACGCTTGGCCTTGAAGGCGACGGTGGCCGCGCTGGCCGGCGCAGGCCTGCTGAGCAGCGCTTCCGTCTGGGCGCAACAGGCGCCCGCCGTGGACACACCGGTGGAAGAAACGGCACCGGCAGCAGCACCGGCGGCAGCCGACAATGGCGGCATCGCCGTCGTCGCCGTCACGGGCGTGCGCAGAGCGGCACAGAGCGCGCAGACGATCAAGAAAAACAACGACCAGGTGGTCGACTCCATCGTCGCCGATGAAATCGGCAAATTCCCCGACAAGAACGTGGCCGAAATCCTCGGCCGCGTGACGGGCGTGCAGATCCGCCGCGAGGGCGGCGAGGCTGGCACCGTCATCATCCGCGGCTTGCCCGGCGTGGTGACCCTGCTCAATGGCCGGGAAATGTTCACCTCCGTGGGCCGCAGCCTGTATCTGGCCGACATTCCGACAGCCATGCTGCAGCGCGTGGACGTGTACAAATCGCAGGGCGCCGACATGGTCGAAGGCGGCACGGCCGGCGTGATCGACGTGCGCACCAACCGACCGTTCGACTTCAAGGGCTTTACGGCATCGGGCAACGTGCGCGCCGAGCACCGCGACAAGTCCGGCTCGACGGACCCGAACTTCGGCGGCATGGTCTCGAACCGCTGGAAGACCCAATACGGCGAATTCGGCGCCCTGCTCGGCCTGTCCTACCAGCGCGGCAGATACTATGACGAGACGATCTGGAACGCCGAACCCGTCAAGCGCCCCGACGCGGGCAACATCACGGGTCCCGATTCCGTCGGCATGATCCCCACCGTGGGCGACCGCAAGCGCTACGCGGCCAACGCCGCCTTCCAGTGGCGCCCGAACTCGCAGGTGGAAGTGTATGCGGAAGGCATGTCGACCCTGATCAAGCACGCTTTCGACAGCCAGTTCTTCGTCGGTTCGCTGCCCTGGGGCCAGAACCCGGACATCACCCTGATCCCCGGCACCAACCAGGCGGCCACGGTGGGCAAGATCGACGGCCCATGGTCGCCGTTCACGCTGGGCTCGACCCAGGCGCGGCGCGACCGCTCGATCGGTTCGCAAGGCGCCATCGGCGCGCGCTGGGACATTACGCCGCAGCTGCGCGCCACGACGGAACTGGCGCGCACGGTCAGCAACTTCGAGCGCGAATTCCCCATCCTCGACTTCCTCGCCCATCCGACCAGCGTGATCGGCAGCACGAACGTGAACGGCGGCGCGCAGATCAGCTACCCCGGCTACAACATGACGGACCCGAAGAACTACACCTTGCTCGGTTTCTACGACAATCACAACCACGACGAAGGCAGCTCGACCGACTGGCGCGGCGACGTTACCTACGACATGGACAGCACGGGCTTCTTCCGCGAATTCTCGGGCGGCGTGCGCCTGGCCAAGCGCAAGGCCGAATCGATCCGCGAAAAAAATGGCCAGGGCGGGCTGACGTCGATCATGACTGCGGACGCGATTCCCGGTCTGGCCTGCACCTCGCACGACAACACGGGCAACTTCGGCCTGCAAAGCTGGCTCACGCCATGCCGCGACTTCATGCTCAACAACACTGCCGCGCTGCGCCAGCTGTTTACGGGCAGCAGCGAACGCAGTCCCGACGATCCGATGACCCACTTCAAGGATGTGGAAAAAACCAATGCCGTCTACGGCAAGGCGCGCATCGGCTTTGACCTGGCGCAAGTGCCGGTCGATGGCACCCTGGGCGTGCGCGTGGTGCAGACCAAACAGGACTTGCAGGGCAATTCCTCGCAAAACGGCATCATCACGCCCGTGCGCGTAAAAACCTCGGATACGGACGTGCTGCCCAGCATGACCCTGAAAGCCATGCTGCGCCAGGACCTGATCGCCCGCCTGACGGCCGGCAAGGCCGTGCAGCGCCCGAACTTCGCCGATTTCAACCCCGGCGTGAGCCTGGGCCAGAGCCTGGAAATGGTGCGCCCGACGGGCGGCGGCGGCAATCCCGACCTGAAACCCGTGGAAGGCAAGAACCTTGACGTGGCGCTGGAATGGTATTTCGCGCAGACGGGCTCCGTCACGGCCACCGTGTTCCGCCACAACTTCAAGAATTACATCCTGTCCGGATCGGCCAAGGAAACATATGGCGGCATCGAGTACGACATCACGCGTCCGCGCAACACCTCGAAGGGCCATCTGCAAGGCCTGGAAATGGCTTATCAGCAGTTCTACGACAAGCTGCCCGGCTGGATGAGCGGCCTGGGCCTGCAAGCGAACGCCACCTACATGACGGGCGAGCTGGCAGAACTCGATGGCGGCGTACATCCATTCACGGGCATGTCGAAATGGTCGGCCAACATCGTCGGCCTGTACGAACAGGGACCGTGGTCAGCGCGCCTGGCCTACAGCTGGCGCGACAAGTACGTCGACGACTACAACTACCGCGGCAAGGGCATCCACCTGACCGTGGCGCCCACGAAAACCCTGGACGCGTCGGTGTCGTACAAGCTCAATCCGAACACCACGGTGACCCTGGACGCCAACAATCTGCTCGACTCGACCTACCGCGACTATCACGACACGCCGGACTATGTGCGCGATGTGCGGCGCTATGACAAGGTTGTCGGTTTGTCCCTCCGCTGGAGTTACTAGCCAGTCCCCCACCCTTTCTTCCTGCGAGGGTTTTCAGCGCCAGCCGGCAACGGTTGGCGTTTTTTTTGCCTTGTGGAATCTATCCGACACAGGAATTGATTTAACGCAAAGTGGTGGCGCCGGGGTGCTTTTATGCTGGCGGTCTGACCATCGAACCCGGCGGGGACAGCATGCGCGATGCACGGCACGTCGACACACAGCTATTTCAACCCGACATCCCGGTGCGGCTCGACATGCGCACGGCGGCGCTGGTCGAGCATGCGCTGGCCTTGCAGGAAATGGCCGGCACGGGCGCCGCCGCCCTGTTTTTGCATTGCCACGACGTGCCGCTGCCCACCGCCCTGCGCGTGCTGACGACGGGACCGCGCCGCCAGCCGGCCGGGCCGCACCTGTTTGCCCGCCTGCGTCCGCGCACGGCCGCCCTGGCGCAAGGCGCGCCGCTACCGGCGCGCTGACGAATCCTGTACCATCGCCGCAACCTATTCAATGAGGCACGGCGATGCAGGCAGCGACACCCCACGATTCCTATGCGGCACTGATGGACCTGATCAAGGCGCGCCATGCGGCACTGAGCCCGCAATTCCAGGCCGGCGCGCGCTACCTGGCCGACCACCCTGACGAAGTGGCCGTGTCGTCGATGCGCAGCATCGCCGCGCGCGCGCAAGTGCAATCGGCCGCCCTCGTGCGCCTGGCGCAGCAACTGGGCTTTGCCGGCTGGCCGGAACTCAAAGCCATCTTCGTCGAACGCCTGCGCGTCGGGCCGGCCGGGTATGCTGAAAAAGCCGGCGCGCTGGCTGGCAAGGAAGGCAATCTGGTCACCGAAGTCTTCACGGCGCAGCAGCGCAACCTGGCCGCCACGGAAAGCGCCAACCACGCCGCTCTGGATGCGGCCGCCGGCCTGCTGCAGGCGGCGCCCCGCGTGCACGTGGCCGGCTTTCGCGCCGCCCACCCGATCGCCTACACCCTGCACTATCTGTACCGCTTGCTGCGCCCCAGCGTGCAGCTGCTGAGCGGCCAGGGCGGCACGCTGGAAATGGATTTGCGCGCCCTGCAGGCGGACGAAGCCGTCGTCGTCATCAGTTTCGCGCCGTATTCCAGCGAAGCGCTGCTGGTGGCGCAGGCGGCGCGCCAGGCCGGCTGCCAGGTGGTCGCCATCAGCGACAGCGCCATGTCGCCGCTGGCCCTGCAGGCTGACGCCAGCATCGTCATCGCCGTCGACAGCCCGTCGTTCTTCCCCTCCATCGTGGCCGGCGTCGCGGCCGTGGAGAGCCTGGTGGAATTGCTGGTGGCGCGCGCGGGGCCGGACGGCGTACACGCCATCGGTGCGGCGGAAAGCCAGCTGCGGACGCTGGGCGCCTACGCAAAAACATCAAATGATGTAAATTAAAACGAATATACATCAAACGTTGCATTGCGGCGCGGCGCCTCCTATAATCGGCCATCTACCTTGCCGATAAGAAAGCGATGCCATGAGCCATGTCTTCCACCGCAGCCTGACCGCCAGCTATCCTGTCGCCACGGGCGGCGATGGCCCTTACCTGATCGATGCGGATGGCAAGCGCTACCTGGACGCCTGCGGCGGCGCGGCCGTCTCCTGCCTCGGTCATTCCGATGCGGCCGTGATTGCCGCCGTACAGCGGCAGATCGCCAGCATGGCCTACGCGCACAGCGCGTTTTTTACCAGCGAGCCGATGGAGCAACTGGCCGATTTCCTCGTCGCCCGCGCGCCTGCCGGCATCGACAGCGTGTATTTCGTCTCGGGTGGCTCGGAAGCCGTGGAAAGCGCGCTCAAGATGGCGCGCCAGTACTTCGTCGAACGGGGCCAGCCGCAGCGCCGCCACGTCATCGCGCGCCGCCAGAGCTATCACGGCAACACCCTGGGTGCGCTGGCCACGGGCGGCAATGCCTGGCGCCGGCAGCAGTTCGAGCCGCTGCTCATTGGCGTGACCCATGTCTCTCCCTGCTACGCCTGGCGCGACCAGTCAGCCTATGAAACGGACGGCGACTACGTGGCGCGCCTGGGCCAGGAGCTGGAAGACCATATCGCCGCACTGGGTGCGGACAACGTCATGGCCTTCATTGCCGAACCCGTCGTCGGCGCCACGGCCGGCGCCCTGCCCGCCGTGGCCGGCTATTTTGCGCGCATGCGCGACATCTGCCAGCGCCACGGCATCCTGCTGATCCTCGATGAAGTCATGTGCGGCATGGGGCGCACGGGCAGCCTGTTCGCCTGCGAGCAGGAAGGCGTCACGGCCGACCTGATCTGCATCGCCAAGGGCCTGGGCGCCGGCTACCAGCCCATCGGCGCCGTCATGGTATCGAAGGATATCCGCGACACCGTCCGTGCCGGCACGGGCTTCTTCCAGCACGGCCACACGTATATCGGCCACGCCACGGCCTGCGCCGCCGCTCTGGCAGTGCAGCGGCAGATCGAGGAACGCGATTTACTGGCCAACGTGCGCGCCATGGGCGGCTTGCTGCAAGAGAGGCTGCACCAGCGTTTCGACAGCCATGCGCACGTGGGCGACATCCGCGGCCGCGGCCTGTTCCTGGGCCTGGAACTGGTACAGGACCGCGATACCAAGCAGCCGTTCGACCCGGCCCGCCGCCTGCACGCGCGCATCAAGGCGCACGCCATGCAAAACGGACTGATGTGCTACCCCATGGGCGGCACCATCGACGGCCTGCACGGCGACCACATCCTGCTGGCGCCGCCCTACATCATAGCCGCCAACCACGTCGATGAAATCGTCGACAAGCTGGGCGCGGCCATCGACGCCTGCGTCGTCTAGCCCCGCCCGCTGTTGCCCACGGTGGACATCAGGCTGGCGCCGCAGCTGGTCTTGTGACCGTCAAAGGCCACGGGCACGCCATCGATCAGCACCTGCGGATCACCCTCGGCGATCACGCAGCGCACATGGCCCTTGATCGGGCACACGCAAGGGTCGCCCTTGCGCGCCACGGCCACGCCCAGCACCGTACTGTCCGGCGCAGCCCCCACCACCTTGCCGCCATGGCTGGTGGGGTCGTTCAAGCGGATCACGCCACGCATACTGCCTCCTGTTCCTGTCCAGCGCCGACCGCGGCACCGGTCCATACGGTGCCGCTCCCATCGGCATTATCGGGCGCGACGACACAGTCGTCATTGCGTTCGAGCACATTGACGGCTTGCCCGCCGCCGAAATGGCAATCGCCTGCATTGGCAACTTTTGTTCACTCCTTGTCAATATTAATTGACTTATTCGAAACAATCGTTTTAAATCAGGAAGTTACTCAAAATCAATCATCTTGAGCATTCAAACATCGCATTACCCCTTTTCGATGCTGGACGCCCACGTTGATGCACTCTGAAGCCAAGGTATATGGAACTGCTCGACTCCCTGCGTCAGACCCCACCGCAAGACGACAAGATCAGCGGGCACTATGAAGTGCGCCGCTTGCTGGGCGAAGGCGGTTTCGGCCATGTATTCGAAGCCTGGGATGCCAAGCTGTGCCGCAGCGTGGCGCTGAAACGCCTGAAACCGCAAGCCGACGTGCTGCATCCGGAAAAACTCATCAATGAAGCGCGCCTGGCCGCCTCGCTCAAGCATGCGGCCTTCGTGCGCATCTTTGCCATCGAGGGCCAGGGCACGAGCCAGTCCATCGTCATGGAACTGGTCGAAGGCCAGACCCTGGGCCAGTTCATGCACAGCGGCAAGGCGGACTTGCAAGCCGCGCTCGACATCGCCTACCAGATCGCCGACGCCATGGACGAGGCGCACGCCATGGATCTCGTGCACGGCGACCTGAAACCGTCGAACCTGATGCTGGAGGCAAGCGGCAAGGTGCGCATCCTCGACTTCGGCCTGGCGCGTCACATCGACCCGCAAGCGACGCAAACGACCACCCTGTGCGACTTGCAAGGCACGATCGCCTACATGGCGCCCGAGCGCCTGATGGGCCGCCTGCCCGACACGCGCGGCGACGTGTATGCCTTGGGCGCCATGCTGTACGAAATGCTGGCCGGCCAGCGCCACTTCGCCCACCTGAACGGCCTGGCCCTGGCCGCCGCCCACATGCAGGCGACGGAAGCCTGGCCCGACCTGCCCGACTCCGTCCCGCCCGCCATCAACGCCCTCGCGCGCGCGATGACGGCGCACGACCCGGCCGAACGGCCACGCACCATGCGCGACGTGCGCGAGGCGATCGGGGCGCAGCGCGGCGAACCGCTCACCTTGGCCACGCCCCTTGCCGACGAAACGCAGGTAAAGGTAGAACCGCCCGCCAGCGTCTCCATCCGCCTGCCCCTGCCACGCAAGCGCACCCTGAAATGGGGGGCGGGCGTGGCGCTGCTGACGGTACTGGCCGGATGGCAATTGCCCAATATTTTTCCTGCCGTCAAATCGTTCGTCACGGGTGAAAAGGCGCCCGCGCCGTATTCGGAAATGGCCAGCATGGCGGCGGGGATGGAGGCCCTACGCGCGTTCGATCAGGATAACAACCAGAAACAGGCTGTTGAACATTTCAGCACCATACTCAAACAAAATCCAGAGCACGCGGCGGCAAATGCGGGCCTGTCGCTGGTTTTCACATTGCGCTATCTGGGTACCAATCGTGATGAAACTTGGTTGCAACGCGCGGATATTGCAGCAAAACAAGCACTAGCAACCGACGATCAGCTGGCGCTTGCCCATGTGGCACAGGCCTGGGCTCTTGAATACCATGGTAAACGTCAGCAAGCGATGCAGGAAATCAACGCGGCACTGAACCTTGAGCCGAACAACCCACTGGGCATGTACGGCAAGGCACGTCTGCTCATCCAAGCACAGAAATTTGACCAAGCCCGGGAAGTGCTTGACAAGGCCGTCACCCTATATCCCCGCGATCTCCCTTTCATTTCATTGCTGGGAAAAATGCACTACAACCAAGGTGATTACCATGACGCTGAAAAATTCTTCCGTCAATACATACAGATGGCTCCGCACGTGGCCGATGCCTATGCCCAGCTCAGCGCTACACTAGACCGTTTGAACCGCAGTGACGAAGCCCTGCAAGTTCTGCAGCAAGGATTGCAGGTGCATCCCGACTGGGAACTGTATACCAACCTTGGCAATGCCCTGTTTAATCGAGGCGACTATCTGGGAGCAGTGCAGGCATTTAAAAATGCCGTCTCAGAAACTAAAGGCAGTCCCGGTAACTACCTGCTATGGGCGAACTTGGCGGATGCCCAGCGGTGGGTGCCCGGACAGATTGAGTTGTCACGCGATTCTTACCGGCGCGCAATTACGCTGATTCAAGTGATGCTACGCCACTCGCCAGACGACCCAAAAATCAATTCGCGGCTGGCACTATATTCAGCCTATGCGGGCTCGCAAGACGATGCGCTGAAGCACGTAACACAAGCTGTCCAGCTTGCTCCCACATTGCCAGACATCCATTTCAGGGCCGCACTGACCTATGAACTGATAGGCAGACGCGACGAAGCGATGGCGGCGTTGCGACAGGCCATAGAGCGCGGCTACCCCCTCAACCTGATCGAATCCGCACCCGATCTGTTGACACTAAGGCGAGATGCTCGCTATCAGAAATTACTAATTAATATGGAAAGAAACCGGAAAACATGACGTACGAAAAACCCTGGATGAAGTTATCGGTCCACTTTGATGCAGACCAGATCACCAACCAACTCGACTATGCGTTTACGTCCTGCGACGGCAGCGCCGACCCGCGCCACGGCCCCTACATGGGTGGCGTACATTTCCAGCAAGGCCAACACGTCTACCTGGAAGTCAATTGCTGTGGCAGCAAAGAAAGTGGCTTCACCTCTTTCCAGATCGTCGATTGCAGCCTTATAAGCATACCCCAGCTGACCCAGATCGGCCCCGACGTACCTACCCGCTACTCACTGCCGTCGCCCTTCCTGCAAGTCGCTGGCGCCACGTATCAGGTGCCTCTGGATTTTGAATCCCATGTATTGCCGCCTGATCCAGCCCTGCCAGATCTGCGCCGCATCCGCCAGGAATGGAAGCACAATCTTGATGTCGGCCAGAGCAAGGGCCGCTGGGAACTCTCGTTTGTGCTGACCGTGCGCATCATTCGCGGAGAACAAGACTTGCCGGAATTGCGCGTCTTCAGTTTTGACCCTGAAGCGTCCGTGGGCGGGAAGGTTGATACCTAACCGGCACAGTCGCCGACTAAGGCTGATACATTCCTCCATTAAGCTAGGTCGAACAACTGGATATCTTGCTTAGGAAGCCTGAGACAGAGAACTGCAGCACCTAATAGCCTGTACATTAGGCCTTTCCTTCAAACCTATAAAACAGGTATAACCGAGGTCAAGAAGCAGGCTACCGGCGCAATGATCAACAATATATTCAAGCCGCGCCGACCTCCATCCGCGCGGCTTTTTCACATCCGCACGCAATACGCCGCCCCGCCCGCCGAAAGCGGTAAAATGACGGCCTTGAACCCAAGCTCCGCCCTCTGGCGCGGCCTGGCACGCACACAGCACCACCCACAGCCCGGCAGGCATGCCTTTCCTGCCGCCGGACCAACGACAAAGAACACATGACCACCGTCCCAAAAGAAATCAACGCCGCCGCGGCAAAGAAAAATTCGGCTGAAAAGCTTACGCCAATGATGCAACAATATTTAGGCATCAAGGAAAACCACCCGACGATGTTGGTCTTCTACCGCATGGGCGATTTCTACGAGCTGTTTTTCGAGGATGCGGAAAAAGCGTCGCGCCTGCTGGGCATTACCCTGACGGCGCGCGGCGTGGCCAGTGGCAATCCCATCAAGATGTGCGGCGTGCCGTTTCATTCGCTCGACGGCTATCTGGCCAAGCTGGTCAAGCTGGGCGAGTCGGTGGCCATTTGCGAACAGATCGGCGACCCGGCCACCAGCAAGGGGCCCGTCGAACGCAAGGTCATGCGCGTGGTCACGCCCGGCACCCTGACGGATGCGGACTTGCTGCCAGAGAAGGCTGAGCGCCCGCTGCTGGCCATGTGCAGCATCACGCAGCGCAAGACGGTCACCACAGGCCTGGCCTGGCTGTCGCTGGCCAGCGGCGCCTTGAAGCTGATGGAGTTTTCCGGCGACAGCAGCACCGTGGCCGTACGCTTGCAGCAGGAGCTCGAGCGCATCGTGCCGGCTGAAATCTTGAGCGGCGACAATGGCAACCTGTTCGACGATTACGCGGGCACGCACATCAACCGCGTGCCGGACTGGCATTTCGACGTGGTCGGCGGCCACAAGGCCCTGCTGGATCAATTAGGCGTGGCGACCCTGACGGGCTTTGGCGCCGACGGCCTCGGCGCCGCGTTCGGCGCGGCCGGCGCGTTGCTGCGCTATGCGCAATCGACGCAGGGCCGCGGCTTGCAGCATGTGCGCTCCCTGACGACAGAAACGGAAAGCGAATTCATCGGCCTGGACGCGG